>LSZA01000120.1 GCA_001637315.1 Phormidium willei BDU 130791 | reverse complement strand
CATTGGGATTGAGAGCGAGGGCGCGATCAAAGCTCTCCAGCGCCTCCTCATATCGCCCTAAGTTACCGAGCGCAGCCCCTCGGTTGTTCCAAACCTTCGCCTCCTCCTCACTCTCACTCGAAACCGGCAACCTCTCCTCGTATCGCCCTAAGTTATTGAGTGCAGCCCCTTGGTTCAACCAAGTCTCGTTGTCATTGGAATTGAGAGCTAGGACACGATTCCATCTCTCCAGCACTTCTTCAAATGTTTCATCTACCCCAGAACCCACTCCACGCTCGACCCAAACCTCCGCCTCCTCCTCACTCTCACTCGAAACCGGCAACCTCTCCCCTCCCGTCTCCGACACCTCCTCCTCACTCTCCCCCTCAACCTCCTCCGGTATCTCCCGCGCCAGCAACGCCTCGCCAATCTCCGCCGCCGCTTCCCCCAAAGGATCGCAGCCTTCACCGCGCAACCGCACCATGCGCCGCGCCAGTTCCTGATTCGGAACCCGAGACGACATCAGCTTCTGTCTGAACCGCTGTAACCAGTTGAGAAACCAGGGGTCTTGCGATCGCCCTTTCAGGTGTTCTGCCACCTGTTGCGCGGTCCATCCCGCCTCTACACCGTCCAGCAGTCCAAAAAACAGGGTCTCGTACCGGGAATCACTGAGGGAGACAAAGTCTGGGGTCGTCTGAGGAGACTCGCCAACTGGCGGGGAAGTCCCGCGCCATCTCGCCCACAGTTGCTTCAGCCAACGCCACAGTCGCCGCCACATCGCTGCTTCTCCTCATAGACCTTGTCCCAGTATGACGCGCTCCCCCCTGGAGGGCAACCACAAGGGATTGCCCCGACGGTCAGGGTTTCACCATTTCCTGAAAAACCCTAAATCGTTAGGAGTTGAGCCAACTTCGCAAAACATTGATGACCACCGGAGCAAAGGGTTCCAGCACCCCGTCTTGAGGTTGTCCAATCCGCTGTAGGGGCGAAAAATCCCCTCCTGGGAGGGGCAGGGGTGGGTTATGCCCCTACTAATTAGCATTTCCAAAAGTTGTTCCTCATGAAGCTCACCCGACTTGCTTTGGGCGAGGTGGGGTGAGCTTCATCATCAGCATTTTTTAGGTTAGAATATCCATAACTTGCTCAACCGAAAACGGAAATCATGGAAATTGCCACCCAACTCACTGACGAACAAGCACAAAAACTGGCTTTTATCCAACAAAAAACCCAACAAAATCCCGATGAAATTTTAGGAGTCGCTCTTGATTACTATTATCAAAAACTCTCAACTAATTCTACTAATCATCTGGAAAATTTTAGTAAAATTGGCTTTATTGGTTGTATTGAAGCTGAACCTGACCTAGCTGAAAACTGCGAATCAATATTACTACAAGAAACTGATCGCGAACCATGATTATTGTTGATACTGGGTTTTGGGTGGCTTTAGCCAACAAAAATGATAACTACCATGAAGCAGCTAAAAAAACGTTTAGTCAATATGACGCATCTCTGGTTCTGTTAGCAGAAGAATACCAAACCGGACGAATTTTATCATTAGATGTTAAGGATTTTAGTATTTATAAATGGAACAATAAAAATCACTTTGAAAATCTTTTTATTTCTTAATAAAAAGCCAAAGTTGGAAACCCCTAAGAATGGGCGTTAAAAGGCTTTCCCCCCAATCATTGGAGAGTGAAGTTTTATCAAGAATGCAGCAGCCACATCCTTCAGCTCAGAATCGAACTTCTACCCCCGAAAGCTTAGAAAAACAGAGTCTCGTACCGGGAATCACTGAGGGAGACCAAGTCTGGGGTCGTCTGAGGAGACTCGCCAACGGGCGGGGAAGTCCCGCGCCATCTCGCCCACAATTGCTTCAGCCAACGCCACAGTCGCCGCCACATGGCTGTTTCTCCTCATAGACCTTGTCCCAGTATGACGCGCTCCCCCCAGGAGGGCAACCACAAGGGATTGCCCCGACGCTTGAGGTGTTATGGGTGGCTTGCCTTGGGGACAATATTATAGGGGAACCCACCCCTAGCCCCTCCCAGGAGGGGATTTTTCGCCCCTACGGTTCACTGGGAAAAACCTGAAAAATATCAATTCCTAATTTGTTCTGAATCAGCGATTGTGCTTGATTGGGATCCTGATAAATTAACTCCAACAATTCCCGAGCCGTTAACCCCACTTCTTGAGCATAAAAACCCACTTCCGACATAATCCGCGCCTCTGATTGGCGCAAATACATACTTAAACAATGACGAGCTTGAGTTGAGCTGTCCCGTTGGGTGCGAAAGAACGCCAGGGCATTGAGAAGCCGATCTTCATAGGGAGCTAATGGCTTTAAATTCAAGGATTCAGGATGATTAGAAGTCATAATAATTGAACCAGTAAAAAAGCAAATTTGATGAGATAACCTAACCCGAAAAACATCGGCAAAACTCGATCTCAACAACAAATCTCCACAAGACCCTCTATAATATCAACATGATATCCAAGCCGCAGCGCAATAGAGGTCAATGGCATTGTCTCGCCAAAACTCGAAACATCCCAGGACTCAATGGGCGATGGGCTTGGGGATATTTCTACTGGGGCTAATGGTCGCGATCGCCATCGGGCGCCGGCAAAACCAGAACTCTCTCGGTTCACCCTCGCCACCCCCTCAACAGCTTGCGCCACTTCAACCTGACGGCGATCGCCTCCCCAACCCTCGCGTTAGTAACCCCCCCATCAGTAACCCCCAGAATCACGCCGCCCCAGAACCCGGCTTTGATCAAACCAACTTCATCGTTCGCGCGGTTCGTCGAGTCGAGGCCTCCGTGGTACGCATCGAACCCCAACGCCTCTATTCCCAAGAAGATTTGCAGGCCTTAGACCCCTTAGATCCAATTCCTTATCCTCCCTACTCCCACAACGCAGGAACAGGATTTGTCATCGATGACCAGGGCCATGTTCTCACGAACGCCCATGTCATCAATAACGCTGAACAAGTGCGCGTCGTTCTCCACAATGGCCGCAGCCTACGGGGAACTGTCCTCGGACAAGATAGCATCACCGATGTGGCAGTGGTCAAACTCGATGATGTGAGCCTAGTTCCCGTTCCCATCGGCGATTCCGATGCCCTTAAACCCGGTGAATGGGCGATCGCCATCGGCAACCCCCTCGGCCTCGATCGTACCGTCACCATGGGCATTATCAGCGCCACCGGACGCAGTAGCCGCGAAATTGGCGTTCCTGAGCGTCGGGTGGGGTTCATTCAAACTGACGCCGCCATCAATCCTGGGAACTCTGGTGGTCCCCTCCTCAATGCTTCCGGGGCCGCCATCGGCATGAATACCGCCATCCTCGATGGCGCTCAAGGCTTAGGCTTTGCCATTCCCATTAAAACCGCCCTACGAGTGGGTCAGCAAATTATCGCTAACGGTGTCGCGCAACATTCCTATCTCGGGGTTCGCCTGAGAACCCTCGATACGGAACTTCAGGCACAATTGGCACAACAGGAGAATCCTCCTCAGATTAGCGTCAGCCAAGGAGTCTTAATCGTCGATGTCGTCGCCAATTCCCCCGCTGAAACCGCTGGCTTACAACTCGGCGATGTCATCTTGGCGATTGATGAGCGCTCCGTCATAGACTTTGAACGGGTGCAGCGTATCGTAGAAGATACCGCCATCGGAGACCCCCTGCAACTCAAGATTGCCCGGGGAGATGAGCGACTCACCTTAGAGGTTCGCCCTGGCCCACTTCCGATAAACTCGCCTTAATCCTGACCGTTTCCCAGTGGCCCGATGATTTGGCTCGATAATTTTGGGATTTGCCGCTCATCCGTCACGATAGACGTATCGGCGATCGCCATCCACTCGATGCTGCGTTCTGGCCCACGAACCCCTGTCTACTCATTCATCCGATAGAATCATGACCAATCGTCTTGCGAGCAGTCAAAGTCTGTATCTTCGTAAACACGCTGAGAATCCCATCGATTGGTGGTACTGGTGTGATGAAGCCATCGAACTGGCCCGCCAAGAAGATAAACCGATCTTTCTGTCTGTGGGCTATTCCAGTTGTCACTGGTGTACGGTCATGGAAGGAGAAGCCTTCTGCGATCGCGAAATTGCAGACTATCTCAACCGCCAGTTTGTCCCCATTAAAGTCGATCGCGAGGAACGCCCCGATATCGACAGCCTCTATATGCAAGCCTTGCAATTGATGTCAGGACAAGGAGGCTGGCCCCTTAACGTCTTTCTCCTCCCCGATAGCCTCGTTCCCTTCTATGGCGGAACCTATTTTCCGGCAGAACCTCGTTATGGTCGTCCCGGTTTCCTACAAGTCTTGACCCAGTTACGGGACTACTATGACAACCAAAAGGAAAAACTCGACAACATCAGTCATGATATGCTCACGGCCCTGCAACAAGCCGCTGAGATTCCGCCGCAACTCAAGGCCATGGGTCAATCCTCTCTCTCAGATGATGGACTCCTACAACGGGGGCTAGAAGCCAGCATTCGCATCCTCGAACCCGAGGGAGCGCCCTGTTTTCCCATGATGCCCTATGCCCAAACTGCACTACGAGCAACCCGCTTTGCGTTAGATAAGGACTTTGTGGCTCAACCGCGCTGTGAGAAACGGGGCTTTGATTTGGTTCTCGGGGGGATTTTCGATCATGTGGCGGGCGGATTCCACCGCTATACCGTTGATGCAACCTGGACGGTGCCACATTTTGAAAAGATGCTCTATGACAATGGACAAATCCTAGAGTATCTCTCGAATCTTTACAGTTTGGGATCTGAGGATGCTGCGATCGAACGGGCGGTGCGCTTAACGGTGTCTTGGCTCAAACGGGAGATGATGGCTCCCGAGGGCTATTTCTATGCGGCTCAAGATGCTGATAATTTTAGGACTCCTCACGAGGCTCACCCGGAAGAGGGGGCGTTTTATGTCTGGTCCGCCGCTGAGTTACAAGCGTGTCTCACGGATGAGGAGTATCAGGCTTTGCAGGCGGCCTTTGATATCTCTGAAGCGGGGAATTTTGAGGGCAAGATTGTCTTGCAACGTCGTCAGGGGGGTGATTTGAGTGCGATCGCAGAACAAGCCCTTCAACGCCTGTTTAGCCAACGCTACGGGGCGGAGGCAACACAAGAGGCTCCCATCACCCCAGCCCGAGATAATCAGGAGGCGAAAACCCGAGTCTGGCCGGGGCGCATTCCGCCAGTCACGGATACTAAGGGGATTGTGGCCTGGAATAGTTTGGTGATTTCTGGGTTGGCCCGAGCCTCGGTGGCCTTTGAGATGCCGGAGTATTTGGCTATGGCCCGTCGCACGGCGGATTTTATTCTCGATCATCAATGGATTGAGGGCCGCTTCTATCGCCTTAATTATGATGGAACACCCTCTGTATTGGCTCAATCGGAGGATTATGCCTTATTTGTGAAGGCGCTTTTGGATTTAGTGGAGGCCGGGGCTGAGGATTATCTCGATGCGGCGATTAATGTGCAGGCGGAGTTTGATCAGCATCTCTGGAGTGATGAGTTAGGCGGCTATTATAATGCGGCTCAAGATACCCGTGGTGGGGCGATCGTCCCGAGAACGGTCTTATACGGATAATGCCACGCCGGGCGCTAATGGGGTGGCGGTGTGTAATTTGCTGCGGTTGTCTCTCTACAGTGAGGAATTGCTCTATTTGCAGCGGGCCGAGGCGGTGTTAACGGCATTTTTGCCCATTTTGGAGAAAATGCCCAAAGCCTGTCCGAGTTTGTTTGCGGGACTCGATTGGTTTCAGAATGCAACGCTGGTGCGGACGACGGCCGCTGAGTTTGAGTTGTTGAAACGACGCTATTTGCCGGCGACGGTGTTTAAGGTGGTTGATCAACTCCCAGAAGGAGCGGTGGGGTTAGTTTGTCAGGGGTTGAGTTGTTTGCCGGCGGCCGGCGATCGCAGCACTCTCCTCGAACAACTTCAACGGAGTCAAACCCGTACGGGAATTGGTTAGTCTCAACCCCACTTCAACACGATGGGTCAATGCCAAGGCTAAGATTGAGGCGTTTGATGTCCGTTAATGGATATTAATGTCCATCGAGGATAACCCGTCATGGGTGTCGGTTCATCGCAGTCAGCGGTTGGCTCGTCATCATCGATGATTGACTCCAACTCACGATTGGTTCCCGATTTGTTAACAACAGACCTGAAATCAATCGTTAAGGTGGAATGTGAGATAGTTGATCTAACTCGGTGTGCTGACCCATGGCGCCAACGATTTGCGGTCTTCATCGATTGGCGATCGTTGCTGATGTCGATGGTGATATCCATGGGTGAGTGGAACCGGGTTTCGCAACTGCGATCGCCATTCTCCTTGGCTTCTGGTCATCCTCGCCCTGTCAGGTGTTGGCTGCGCTAGTGAGCTTGTTTTTTATTCTGCTGAGTCATTATTTGACAGACATTGTAGTACATCAGTTAAACCTAAAACACTTGCTGTAAAAGGATTATTTTACAGCAAGCCGTATTTGTTGAACTGTCTTACTTTAGGCTGTTACCGATGAATCAGCAGGATTATTGATGGATGTATCTCCGCTATTAGGAGGGTTTATGAGTTCCTCTTCTCGTCCAAATTCCGATTTTAATGATACGATGCCGTCTCCACTCCATCCTCCCAATCCAGAAGACCCTAAAGAGTCCGTCTCTGACGCTCCTCGTGAATTGGGAGCGGATGCTTTGTTACGCCCAAAACCCCCCGTTCCCCCACCGGTTGAGCCGTCACCGACTCCCGAAACAGCCGCCTCTGAGCCTGAACCGGAGTCTGAAGCGCCGAAACGCCCAGTTCCCATTCCTGCCCCGAGTGAACCTCGACAATATCGAGCGATTGGTGTGGTTCGTGGCCGCTATATGCCCTCTGAGGAGCAAATGACCCAAGGAGCGCTTCATACCAGTGATGACACCCTGGTTGAGGCGGTCTTGTTGGGACGAGTCATGAGTTTGGTCAAAAACCATATTGACTTGAACCAAGACCATCTTTGGGTGGTTTATCCGAGAACGGGCCAGCGTGATGGGAATCTCCATCTCCAAATTGTGGGGGTTTGGGAACCCGAAAACCTCAATCAAGAAGATTGTGATCCTGAACGTCCTCCAGTGTCGTCTGAGGAGGTTCATGAGGGCTATTTCTCGGTTCGCGGTGAGGTCGTCTTTTATTCGGAGGAAGACGCCCGCGTGATTGTTAAAATTCGTCAAGGCCCCCGTAAGGCGGGACAACCGCCCAAGTTTTTCAAGATTGCTCTGAAAGGGACGGTCTCGGGACGGGTGTTACGCCATTTTTGGTCGTTTGAGGTCGAGCGTCGCGGCCAAGATTTGGTGATTTTGACGGGGGATAATATGGGGGTAATGCCTCCGAAACGTCAGTCTCGCTCGAAGTCTCCCCAGAATCGTCGCCCTGGCCGCCGTAAGTCGGGACCGGGTGCTAAGGGAAATCGGCCGACACCTCGTCCGAAAAAGGTTCAAGATAGTCAGCCTCCTGGGTCGGAGTAAATGACCGTTAACCCCGATTTTCAAATTTGAAAATCGGGGTTTTTGTTGTTTTTCAAGACAATTGTTTTTTAGTTTTTGGGAGAATTTTGATTGATGGGTTCTAAAGATAGTGGCCGTCTGGTTCTGAATCATTCAACTCATGTTGATGGCTTGATTCCTCTGTTGGAGCGCTTGGTGCTTTGGCAAGGCATTCGCACAATTACTCCGGGAGTGATTTCGCGATCGCGCGGTCATATTCCTAAGTTAAAGTTACGAGTGTCGGTGCCGATTCGGGGAGGCTATAAGGCGATCGCCCGCGCTGGCAAAACGGTTCAGGAAGTCTTTGTTCTGACGAGCCTCTCGAAGGGTGAATTAGAACAGGCGATCGCCGAAAGTCTTAAGTAGGATTCTCGATTTGTTAATCAGGGCTTCAGTAGATATTCAGTCAAAAAGATGAGGTAAACCGATCGGCAATTTAAGTAGTTTTACTGAGTCTGGTTAAGGATAACAGATAAGGCGATCCGTAAATTCAAGTTAAATTCAGGTTGAAGTCAACTTGAAGGTTAAATGAATGTTCAAGGAAATTTTAAATCGTCATTTTTAGGTCATGATCACTCCCTATAGTCATACCTATCAGGCGAACAGCCGCCAGATATTTGACCCTTTAACTTCAAGACTCAACAACCGATCATGAGCGTTATCGACTCCT
This sequence comes from Phormidium willei BDU 130791, assembly GCA_001637315.1. Classification (GTDB taxonomy): domain Bacteria; phylum Cyanobacteriota; class Cyanobacteriia; order Cyanobacteriales; family Geitlerinemataceae; genus Sodalinema; species Sodalinema willei. The sequence continues at coordinate 5,991 of LSZA01000120.1, read as the reverse complement.
CTCAAAACACCCCCGCCTCTGGAATTATCACCGGAACCTTCGTCGATTTATGGGATAACGGCGATGACTTTATCCTTGAGGCCAACGGAACTCAGTACATCGTCGATACCCAGTCAACGGCGGCTCGTAATTTCAACTTCTCTCCTGGGGAAACCCTAGAAGTGCGCGTTGATGAATTTAACGGTCGTGAAATCGACAGCAGCAGCATCACTCGCGTTGCAGCGGCGACTCCAGGCGCCCCCACCACGACACCGGGGTCTGGGCTGAATGGGTTCGACGGCGATCGCTACTTGCGAGAGAACCCTGATGTGGCGGCGGCTGGGGTCGATCCAGCTCAACATTTCTGGAACCATGGCGCCCTCGAAGGACGGCTTCCGGACCTGTTTGACGAAAACTTTTATCTGCAAGCTAATCCCGATGTGGCGGCGGCTGTGGCGGCTAATAGCGTCTCCTCAGGTTGGGAGCATTTTCGCTATCACGGCGCTCGGGAAGGACGCCAGGGAAGTGCGACGGGATCCGTGGATTTTAACCAGGCGATCGCGGTTGGGTTTGGAAATCCCGCACCCACTCCCCCATCCAATGACCCCCTCACGGGATCTCCGATGGTCAATTCAGACCGTAATGTAACCGGTACGTTGGTAGGGTTCTGGGATGATGGAGATGACTTTCTGCTCGATGTCGATGGTATTCAATATATTGTCGATCCTCAAGGAACCGATGCTCGCAACCTCAATCTCTCGGTGGGCGATCGCCTGATGGTGCGTGTTGATGAGTTTGACGGCCGCGAAATCGACAGCAATGAGATTACCCGCTTGAGTCCTGGTGCTGACTCGACGCCTAACTCGACGCCTAACTCGACGCCTAACTCGACGCCTGACTCGACGCCTGATCCCCTCACCAATTTCTCGGGACAAACCCTAGCCGGAACGGTAGTCCGCTTGACGGATGAAGATGACTTTCTCATCGATACGCCCAACGGACGTTTTGAGGTGGAAACACTCTGGGATGAGCGCCGAGGGGTGTTACCGGTTCAACCGGGTCAGTCTCTGACGGTGATTGGCCGTTTCGACGATGAGTTATCCTCCCTGGGATTTCCTGAATTTGAGGCTACTCAGGTGATTCAAGCCGATGGTTCCCGCCTGATTTAACCGGTCGTCAGTGAACTGCTGGTGCGCTAACTGCGATCGCCCTCGAATGGCCACTTCGGCATCGCTTTGACACAGCTGCTGCAAACATTGCTGGATGGGGTCTCGTAATTCGGGGTCATCGAGTCCTCTGGCGAGGGATTCTAGCCCGACAATGGCCGCATATCGAACGACCCACTCGGGATCCTGGCTGGCTTCGAGTAATCGCTCAAGCACCCGTTTTTGTGCTGTGACGCGCTCGGATGGCTCCAGGGCCTGCCATTGTAGAGTCCCGAGACCTCGGGCGGCGGCGCGACGGACACTCAGGGCAAAATCGGCGGCGGCGCTGAGTAAGATGTCTAGGGCGCGAGGATCGCCAATTTCGGCTAAGGCGCGAATGGCCCAGGCTCTAGCCCCATAGTTATAGCCGTCGAGATGCTCTAATAGGGGCGCTACGGCAGGTTCCCCGATAGTCACTAACCCCTGAACCGCAGCCACCGCTGCGCCGGGATTGTTGAAACCTAAGACTTCGATAAGTTTGGGGATGGCTTGGGGATCGCCACTTTGGGCCAGCGATCGCACGGCCATGAGCAAACTGACCGCAGAATCAGCTTGGTCAACGTCAGCAAGAAGAGAGTCGAGGGTCATCAAACAAACTCTAGCGGTTACAACAGGTTATCCATGTGGGTCATGATCTCGATGGCCGCTTCGTCTAGGTCATCGATTTGAGCCAGGTGATGTTCCAAAATCCCTTTGAGGGCAATGAGTTTGAGGCTATTTTCGGCTAAGGTTTCGGCGACGGGGGTGACGGCTTTGAGATAGCCGATGGCTCCGACATCCATTAGGGCGGCCCGCCGTAGTTGTAATTCAGGGGAGCGTAGGGCGGCGATGAGGCGATCGCCATACGGCTCGTCTCCCGTTAACTGATAGAGGGCGCGGGCGGCGGCAAAGCGAACCCGAGGCACATCGTGGTCTAGGAAGGGACGCACTGGCTCAATAGCCTCGGTTGCGTTCAAGGCTCCCAACGCCTCTAGGATCGCATCGTAGGGCTGCACCAGGTGCGGTTTACCGGGGACGCGGACAGCGGCTTCTACGCCTCCGTCGAGAAGGGCCAGCAAACCGGGAATGGCCCGAGGGTCTCCGAGAGATTCTAAGGCTTGAGCGGCGGACTCGCGAACGTAGTAATCGCGACAGGTTAAACTGTCGATCAGAGCCGGAACGGCTCGTCGGTCCCCGAGTTTCCCGAGGGCTTTGGCGGCGTTACGACGGAGGGGATAGCCACCACCGGGGGAACGGTCTATGGTGTCGCCGAGAGCCTCAATCAGAGCCTCGAGACCGCGATCGTCACGGACACGAAAACGCCCCAGCCACCAAGCTGCATAGTAGCGAGTGCTGGGGTCGTCGGTTTGTTGTAAATTGGCGATCGCCTGTTCCGTGGTCCAAGACTCGGCGGCGATCGCGACTTCGGGTTCAGACGGTTGCATGAAAAAACGAGACTTGCGCTTACTCTTCGGATTTTCCGTTAGAACTGCCTTCGGGGTCAAATTCAAGGGGCTGGATACTGACAATTTCTCCACCCATGCGGGTAATCCGTCGCATTTCTTCATTCATGCGGTTATAGGGAACCGTCATAAAAATACTGTCACTGCTACGAATGGGATAATCATTCTTATCTGTGCCGGGAGACTGACGCAGTCCGCGCACTTCATAGCGGAACATACGACTCCCAGACGGAGTGCTACTGTTGAGCGCTGTAGAACCCATCATGGTGATTTCTCAACTCCTCTGTAATTGGGTGTACCAAATCCATACTGTGATCAGCTTAGAGATGGGACAGGGGTAAGCTGTCTCCATCTCTTAACGCTGAGGGAGAATTGAGGTTTTGAATCTAACCTCAATTCTCCGGTGTTAACCCGTTTTAGTTAGCGGGTTCGATGCTGGCCACTTTCCCACCTTCACGCTGAATGCGTTGTAAGGTTTGGGAGAGGCGGTTGTAGGGAACAAAGAAGGAACGGCTGCTACGGCGTACGGTCGGAGTTCCACCACGACGCAGGTTGTTGGGATAGTTCCGTCCCAAGAGTTTCGTCACTTCAATGCGGTACATCCGAGTGTCGGCGTCACCGGTGGCGGACAAGCCGTAGGTCCGAGAGGGGGCCACGCCAGCTTTTGAGGGACGATAGGCCCAACCTTCGTTTGAGTTGGAGGGGCCAACAACAGTCGAGGAGCTGTTGCGTCCGAGTTCTTGAGCCAGACGGGATTCTGAACCTCGCAGTTGGGCGCGATCGCTGTTAGCGTAACCGCGATACAACTGGAACATACGGGTGAAGCCCACGGTTTTTTGACCCCGTTGGGTGTTAAACCCACGATAGTAGGGGACAATGTTGTCGCCGAAGTTCTCGATATACTCGACGGAATCGACATAGGAGTCGATGTCAGCGTCGTAGCCTTCGTTTTGGTACAAGTCCAAGTGGAAGATTACTTCGCTCTCATCGTAGGGGGCGCGTCCGAGTAGATGTTTGTAGTTCAACTCGGTAAAGCGAGTCTGAAAGTTGGTGTAAAAGAACTTTGTCTTATACAATTCAGACTTAGCCACGCAGCGAACGAACTCGCGCAGGGTGATGCTGCCATCGCATAATAGCGATTCAGCACTCGTCAGGCGTTCTGATGCCATGACGTAATCGTTCCCCAGAAGCTGACGGTAGACGGCACGGATGGCAATCTGAGCGTCGTCTTCCGTCCAGTTGGGGCGCAGTTCAACTCGGTTCGTGTCATCGTAGGCCGAGGTGCCGAGACGGGTTGCAGCGGTAGTAATAGCCAAAGTCTATCCTCCTAATTTTTTAACGACGGATATAAAAACAGCCCGGAACAGAAAACAACTTCAAGCATCAAGGCTCTGTAGCTGCTTACCGTTCCGGGCTAGAAGGGCGATCTAGCTTAGAGCGTTAATCGCGTAGTCGAGGTAGGAGTTGGCTTCAACAGCGGAGTCGCCGGAGAGACCATGGTTGGCTTTGATGTATTTCAGAGCTTCAACGTACCAGCTAGGAGACAGCTCAAAGGTACGGTTGATTTCGTCAATACCAGCCACGAGGTACTCGTCCATAGGACCGGTTCCACCAGCCACGAGGCAGTAGGTGACCATGCGGAGATAGTAACCGATGTCACGCGCGCATTTGGCTTTACCTTCAGCGGTCGAAGCGTAGTTCGGTCCCTGCATTTGGGTGGTGTAGGGGAACTTGTTGTAGACCGCTTGAGCAGCGCCATCCACGAGAGACTGAGCTTTGTCGGTCAGTTGGCGAGCAGCTTGCAGGCTGGCGTTAGCCTGACGGAAACGACCAAACGCGGTTTGGATTTCGGTGCTGCTCAGGAAACGACCTTGAGAATCAGCTGCGGCGACGGCTTCGGTTAACGGGGTTTTCATTGTTGAATAATCTCCTGTGTTACAATTTCAAATTAATTTTGAAAGTTGGAATCGATATGGGGTATCGATGACGTCTGATGACCAGACTGCAAGGGTTGCGAATTACGCAACAGCAGCGGCAGCGCGATCGAAGTAGGTGCCGATTTCAGACATCAGGCTGCTGCAATCTCCGGGGGTGATTCCAGAGGGATCGCCTGCGATTTGCAGAGCTGCTTCTTTCATTTTTTGAACGCCGACGGCAACGGAAGCACCGGGAGTTCCCAGAGCCACGTAGGTTTCACGCAGACCGTTCAAGCAGCGATCGTCGAGGACGCTAGCATCGCCAGAGAAGATGGCGTAGGTGACATAACGAAGGATGATTTCCATGTCACGCAAGCAAGCCGCCATGCGGCGGCTGGTGTACGCGTTGCCACCAGGAGCGATCAGTTGGGGCTGCTCAGCGAACAGAGCGCGAGCTGCATTGGCAACGATGGTGGACGCGTTGCTGGTGATGCGGTTAACCGAGTCCATGCGCTTGTTGCTGTCTGCAACCATTTGTTGCAGTGCATCGAGCTGGGAGGCAGAGAGGTACTCGCCACGAGCGTCAGCTTGAGAGACGACTTTAGTGAATGCGTCGAACATGAATTAATCTCCTACTTAACTTGAGATGGGCTGGTCTAGTTCAAACGAGATATTTTAACGGTTTGGCTCCTAGACGGTAGCCTGGGCGAGAACCCGACAGCTGACAAAACTGAGAAAGTTCTTGTCTTAGATGAGAGAGCGCGAAAATCGCTGAAACTCAACTTCCGTCGAATTGCTCATGCCCTTCCGATAAATTTATACACTGCCACAGAGCATTTGTGAGTTACGTTTTGTAAAGATTTTAAGCGACCGGATGAGACCAACTCCTGACCCGTCGCCCGAGTGATTCTCGGTCTGACCGGCAAGGCGGCGATCGCCTCCATGCCAACGAGCCTTGATTGAAGGGGAATCCCACAGATTTCGTCTGCAAGAGAAACCCAGGTCGTCACCGCCCAAGAGGGGTCTAACAACGAGCCTCTTATGTAACGAAGATGACCTCAGCAAACTTTACAAAACTCTACAAAACGATCCAGTTTTACATCCCGGCTCGACTGTCGTTGTCCTGGGATGACCCGACTCATCGGATCTGATCAGGGCCAGCGAACCTAGATGAACGTCTCTGGGCTAACCCCTCTCAGGTTAAAAGCCCCCGCCGATCCCGTCTACCTAAATTGTCACTAATGTTACAGAAGTCAACAATTCGTTATCTCAAGCAATACTGTACAAGAACCAGAGACAGAGATGACGAGGGGGAAAACCCAGTAATACCAGTATTTTTACCTAGAAACCCCTCGAATCCCCTAGGGGAAAACTGCAACATTTCGTAATATTAAAGGGTAATGTCCACGGCTGAGGTCAACCTGACAACACCCTAAACCCCTCCCCTGA
>LSZA01000119.1 GCA_001637315.1 Phormidium willei BDU 130791 | reverse complement strand
GTGTGTAACGGTGTTTCACTCAAGATTGGGGAAAATAGGTAGAAACTAGACAGTTTGGCGATCGCAGGCTACGGTAGAGGTCAGGTTTTCCCTACAATGTGGTTCATGAGAATATTAGTCACCGGTGGTGCGGGATTCCTGGGTTCCCACCTCGTCGATCGCCTGATGGAACAAGGACATGAGGTCCTTTGTCTCGATAACTTTTTCACCGGAAACAAACACAACATCCTGCAATGGATGGATTCTCCTTATTTCGAGGTGATTCGCCACGATATTACCGAACCGATTCGTGTTGAAGTCGATCAGATTTACCATCTGGCCTGTCCCGCCTCTCCCGTCCATTATCAGTACAATCCGGTCAAGACGGTGAAGACCAGCGTTTTGGGAACGCTGCATATGCTGGGACTGGCGAAACGCATCAATGCCCGATTGTTGCTGGCCTCAACCTCAGAAGTCTATGGAGACCCCAATGTTCACCCACAAACGGAAGCCTATCGGGGCAATGTGAACCCAATTGGGATCCGTGCCTGTTACGACGAAGGGAAGCGCATCGCTGAAACCCTCTGCTTTGACTACCATCGTCAGAATCATGTGGATATTCGGGTGATGCGGATTTTTAACACCTATGGACCGCGAATGCAGGAAAATGATGGACGGGTGGTGAGTAATTTTATTGTCCAAGCGTTGCGCGGGATTCCCCTGACGGTGTATGGGGATGGCTTGCAAACTCGCAGTTTTTGCTATGTCTCGGACCTCATCGACGGCATGATGAAGTTGATGAACAATGAGGAGCATATTGGGCCGGTGAATATCGGCAATCCCAATGAATACACCATTTTGCAGTTGGCTCAGACGATTCAAAGGCTGATTAACCCAGATGTGGAGATTCAGTTTGAGCCACTTCCCCAAGACGACCCGCAACAGCGACAACCGGATATCACTCGTGCGAAGGAGTGGTTAGGCTGGATGCCGAGCATTGAGTTGGAAGAGGGATTGAAGGAAACGATTGCCGATTTCCGCGATCGCCTCGGCTTGGCGTAAATTAAGACTGTCCGGGTGTGTTGACATAAAAGCCGCAGATTGGGGATAGCTGAAGTTTGCGACTAAGCTAGTGGACGACAGCTTGCTAACGCTCGGTCGTAGCGGCGTTTTTTTACAGTTTTTTAAGGTTGAAGGACAAAACAGCTATGCGTGTTTGTGTGATTGGTACAGGTTATGTAGGTTTGGTGACGGGGGCCTGTTTGGCTCACACCGGTCATGAGGTAATCTGCGTCGATAACAACGAGGAAAAGGTCAAAACCATGAAGGCGGGGCGATCGCCGATTTATGAGCCGGGATTGTCTGAAATCATGACCGCCGCCATCCAAAGTGGCAACATTGAGTTCACGACGGATTTAGAGGCGGGAGTCCATCATGGCGATATCTTGTTTATTGCGGTGGGAACGCCCCCGTTACCCACGGGAGAAAGTGATACCCGCTATGTGGAGGCGGTGGCCCGGGGAATTGGTGCTCACCTCAAGCAAGGCTATAAGGTAATTGTCAATAAATCGACGGTTCCCATTGGCTCTGGGGATTGGGTGCGCACGATTGTCCTCGATGGCATCGCGGAACGGGAAAAGGCCCTGGTGGGATCGGGAAAAACTGGGGAAGATTTGGTTAACCATATCGAGGTAGATTTTGATGTGGTTAGTAATCCTGAGTTTCTGCGGGAGGGGTCGGCGGTGTATGACACTTTTAACCCTGATCGCATTGTCTTGGGAAGTAATAGCGATCGCGCTTTGACGATGATGCAGGAACTCTATGCTCCCATTGTCAATCGTGAGGTGGCGCAAGAGAAGGATCTACCGCCGGTTCCTGTGGTGATGACGGATTTATGTTCGGCGGAGATGATTAAGTATGCGGCGAACTCGTTTTTGGCGACCAAGATTAGTTTTATTAATGAAGTCGCCAATATCTGCGATCGCGTCGGCGCCGATGTGACCCAGGTCGCTAAGGGAATTGGTCTCGACTCGCGCATTGGCAATAAGTTCTTGAATGCTGGGATTGGCTGGGGGGGTTCTTGTTTCCCCAAAGATGTCTCAGCCTTGGTTCACACGGCTGATGATTATGGCTATGATGCTCAATTGCTCAAGTCTGCGGTTGAGGTGAACCAACGCCAGCGTCTGATGGCCTTGGAGAAACTGCAACATGAGTTGAAGATTCTCAAGGGGAAAACTGTCGGTTTGTTAGGCTTAACCTTTAAACCGGATACCGATGATATGCGGGATGCACCCTCGTTGGTCTTGATTGAGAATCTGAACCGCCTCGGGGCGAAGGTGAAGGCTTATGACCCCATTGTCTCGCAAACGGGCCTACGCTCGGGTTTATCGGGGGTCTATGTGGAGACCGATCCCGAACGGCTTGCAGATGGTTGTGATGCGTTGGTCTTGGTGACGGATTGGAAGCCGTTTGCGGAACTCGACTATACCAAGATGGCGAGTCTAATGCATACGCCGATTATAGTCGATGGTCGTAACTTCCTCGATCGCACTCAATTAGAGGCCATTGGCTTCCGCTATGTGGGAATTGGTCGCTAGATGCGGCTAGTCTGAACATGGAAACTCCCCCTGGTGCTGGCACTGGGGGGTTTTGTTTGAGAATCAAGGGGGTTGGGGTTGAGGGAGGCGATCGCACTCACCGGGGAGAAGATGGTTCAGATCGCGTTCCCAATGGTAGGAGATTAGGAAGGGCGATCGCCCAAGCTAGATTCTGACATACCCCCCGCCACAGGGGTCTATAAACTCTGATGTTTGGCCACGGCTACTCGTCCTTACTACCGGTTGGCAAGGAGGTCGGAGTGGCTAAAAATCACCCGTTATAGCGTGTCTAAATTCCGTTCAATTTGGTGCAAGACATCGAAAAGGAGATCAACAGATGTCGAGAGAGACCGCTTTATCCGTAGCGGTAGAGACATCGAAAACTCAACAGACTTCTCGCCTACTGCAAGATAAGATGCCAGCTTTCGTTCCTGTGTTGTATCCATAATCTGAGGTTTTTCCTGAGTGACAAGCACGCTTTAGTGTGGTCTAGTGTATTATACACCATCGGTATGTTGTACTAACAATGTACAACACCTTGGCTCCGGTTCAGCCTTGAGGCAATCGCTGAAAGTCTCTAAATCTCTCGGGATAAGCGTTTGACGACTCTGTTGAAGCCGTCAATTTGGCGATCGCGCTCTTTAGCTGACCGGGGAGAAAATTAAAATGTCAACAATTGCTGACATACATCAGATTGAAATTTATGTCAACAGAATTCATGCAAACCTTAGGTCAATTCAGCCAACAAGAATTTCTCGGGAATCAGGTCTTAGATTATCTCATTGCCTTGGCGATTATTATTCTTGGCCTGATCGTCATTAAAGTTGTTGCCAACCTTGTTTTGGGTAAAATTAAAAAATGGTTGCGACAAACCGACGCGAGTTTAGATAATAGCTTAATTAAAATTATTGAACGAGCGTTGATCCCTATCTTTTATTTGGGGATTTTTTACGTTGCCCTCAATGGGTTAACCCTACACCCGATTCTGGATCGACTCTTAGACGGCATCTGGGCGATCGCCTTCACGGTCATTGCCATCCGTTTCGTGGTCTCCGTCATTCAATATGGCTTAATCCTATATGGGATCAAGGCAAACAACCCCAATATACAGCCGACCCTCAATTCTCTCGTCCCTGCCATCCGAGTGGTTGTTTGGGCGATCGGCTTTATTTTCCTGCTGGACAATCTCAACTTTAATGTCTCAGCCATGATTGCCAGTTTGGGGATTGGGGGGATTGCGATCGCCCTGGCTTCCCAAGGACTCCTGCAAGACCTCTTTAGCTACTTCTCCATTGTCTTCGATCGCCCCTTCGAGTTAGGAGACTTCATCATCGTGGGTGACTTCATCGGAACCGTCGAATACATCGGCATTAAAACCACTCGTCTCAAGAGTTTAAGCGGTGAACGACTGGTCATCTCCAACACCGATCTCACGGGATCTCGCATTCGCAATTACAAGCATATGCAAACCCGCCGTATCGTCTTTAAACTCGGTGTCACCTACGAAACCGGCGTCGAACAACTCGAAAAAATTCCCCAAATCATCCAAGACATCATCGACCCCATCGAAACCATTGCCTTCGATCGCGCTCATTTCCTAGCCTACGGGGATTTCAGCCTTGACTACGAAGTCGTCTACAACGTCAACAGCAGCGACTTCACCCAGTACATGGATGCGCAACAGCAAATCAACCTAGAACTCAAGCGTCGCTTTGAAGCCGAAGGCATCGAGTTCGCCTATCCCACCCAGGTCATCTATCACAATGCCTTAGGGGGATAGGGAACAGGGAACAGGGAACAGGGAATAGGGAATAGGCAAAAGAAGGTAATAGCCAGCTTCTCTCCTCGTTCTCCTCGTTCCTAGGCTCTGCCTGGGAACGTCCCTTGGGAGGCTCTGCCTCCCACTCTCAGGCGGCAGAGCCGCCTAGCACCCGTGTCACGGCTTCAGCCATGACACGAGTGAGACTCCTAACCCCGCACCAACTCCACCAAACGAGAATAATAAAAGCGAGTGCTGGTCATTTCCGTGCGAGCGGGTTGGAAGCCATTTTTAGCAAAGATTGCCAGAATATCCGCTTCACGATGCTGATAAGCGCGAGTCGTCTTACTCGGTCCAGGGAAGAGTTCACCGACCTTCTTCAACACCGTGAGCCAGGGGGTTTTAGGTGCAAAACTCAAAATTACCCGTGATTGAGCCAGAGAACAGAGGTGAGAGAGCATCTCATCCATCTTGTCATCGGGATAGTGAATCAGGACATCGAGGCAGATGACCGTGTGGAAGTTGCCAGAAATCTCTTCGAGATCTCGCGTCTCAAACGTGACGCGGGAGCTATCACTCAGTTGAGCCTGAGCGCGTTCCTGGGCTTCCGTCACCATCATCTCCGAGATGTCGCTGCCGTAAACCGTCGCTCCCGCGTCAGCTAGAGGCAAACTCAAACTGCCTACACCACACCCCGCATCGCAGATGGTCAGTTGCCCGAGGTTGCCATCGGCCGACAACCAACCGACGACTTTATCAATGGTCTGCTGGTGTCCTTCTCGGATATCCAGTTGGACTTTATTGACCTCGTCTTTACCATAAATTCGTCGCCAGCGGTCAAAACCCGTCGTATTGAAATATTCCTTAACAATGCTTTTCTCGTCAATGATAATCATCGGTTATTACGCAGTTATAAAAAGGAGTTGAGGTTACAAATCTATACGTTATCCTAATTTAGACCTCTTTTGTTACCTGATTGCGATCGCAATGACTGTCAACCCTACAGAGTCTGAACAAACCCAGAGCCGCAAAGCCGATCATCTTCGTATTTGCCTCGAAGATGATGTCAACTTCCGAGAGACTCGTACTGGGCTAGAACACTATCGCTTCCGTCATTGCTGTTTACCGGAACTGGATTTAGCCGAGATTGACCTGAGTACTTCATTTTTAGGCAAATCCCTAGGTTCCCCCTTGCTGATTTCCTCGATGACCGGGGGAACCGACCAAGCCAAACTGATTAATCAACGGTTAGCAGAAGTGGCTCAAGCCCAAGGATTAGCCATGGGGGTGGGATCGCAACGGGTGGCGGTGGAAAACCCGGATCTCAGTCATACCTTTGATGTGCGATCGCAAGCCCCCGATATTCTCCTATTTGCCAATCTTGGCGCGGTGCAGTTGAATTATGGCTATGGCGTCGATCAATGTCAGCGAGCGATCGCCATGCTCGAAGCCGATGCCCTGATTCTGCATATTAACCCTCTCCAGGAGGCCGTTCAAAGTCGAGGCGACCAGAATTTCAAAGGACTGCTTGACAAAATACAGAGGCTGTGCTACCTGCTTCCCATTCCCGTGATTGCCAAAGAAGTGGGCAATGGCATTTCTGGGGAGATGGCGCGACAGTTGATTGACGTTGGAGTTCAGGCGATCGATGTCGCCGGGGCGGGGGGAACCTCCTGGGCCAACGTCGAGGGAAAACGCGCCCAAGATATCCGCCAACGTCGTTTAGGGGCCTTGTTCTCCGATTGGGGCCTTCCTACCGCTGACTGTCTCGTGCAAGTGCGATCGCAGGCTCCCGACATTCCCCTGATTGCCTCAGGGGGCTTACGTAACGGCTTAGACATCGCTAAAACCCTCGCCCTCGGGGCTGACTTAGCGGGATTGGCGACCCCCTTTCTCAAAGCCGCCGCCGACTCCCCAGACACCCTTAATCAACTGGTGGAATTACTCAACAGCGAACTGGCCACCGTCTTATTTTGCACCGGTAACCGCACCATCAAGGATTTACAACGCAGCAATAGCTTAGACCCCCTAAAATGAAGACAGCACTTTACTCTGACCGCCAACGTCATGCGTGATTTCCTTAAAAATGTTGTTGCGACCGTCGCCGGACTGATTCTCTTTTCCGTCATTGGCGTTGGAGGGTTAGCCGTTTTACTCATCACCATCTCCTTGCAAGCACCTCGCGGCCCCGAAGTGGAAGAAGATTCCATTCTGGTATTAGATTTGGGCTTGAATATCCAAGACAGTCGCGCCCGAATCAGCCCCGGCGCCGCCTTGCAACAAACCTTAGAGGGAGCGAGTCAACAAAGCTTGGCCCTCTTAGACGTTGTCGAGGCCTTAGAAGCGGCCAGCAACGACGATCGCATCGCTGGACTCTATCTCAAAGGTGCGCCGGGGGATATGCCAACCAATTATGCCAACCTGCGGGATGTACGAGAGGCCTTAGCGAAATTTCGCGAAACCGGTAAGCCGATTATTGCCCACGATCGCGATTGGAGTGAACGAGAATATTATCTCGCCTCGATCGCCACAGAACTATCAATCGCTCCCCTCGGCGCCGCCATCTTTAATGGCTTAAGTGCCGAAACAGCATTTCTCGCCGGAACCTTTGAACAACTTGGAGTTGGCGTTCAAGTTGTTCGCATGGGGGCTTATAAATCCGCCGGCGAAGCCTTAGTGCGTCGTGAGTACAGCGAGGAAAACCGCGAACAACTTCAAGCCTATTTAGGAGATGTCTGGGCTGACATTTTAGAAGTCGTCAGTCAACAGCGGTCTTTAACTCCCGAGAATTTACAAACCATTGCCGATAACCAAGGGATTTTACTCGCTGAAGAGGCCGTTTCCCAAGGCGTTGTCGATCGCCTGGCCGAGAGTGAAGAAATTCGTAATCGCCTACGGGAACTTAGCAACATCAGCGATATCGATGAATCCTTTGAATCCGTGAGTCTGGCCACCTACATTCAAGCTCTCGATCCCAGTCAAGGGCGGGGAAGGCAAATCGAAAGTGATCGGCAAATTGCCCTCGTCTATGCCGAGGGGCCGATTGTCGATGGAGAAGGGGAACTTCGTCAAATTGGGGGCGATCGTCTAGCCCGTCAACTGCGAGACTTGCGCCTTGATGACGATGTCCAAGCCGTTGTCTTGCGTGTGAATAGTCCTGGGGGGAGTGCGATCGCCTCAAACGTCATCAAACAAGAACTCGAACGGCTGCGCGAAGAAAAACCAGTTATCGTTTCTATGGGCAACATCGCCGCCTCAGGAGGCTATTGGATTGCCATGGCCGCCAACGAAATCATTGCCCAACCCAACACCCTCACCGGCTCAATTGGCGTCTTTGGCGTGTTTTTTAACATCGAAGATCTTAGCGAAACCGTGGGACTCAGTTGGGATGTTGTACAAACCTCAGACTTGGCGAATGCCCAAACCATTTCTCGTCCCAAAACCCCAGAAGAATTAGCATTATTAGAGCGATTTGTCAACCAAATCTATGAAAAATTTGTCACTGAAGTCTCGACTTGGCGAGACCTGCCCCTCGACCAAGTCCAGTCCATTGCCCAAGGTCGAATTTGGTCCGGTGTCGCCGCCGAAAATGCCGGATTAGTCGATCGCCTCGGGGGATTACAGACGGCGATCGACCTTGCCGCCGAAACCGCAGAACTCGGAGACGATTGGACCCTTCATGAATATCCCCCCATCAAACCCTTTCCCGAACGTTTCTTAGAAGACCTTTTCGGCTCCCCAACCCAAATCGTGCTACCCGAACCCCTAGAAACACTCCGTCAAGACCTGAACACCCAACTCGACGAACTCTCCACCTACAACGATCCCCGAGGCTCATATATGCGTCTTCCCGTTCAAATTCACATTGACTAGCAACCCAAACCCTAGGTTTAGCGCAAGGGGTACGCCCTCTGCGGGCAATCAGCAATACAAAATATGGGGCAGCCATATCTTCAAGTCGGGAACCCTTCATCCGGAAAAAACGACTAGAGTGGCAGGCCCCTCCTCGCTCATCGAACATTCAAGCCATGGCTGACGATAGAGCTAACAATGGAGAAACGCGAGTGTGAACTTTGTTGCCTCCTTGCAGGGCTGTCCATCCACACATGAGTAAGGATGAAACCTTGTGACTACAATTCTAGAAAATCCCGACAACCTTCTCCTTGGGGACGAAGGCGATAACCTCCTCGAAGGAACTACCGTTGGTGTCATTGACGGCCTAGAAGGAGATGACACCATCTTCAGTGCCTTAAACGCCAGCGAACCCGGTAGCACCCTCTTCGGCAACGCCGGAGACGACTACATTCGCAGCCGTGGCATCGGTGACATTGCCTTCGGCGACCCCGGCGACGATACCCTGGTGAATGAAAATGGCCAGGGGTTAATGTTTGGCAATACCGGCGACGACTACCTCATCTCCCGAGAAAGCGGTGCCACCCTCTTTGGTGGTAGCGACATGGAAGATAGCCCCGACGATGGCGACAATATCCTCGTCTCCGAAGGCGGCAAAAACATTCTCGTCGGCGGTGGCGGCAGCGACACCCTCCTAGGCGTCGTTGGCGGAGACACCATAGCCGGCCGTGGCGGCAATGACTACATCGTCGGTGGTCCCGAAGGCAACAACTTCCTATTCGGCAACACCGGTCTCGATAGCCTCCTATCCGTCAGTATCGAGCGTCCCGATAGCCTCTACGGCGGACAGGAAAACGACCAAGTTGCCGTTGGTAGCGACAGCACCGCCGACAACCCCATCCTCGGAGGCGGTTTAGGTTCAGACAGTCTCGAAGTGCAAGGCAGTCAAGTCGATGGGGCCATCCTCATCGGTGACGCCAACTTCAATGCTGGCTTTGACGGTAGTGATGCCGGGGACGACTACCTCTATGTGGCCGGTGGCAACAATCACCAACTGTTTGGCAACACCGGAGGAGATACCCTCGCCATTGGTATCAATGTTGGCATCGGTGTTTCCCTCTTTGGCGGCGTTGGTAACGATTTTCTCATGGGAACCGGCGGTGCTGGGTTACCGCTTCCGGCCCAAATCAAAGCCTTTGGAGACAAAGGGGATGACACCATCATGATGGCCGGCAGCGACTCCGAGTTCTGGGGAGACAACCCCACCATGAAGAGCGATTTCGGCAACAACACCGTTATCGGTATTGGCGTGGGCAACACCCTGCGCGGTGGTAACGACTTCGCCACCGGTAGTGATGCCGGCGATAATCTCCTCGTCGCTAAATTGGGCGACATTGAACTAGCCGAAGGAGAAGCCAGTAACAACGTCCTCGTGGGAGGCGCTGGAGATGACACCATCGATGCCAGTCAAAGTGGCCCCGGCGACACCCTCATCGGCGGAGACGAAGGTGCGGCTGGCAACAACACCTTCATTTTTACCGCTAATCAGTACATCCAAGCAGACCTCTCTGGCGCCAGTGTCAACACCTACATCGGTGTCAATGCAGGCAATAGTGATATTGCCGTCACCGTTGGCGCTCAAGACGTGGTGCAAGGGGATGGAAACTTCTTCTTCACCGGTGAACAGAGTCGCGCCGTCTCCTTGAAAACGGGCGGGATGATACTTAATAGTAATCGCGCCAACTTCATTGAGATTACCGACGACGCCTCAGGAATCACGAAAACCGGCAGTGGTGACGATGTCTTTGACTTGGGCAACGTCTCGGGTAGCGTCGATGCTGGCGATGGTGACAACACGATTGATGTCGGTAGCACGGTTAGCGGAAACGTCACGGCTGGCGACGGCAACAACACCGTCAATCTCTCTGGCTCCGACTGTATCTCCGAAACCGGGGTCATGACCTTCGGCGGCGGTGAAAATACATTTAACATCAGTGGTTCCGTCTTCGGTCGGCTTCAAGCCGGTAAAGCGGGTCAGGGTAAAAACACCTTGACAGCCCTCACCCTAGGTCAAGGGGGTATCTTTGACTTCAGCCAAAGTGAATCCTCTAGCATCAACGTCACCAACGTCTTCCAAGGCGGTCAAATCCTCGTCGGTGGTATTTCCAACACCATCAACGTGAACCTGGCGTACTCGGGAGCCAGTTTCACCGCATTATCCGGTGACAACCGCATCGTTCTCAATGACCTCAGTGCGGTTCTTGATGCCGAAGGCAACCCCGAAGGGGAACAAGAAGCCATTTCGATTACCGGCGGCGAGGGCAATGACGTTCTCGGCTTCAGTAGCAGTGCCTCCTTTAGTAGTTCTTTTGCTGTGAGTCTGAACATCAGCGTCAGCGGCGGGAACAACGTCATGCAAGGGGCAGGCTTTGGCGATATCATCACCGCTGGCATTGGCAATGATGTCATCTATGGTGGTGGCGTCCAGTTTGAAGAATCTAGCAGCACCTACAACGGGTTCCAAATTCAGGGAGCAAAGGCCTCTAAGGTTGCCCTAGATTTCTCGGGCATCAGCAATGGTGACTTGATTGACTTGGGCAAAGGGGGCAACAACCGCATTCTCTTCCGTTCTGCTTTTGAAACCGGCTTCACGTTGCAGAAGTCTTTCCGTTCCTTCCAATCTACCGGCTTCCTGAGCCTCGGGAATAATGCAACCTCAGATATCAGTGTTGGAACCGGGTTGACGACCAGCAACCTGCTTGTTGGTAGCAATGGTCAGTTTATCGGTGCCAATGGAACCAGTGCTGACGGTGCGCCCAGCGGGACTACCTTCACCAAAGGGGTCTTCTCAGGGGCTGTGGGGATTGATACCCTCAACAACTTCCAGGTGGGCCGGGACAAAATTGTCCTCGACAGCACTGAGTTCGGCGTGACCTCTGAGTCTGTTCGGCTGTTCCGTGGTCGCGGCGCACTTTACGGTGTGATTGCTGATGGGTCTGGTGCTATTAATGGTGGCACGACCTACGGTGATTTTGACAACGTTCTCAATGGTTCGGGCTACTTCCATGAAGCCTTCGCCATTGGGGCAACCTCAGCCGCTGACTTAAACGCTGTTGACTTCAGCCAGGAGGGTCAGCTCTTCTTTGATGTGGAAGCGCAAGGACTCTACCTGGGGGTCCAAGGTGGCGCGAAACTCATCGCGCGTTTACCGGGTGTAAACTTGGGTGGTGATGTGGGTGGCACGGTTGCCAACGACTTCGTCACCACTGAAGCCATTAGCAATGACCCAGTGACCTTGTTCTAATTAGGGATACTCTGTGCATCTACGAGTTACAGCCCCCACCTTCACGTGATTTCCATCACTTTGGAGATACTCTGAACTGGGGGCTGTCCTCTATGTTGTGAATTGCCAGTTGTGAATCGCCAGTTGTGAATCGCCAGTCTTGATGTTGTTGAATTTTTGAAACCGTTGTCATGCTCAATCCAATCGACAATCCACGGATGCAGGAGATATTAGATGATGGGAATCATCTAGAGATATATCGCCGAGGGAAACCGATTGAGTTGGATGACGTCAAACGGCTGACGACGGCACGGGATGCGTATCAGTATTACTTCCAGGTTCCTATTGAAAAATGTGTCTGGGGCTATGGCTGGCATTATGAGAAGGGGGAAAACCCTCTCAATGTCTTTTTTAGCTGTGAAGCCAGTTTAGACCAGTTTTATACTCACTATCGGCCTGAAAATTGCTTACAAGCCTTAACCTTAGATCATACGGCTCAAGGTTGGGATTCGCTGGAAACACCTTGGCGAGTGGAGGTTGAGCCGAAACCGTTTTCTGGGGAAAATAAGTTAGGCCCAGAACATGGTCGGCCTCATTGTGGCCCGGTGAGTTTAGAACGACTCAATTTAGAGAAGTTTCGGTTGCGGGAGGTACTGCAATCGATTCGGACGATGGGCTATATGACCAGTTATTATGCGTCACCCGACCAACATATTTTTGGCTATTTCTTGGTCAATGACCAAGATTATCGCTTTTTGGTGGTCAATGGACAACATCGAGCGGCAGCCTTGGTAGAATTAGGGTCGCAAACGTTACCGGCAACCTTTACCTCGATTGTGCCACGAATGCCACGCCTGGTGACTCCTTGGCATCTGGATTTTTTGGCGGGTGTTGCTTATGATGTGAACCAGCGAGGGGTGGCTCAACAAATTTTTGAGAGTTATTTTGATGCATCATTACGTCAACGCCGTGTTAATTATTTGTCGGATTGGCTGGAGTTAGCACGATTAGACTCTGATGTGTAAACCTGTATTTTTTTGATAAAAAAACGTGGTTCTAAGGTGGGTTTCTAGATTTTAAATCATACCATTTTTCAAAAAAATCTACGCATGAATACTGGGTAGGTGCGACCACCACAAGGGTTTGCTCCCAAAACTATTTATCGCATAAATCTCAAAAAATTCTATAGATACAAAAATATCAATAATGAGCCTAAAATATAATTTCCTACCTAAATTTCTTTACAAAGATGGGAATGCTATCAATCTTAAAGATGCCTGGTTTTTATCCCTAGCTCGTGATGCGTATCAATTCGCATTCCAGGTTCCGGTAGAAAAGTGCGTCTGGGGTTATGGTTGGCGATTTTCTGCGGGTGAAAACCCGTTTTATAACCTGTATGACAACAATCAAACTTTAGATAAATTTTACCAAAAATATCAACCCAGGAGTGCTTTGGAGGCTCTTACATTTGAACCTCATGATGGTGGGTGGAACTCTTTGACGCTACCTTGGCGTTGTCAGATAGAGTGTGGTGACTCTGCCACGATGAAACTTTGCCATAATGAACTAAGCAGCCAAGTTGGTCCCCTGAACTCGAACAAGCTGGAGTTAGAAAAAAACAAGTTTCAACAAGTTTTTACCTCAATTCAAACGGGAGACTATCAGCTAAAAAACGGAATATATAGCCCTATTTGGGGTTACTTCATGATACGTAATAATGATTTCGTTTTTCATGTGACCGCAGGAAAGCATGAAGCTGCCGCATTGTCAAGGTTGGGCTATAAAAATTTACCGGTGACATTTAGTATTTTTGTGCCACGAATGCCACGCTTGATTTTATGCCAACATCTTGAATTATTAGCGAAAGCAGGCTATTCCATGACTGTAATTTCAACAGTTTATGAAATATTTAAAAGTTATTTTGATGAAAGGTTGCGACAACGGAGAATTTCATATTTGGCGGACTGGATGGAAAGAGTGTAAAATCAGTTCATGGAATATCAAAAACCCAGAAAACTCTATCAACGGGGTCAGCCAATTACATTTCAAGATATTGGCTTACTCGCCATTGCCCGTAATTCCCATGAATTTTGTTTTAATGTCCCAATTGAAAAATGTGTTTGGGGCTATGGTTGGCGGTATCTGAAGGGTGAACATCCATTACTCAATTTTTTTGAAGTTGACCAAAGTATGGATGAGTTTTATCAAAGTTATCAGCCGGGGAATACATTGGAAGCTTTGACGTTAGGACTAGATCAACGATATTGGCACTCACTTGAATTCCCTTGGCACTTTGATATTGAATCAAAATTAGATGTAAAAGAACGTAAGTATGCCCAAAATCAACATCTCGGTCCGGTAACTGTAGATAAACTTGATTATGAAAAGATTAGACTAAAGAAACTAATTAAGTCAATCCAAACCCATGGGTATGACCCGGATAAATTTGGCTATCCAAATCTCCATATTTGTGGATATTTTTTGCTCAAAGATAATGATTTTTTGTTTTATATTGAGGGAGGAAAACATCGGGCGATCGCCCTGGTGGAGTTAGGCTATACTAGCCTGCCAGCCGTTGCCATTCCAGAACCGTATTTTATCTCTCATGATGTTCTCTCCGGTCTAGCAGGAATTGCCTATTCTACGTCAGCTTTACCCATTGTTCAGACAATCTTTGAGAGTTATTTTGATGTCCAGTTGCGGGAACGGCGAAAGCAATTAGTGGCGGAGTGGATGAGGCGGGCTAGGGGTAGTTCGGTGGTGGTATTTTGAGGGAATAGGGAACAGGGAA
>LSZA01000118.1 GCA_001637315.1 Phormidium willei BDU 130791 | reverse complement strand
TGTTCCCCTCTCTCACCATGATCCTTCACCTTCTCCTAGACCCCTTGCAATATGGGTTTATGCAGCGATCGCTGATGATTGCTATTTGCGTCGGTCTGGTTTGCGCCCTCGTTGGCAGTTATTTAATGGTCCAACGGTTAGCCCTTCTCGGTGATGCCATTAGTCATGCCGTCTTGCCGGGACTGGCGATCGCCTTTTTCTTTGGCGTTAACATTCTTATTGGTGCTTTTATTGCCGGCGTTCTCAGCACTGTTTTAATTACTTGGATTCACACGCGATCGCCCATTAAAGAAGATGCAGCAATGGGGATTGTCCTTTCTGCCTTCTTTGCTCTGGGCATTACTTTGATTACAATTATTCAAAAAGAGACCAAAATCGACCTGATACATTTCTTGTTTGGTAACATCTTAGCCGTGAGCGCCAGTGATGTCCGAGATACTGTTTTGATTACTATTTTTATTAGTATTACCATCATTGCACTCTACAAGGAATTACTCTTTTATAGCTTCGATCCTCAGGGCGCACAAGCTGCTGGACTCCCCACCAACGCCCTCAATTTCGGGTTAATGGTACTCATCGCCCTCACCGTCGTCGCCAGCCTCAAAGCCGTCGGTGTCATCCTAGTCATTTCCCTTCTCATCACCCCAGGGGCCACCGCCTACTTACTGGTTCCCCGACTTCACCATGTCATGCTGCTGGGTTCAGCTCTCAGCATCCTCTCCAGCATCACAGGAATGTACCTCAGTTATTACTATAATCTTCCTTCTGGCCCTGCGATCGTCCTGGTGATCACCGGGTTTTTTACTCTCAGTCTTCTCCTCAGTCCCCGCCACGGTCTTCTCTACCAAGCCTTCACGTTATCACATAAAAAATAATCTAAAGAGGACATCTCAGTGACGATACAGGGAGTCCGGGGACTTGCACGGGTTTTCGGTAATATTTTCGCTAATATTTTCGTCAATATGAGACTTGCTGAGGCAATCAGCGAGGGGGGGGGAGGACGGGAGAGGATACAATGATGAGCATTGGTTTTCCTGTTGAATGGGTAGGGCATTTATGGACATTGGTGTTCCCAAAGAAATTAAGAACCGGGAGTTTCGGGTGGGATTGAGTCCGCAAAGTGTTCGGGTGTTGTGCGATCGCGGCCATCGGGTATTTGTGGAAACTCAGGCCGGCGTGGGTTCTGGGTTGACTGATGAAGATTATCGCCAGGTGGGGGCGACGGTTGTGGAGTCGGCGGCGGCGGCTTGGGAACAACCCCTGGTGGTGAAGGTGAAAGAACCTCTCCCCTCGGAATATGGGTTTCTCGATGGGAATGGGGGGAATGGGGGCGATCGCATCCTGTTTACCTATCTACACCTGGCGGCTGAACGGCGGTTAACGGAAGCGTTAATGGCGTCGGGAATTTTGGCCATTGCCTATGAAACGGTGCAACTCCCTGATGGCCGATTGCCTCTGTTAGCCCCGATGAGTGTGATTGCGGGACGACTCTCAGTGCAATTCGGCGCTCATTTCCTCGAACGTCCCCACGGCGGGCGAGGGATTCTCTTAGGTGGCGTTCCAGGGGTGTCTCCGGGCCAGGTGACGATTCTTGGGGGCGGCGTTGTGGGAACGGAGGCGGCGCGAATTGCTGTGGGAATGGGGGCGCGAGTGCAAATTTTTGATATCAACCTCGATCGCCTCTCCTATCTCGAAAGTCTGTTCGGATCTCGGGTTGAATTGGTGTATAGTAGCCCGCTAACCATTGAAGCGGCGGTTCCTGAGGCGGATTTGCTGGTGGGGGCGGCCTTGGTGTTGGGGCGCAAACCGCCAACTTTGGTGTCTGAGGCGTTAGTCGGTTCGATGAAACCGGGTTCGGTGATTGTGGATGTGGCGATCGATCAGGGAGGTTGTATTGAAACCATCCATCCCACGTCTCACACGGATCCAACGTATCTTGTCTCCGATGTCTTGCATTATGGGGTTCCCAATATGCCCGGTTCTGTTCCCCGCACGGCAACGCAATCGTTGAATCATAGTACCCTCCCCTATGTGTTGAAATTGGCTGAGTCGGGGGCGGGCGCTATTGAACAGGATGCGGCGATCGCGGCGGGAGTCAATGTGCGAGATCATCAGTTGGTTCATCCGGCGGTGCGTGAGGTGTTTGGGGATCTTTAGGGGAGAGGGAACAGGGAACAGGGAATAGGGAATAGGGAATAGGGAACAGGGAATAGGGAACAGGGAACAGGGAACAGGGAACAGGGAATTATGGGTGATTTGAGGCGATCGAAGCGAGAACGGATTGTGTCGCTGTATGAGGCGATTAACCAGCGCGACGTTGAGGGGGCGTTGGCTTATATTGACGAAAATTGTGTCTATGAAGATGTGAACTTCCGCAAGACGTTTCGGGGGGTGGCTGACGTTCGCGAGTTTTTTGCCGAAACCTGTCGCACGGTTCCTGATGATTTGCTGTTTGTGATCGATGACTGCGCCGAGGGGGAGGGGGAGACGGTGGCCTTGCTTTGGCATATTGAACTGGCGGGGATTCCCTTTCCCAATGGACGAGGGGTGGGGTTCTATCGCTTTTCGGCGGAGACAGGCCAACTCATCTTTGCGCGGGATATTTCGGAACCGCCGTTGAAGTTGGGGGGATTGGCGTTGTCCATTGTCCGGGTTGTGGCACCTCTAGCGCGCTGGCTTCTCAAACCGGGACTATCGGAGTCATCGAGTCCCCTTTATCCCGGCTATAGCCTCGGTTTGGGCATCTTTACGGTGGTTTATTTGGCGGTGTTGATTCTCTCGCCGAAGGATCTGTTGCTGCCGGGTGATCCCCTCTGGGCTTTGCAACCTGAGACGATTCAGGAACTTCTGGATGAGTCTCTGAATTTCTTTTTTGTGGTTCCTATTGCCAATCTGTTGGGATTAACGGTGATACCCGCGCCGTCGGTTCATCCGGTGACGCAGGCCTTTTTTAATTTTGCTGAAGCCTGGATTTTTATGTTTTTGCCCCTGTTGCTGGCTGATCCTCGCGGCGATCGCCTCCCGCGTCGGTTCATTTGGCTGGGGGCGATGTTTTTAACGAATATCTTTTTGCTACCCTATATGGCGCTGCGAGGTGTCACTGTGCCCGATCCCCAAGCCAGTCAGGAGAAGGGTTGGCTGGCTCGTTCCTTTGGCTGGACGGGATTGCTGGTGGGGGCGATCGCCGTGGTGTGGTTTGTGGCGGTGGGCGATGTGGGGGATTTGGGGCAACGGCTGGGGTTTTTCTGGGAGATGTTGCGCGGCGATCGCGTCACCATTGCTTTTGCCCTCGATATCGTTTTATTTAGTGTCTTCCAAGTGATTATCCTTGGCGGGATTCTGCCCCCCGGCCATCCTCAGCGTAAACTGCGCTGGATTCCCTTTTGGGGGTTGGGAGTCTGGCTGGTTCTCTAGTCGATATCCCGTCGCCCTTCTAAGGCCCGGGCTAAGGTCACTTCGTCGGCATATTCCAAGTCGCCGCCCATGGGTAAGCCAAAGGCGATGCGGGTGACGCGGGTGAAGGGTTTGATGAGTTGCCCGACATACATGGTGGTGGTTTCGCCTTCGACGCTGGGATTGATGGCCAGGATGACTTCTTTGACGGTTCCCTGACTGACGCGCTGTACGAGAGGCTGAATATGCAGTTGTTCGGGGCCAATTCCCTCCATGGGGGCGATCGTTCC
This sequence comes from Phormidium willei BDU 130791, assembly GCA_001637315.1. Classification (GTDB taxonomy): domain Bacteria; phylum Cyanobacteriota; class Cyanobacteriia; order Cyanobacteriales; family Geitlerinemataceae; genus Sodalinema; species Sodalinema willei. The sequence continues at coordinate 10,590 of LSZA01000118.1, read as the reverse complement.
CCCTAAAACATGATATTTACCGCGATATTCCCGAGTTTTTTCCAGGGCGATGACATCGCGGGAGTCGGCGACGACGCAGATGGTACTGTCATCCCGGTTGGGGTTGCGACAAATCTCACAGACGGGATCGGCGGAGAAATGAAAGCACACTTGACATAAGCCCACTTGTTGTTTGGCTTCAATTAAGGCCGTGGCTAAGGCTTGGGCGTCGGCTTCGGGCCGTTGCAGAACGTGCAAGGCTAGGCGTTGAGCGGTTTTGGGACCAACGCCGGGGAGTTTTTGGAATTGCTCGATCAGCCGAGCGAGGGGACGAGTATAAACGGGACACCTCCTGGGAACGGCAGACTGGGAACGGTAGAATGCAGGTATCAAGTATACCGGAATTTTGCTGTAAATCTTAAACTTGTGAATCTTAAACTAATGTGAAAATTAGGATGGGGTTTTGTGATTCACAAGATATCATGGCGTTTAGGATGGGTGGTCAACAGTGGCTTGTTGGCCATCAACCCTTCCAATGCTAGGGACTATTACGTTAATTTTTTCAGGTGAAATTTTTCAGGACAGAAGACTTGTTGATCGTGCTAAATTTATTCAAAATTGACTCCGATGAACCAAGAAACTAAGCTCAAAAGTCCTCAGTTAGAGGTCGGCGATTATTTTGATATCGGCTGGAATATTTTCAAGGATAATTTTTCGAACTTCCTAGTTCTGGCATTAGTCATTGATTTACCTCTAGCGATTATTCAACTTTTTGTTCCTGTCTCTGACAACCCTGAAGAAATGGCGAATCCTGGCGATCTATTGGCGCTAGGATTTGCAGTTTTACTGATTGTTTTATCGATTGTCAGTGTTCTGAGTGCCTTGATTTTGACTGAATCTGCGGTTCTCAACCGACCGATTGAAGTTGCTTCGGCAATCCAACAAGGGTTTTCGCGTCTAATCCCAAGTCTTTTAGTCGTAATTATTTCGACAATTTTAGTTGCCATTGGGTTGATTTTATTGATTGTGCCAGGTCTTTATATCGCAAACTTATTGTATTTTGTGTTGTATGCTGTGGCGCTGAGGGGGCAAGGCTTAGATGCACTGTCCTACAGTCGTGATTTGGTCAAAGGACAATGGTGGAAAATTTTTGGGCGCAGTGTGTTAATTGGGCTCGGGTTCGGCGCGGTGACTTTCGTGGTGATGGTCGTGTTTGGGTTTGCAAGTCTAGTGGTGAGTCAGATTCCTTTTGCTGCCGAGTTGGTGAGTGTTGTTGGAAGCGTTATTTCGGGTTTATTGGCGTATCTATTTGTTGCAATCACGACCATCTTTTTTTTGAATGTGGACTATGTGCGTCATCAAAATTGAGGCGTCACCTTCTCGATTAGGAGGTTTCAGGATTCGGGACTTCGAATTTCGACAACTTCTCCTGCAACAATTGTACTCAGTACGCGGCGAAGATTAGGTATCAGAGGAAGCAAATCTGCTAACCGGTTACTGCGGGCCGCAAGAACAGTCACGGCTACGCCAGCTTGCTCTAGGTTCTGCTGATACCGCAAATTTTGATCCGTTGTTAGTAAAATGGTAAAGCCGCCTTGATTCATAAGTCGTAACAGTTCACCATTCTTTTTTCCTGACCATCCCATCTCGACAACAGTGTGTATCTCATAACCGGCCAGTTCGCGCTTAAGAGGGCGTGGGACACATTCGTCAATCAGAATTCGCATAGGCTGTCAGCATTTCCTTTGCTAACTCAAGAGAGGCGATCGCTTGCTCACGCTTAACACTGGGAAAATGCTCTAGAAATTCATCAAGTGGATCACCCGCTTCGAGATAATCGAGCAAGGTTTTGATGGGAACACGGGTTCCCACGAAGACGGGAGTTCCTCCCAGGATATCAGGGTCACTATGAATAACAGGCACGGTGGCGGTCATATCGGCTATCCATTGACGGAGTTCTCTTCGATGTTAACCGACTTCTGAGGCGATCGATTGAGAAGAATCGATTGAGAAGAAAGAGGAAAGGACTAATCATGGGGCAAGTTCTCGGTATCCTTAAAGATAAGGATGTTCACTGAGTCTGTCTACCTCATCTATGCAAGTCTCCCCCGTACAACCCGAAACCCAATCGCAACCCGATCGCCTCGAAACCCTCGCTCTCGATGTGGGGGGGATGAAATGCGCTGGCTGTGTCAAAGCCGTCGAACGCAAACTCACGCAAATTCCAGGGGTGGCCTCGGCGAAGGTGAATCTGGCCACGGAAATGGCGACGGTGGATTGTCAGTTAGGAGTCGTCAACCCGGAAACTCTGGCGCAAACCCTCACTGAAGGCGGATTTCCCAGCCAGTTACGCTGTCAGCAGGGATTGTCACTCGCGGATTTGGAGGCGACGGAGGAACGCCAGCGGGAGGCGCAACAGCAACAACAACGTCAGCTGGCGATCGCCTTGGCGCTGATTATTCTCTCGGGGTTGGGCCATTTGCAAATGTTGGGATTCCCGGCGATTCCGGGGTTGAGTAATATCTGGTTTCATTTTGCTCTCGCGTCTCTGGCGTTGGCGATTCCGGGCCGGGAGATTATTGTCGAAGGGGGCCGGGGATTGCTCAAGAATGCGCCGAGTATGAATACTCTGGTGGGGTTTGGCTTGGTGACGGCCTATCTGGCGAGTACGGCGGCCCTGTTTTTCCCCAATTTGGCTTGGGAATGCTTTTTTGAGGAACCGGTGATGTTGTTGGGGTTTGTGCTGTTGGGGCGATCGCTCGAATCACGAGCCAGAAACCGCGCTTCAGCCTCTCTCAAGTCTCTGCTAGGGTTACAGCCGAAAACGGTTCATCTTTTGACGGATATTGAGGAGTTACAACAGATTGATCCCAGCAGCATTGTCGATTTACCGGCGGATCAGGTGCGGGTGGGGGAATATCTCCAAGTGCGCCCCGGTGAGAAAATCCCCGTTGATGGAGAACTCATGGCTGGGGAGACGATGGTGAATGAGTCGATGTTGACGGGGGAATCTCTCCCGGTGTCGAAGTCGGTGGGCGATCGCCTCAGCACAGGAACGCTCAATCAGTCCGGAAGTATCATCATCCAAGCGCAACGCACGGGGAAAGATACGGCGTTGGCTCAGATTGTGAAACTGGTGGAGGAGGCCCAAACCCGCAAAGCGCCGGTGCAACGATTAGCGGATACGGTGGCGGGTTATTTTACCTATGGAATTATGACGCTGGCTGCCTTGACATTTCTGTTTTGGTATGGTATTGGGGTCGATCTTTTTCCCCAAGTGTTACAGACGGCCCATGAGTTCCCCGAGTTGGGCCAGGTTCACAAGATGGGAGATGCGGCTCTCTCGCCGCTCTTGCTGAGTTTGAAGCTGATGATTGATGTGTTGGCGATCGCCTGTCCTTGTGCGTTGGGATTGGCGACACCCACGGCGATTCTTGTGGGAACGGGGGTAGGAGCTGAACAAGGACTGTTAATTCGGGGTGGCGATGTCTTGGAGCAGGTTCACAAGCTGGATCTGGTGGTCTTTGATAAGACGGGAACTCTGACGATGGGAGAGCCGACGGTGAGCGAGATTTGGCAACGAAACTCCCTCAATCTACTACAATGGGCGGCGTCTGTTGAACAACAAACCCGTCACCCTCTCGCCGATGCGATCGTCAATTCGGCGAAAGCGAAGGGGTTGGCCTTGCTTCGGGTGTCTGACTCTCAGACGAAGGCCGGGTTAGGGGTGCAGGCTGTGATTGAGTCGCAACGAGTGCTGGCGGGAAATCGTCTCTGGCTCGAACAGCATGGGATCTCTTGGGATGAGGAGATGGAGGGTTGGGCGCAGCAGCGGTTACAGGAGGGGAATAGTTTGGTGTATGTGGCGATCGCCGATGAGTTGGCCGGGGCGATCGCTGTTCGTGATCAACTCCGAGCTGATGCGGCGGAAACGGTCAATCAATTACGGACATTCGGCTTACGGGTGCAACTCCTGACGGGCGATCGCCCGGAAACGGCTCAGGCCATCGGTCAACAGTTGGGACTCTCTCCTCAGGAGATTATGGCTCAGGTGAGTCCCCAGGACAAGGCTCGCGCCATTACTCAGTTGCAGGAGGCGGGGTTTCGGGTGGCGTTAGTGGGCGATGGGATTAATGATGCGCCAGCTTTGGCTCAAGCGGATGTGGGGATGGCGTTGAATGCGGGAACGGATGTGGCGGTGGAAACGGCAGATATTGTCTTGATGGGCGATCGCCTTGAGGATATTTTGCGATCGATTCGTCTCAGCCGAGCCACGTTTAACAAGATTCGCCAAAATCTCATTTGGGCCTTCGGCTATAATCTCGTTGGACTTCCGGTTGCGGCGGGGATTTTACTCCCTAAGTTTGGTATTCTTCTCGATCCGGCTGTGGCGGCTGGCTTTATGGCCCTCAGTTCGGTCAGTGTTGTCAGTAACTCGCTGCTGCTACGGCGCTTTGGTCGCAATAATAGTCAAAGCAGTTAGGACACAGCGGACGAGAAAAAATATATACCCAGCAATAATCACGCAATAATTATCCCGTCCTAAAAAGTCCTTTTTGAAATGTCTTTGATGTCTTGCGACAACGAATCATGAAACCCGATATTGAGAGTCCCGCTTGGGTGGATTTACGAACCTATGACCAATCGGACTACGATCGCGGTCGTTCGGGGGTCTATGTGTTGCTGTGGTGGCTGGTTCAGGCGATCGCCTTTCCCCTGTCTCCCCATTTCGCCAATGGCTTTCGTTGCTGGGTTTTGCGTCGCTTTGGCGCAACGGTTGGCGAAGGGGTGATTGTTCGTCCGACGGCCCGCTTTACTTATCCCTGGAAGGTGACCATCGGCGATTTTTGCTGGATTGGGGATGATGTGGTGTTCTATAGTCTCGATGAGATTCGTCTGGGACATCATTGTGTGGTGTCTCAGAAAAGCTATCTCTGTACGGGAAGCCATGATATCGGCGATCGCCAGTTTGGCTTAACAACCAACCCCATCCTCCTCGGGAATGGGGTTTGGATTGCAACGGATTGTTTTGTGGCCGCTGGCGTGACCATTGGCTCGAATACTGTGGTTGGCGCTCGTAGTAGTGTCTTTAGCGACCTTCCGGGGGGCCAGATTTGTTTGGGGAGTCCCTGTCGTCCTAAATCACCGCGAACGATGGCGGATCTCGCTGACTCCCCAAGGTAGCCTCGGCGTTACCGTTGCAAGGCGATGGCCTTGTTTTCGGGGAAGGTTGAGGCTGGACTGGTGCGGACGTTGGAGGTGAAGGTGGTGGTGGTCACGGAGCGATCGCTCGGTCGAATGGTCGAGACATGAAGCCGCAAGTTAGCGGAGGGAAACCAGATGCGATCGTCCCGTACGGTGTTCTCGTCGGTGATTTTCAGCATCAGGGTTCCGTCTCGTCCGAGTTCATAGGTTCCTCGACTGGGTTGGAGATCTAAATCGAGATAGCAATAGAGGAGTGTTCCCTGATTGGCGTTATCTGGGTTGGGAACGGGAATCACCAGATAGCTATGACTTTCTTCCCAATGGGTAAACCGCGCTTCGTAATCTTCGTCCACGCGGTAGGGGGTGCTGGTTTCATAGCTGTCAATCCCGCAGTCACGACAGCATTTGAGCAGTTGCGGGTCATCGAGGTTTAGGGAACTGGCGGTTACGGTGGACCGGAGGTCTTCGACGTGACTCAGTTCGTGGTTATGACCGGTTCGCTGCGATCGCCAAACGCCTAGGGACAGTCGGAAAAATTTACTAATGTTCATCAACGAGAATCAACCGACGGGTAGATGAGAAATCCGCAGGGTCGAGCTACGGGTGTGCGTTCTTGATTGTATGTTCGCCTTTCTACAATAGTGGCTTCGGGGCAAGTTGTGAATCAGCAAGGTGTGAATCAGCAAGTTGTGAATCAGCAAGGTGTGAATCACGTCTTCTCCGCTGACGTGGCGGTGGTCTTGATTTTCTGTTCGACGCCAAAGCCAACGAGAACCACTTTTTCTGGGGGTTGGTCGGTTTCGGGACGCTCGTAGGTGATAATTTTGCGAATCCGCAGTTCGGGGTTAATTAGGGTGATGGAGTCCACGGCGATGACGCGACTATAGCGGGTGGTCATCAATAATTCCCGGTTGCTGTTGTGGAAGCGGAAGTGGGAGATAATGGGCCGGTCTTCTTCGTAGGCGCGATCGCGCAGGTAATCTCCCTCGATCGCATCTCCGACGTTGACGGTGGGGATAAACATCAAATTCAGTTGCTGTTGGACTTCTTCCCCGGTTTCGGAAAGGGTGGCGAATTCGAGATGGTAGCCGGGAAGGGGATCAAGGGGATCGGAAAGTGCATAGTTATTGTCGGTGAGGACTTTGCGTTTGAGATCGTTGGCGAGAGGATGGACAAAGAAATCCGTGTGCGATCGCTCCACTTCTTGGCGCGTCATGTAGTGATAGGTGCGCTCTGTACTCCAATGACCAACGCAACAGTCAAAAAACTCTTGAAAAATCTTCAGTTCCATAAGATTTGGGCAAGTTCTAGCTCAATTTGTTTAAATTTTCCTTAAATTAGCGGAAAACAGCTCAGGACTAACAGTCTAGTTCTAGTCCTAATGTCACCATAGCGGTTCAGCAACAGGATGAGCGACCCATCGACAAATCTCCTCGTTCTTTTGCTTTTAATCCTTCGGGAGCGTCTTGTTGAGGGACGGATGGGGTCTGTTTAAGTCTGTCAACATTGTTACAATTGATTGCGTTCTATTCAGATAGATTTGAACTGCTTGACAAATGACGACGACTCTTGTCCAGCGAACAAGGTTTAGGGGTTGGTCCGGCGATCGCTCCTCTATCCTATCCCGCACCTATCTCTGTGAGGTTCCATGACTCTATCTCTACACCGTCAACCGCTAACGGCTGAGGCTTTGGCTGAACAGTTTTTCCGCAACTGCGCCGGAGACTGGACATCCCAACGTCGCTACTACAGCCTCAACAGCGGTGAAACCCAAGAAGTCACCAGCCTGATTACCGTCGAATTTCTCGAACCAGAACAGGAGTTATTACGGGAGTTAGCGCAACGCCACGAACTTGAGGCGAATCATCCCTTTGTCTGTGGGAGTCGTGTCACCTGGGAAAGCCATTATGAGGGAGTCAGCCGCAAACCCAGTCGGGGAAAAACCGTGTTTGGGGTTCAGGGGGATATTCTCTACCGCGATCGCGGTTTCGCCACTCCTAAGCCAGTGATCGCCGATTTCTGGTTCACCAATCCCGAAACCATGTGTTTAAGAACTGAGTACAACAATTCCAGTTTTGAGGAGGAATTGAAACTAATTGGCGCAAAATACCGCACTCGTCAAACAGTCATTTGTCGCGATGGGGAAGAACTGATGATTGGTCAATACTTAGAAACCCGCCGTTAGTCAGAACGCTCCTAGATTATATCCGTTGCTGTAGGGGCGAAAAATCCACTCTAGCCTCGTGTCATGGCTCCAGCCATGACGCGGGGATGTGGCGGCTCCAAATCATGTTTCAGAGCTTCAGGCTTCCCGAGTCCCTGGCTTGGAGAACGGTCAATATCATAAATTAGCTTGACAATTTTCTGGTATATTTTTTTATTTGCAACTGCCCAGTTGTTAAAATCTTCAAATGCTGAAAACTCAAAAACGACTCGCCGGTTCATAAACAAAAGGACTCATGTTAGTCATCAAATGTCACTTCAACTAAATTTTGATTCCTGTCAACATTATCAATTGCCCGTAAAAGCCTAGACTTGTTTTCCTCAGATTTCAACAGATACTCAGTTTCATCTTCAAACTCTGACACAAAAATTTCAATTTCTTTCTCTCCAAACTGAGATTTGATCTTAGCCAAGAAGTTCGAGTCTAATTCACTCGCTTTGAGCCGATAGATTTCAGACATAACCGTGAACTAATACAAACGTAACTGCCATTATACCATTACCTTCTAGATGATATCCATGGCCGTAGGGGCGAAAACTCCCCTCTCGGGAGGGGTAGGGACTGTTTCGAGGGGAACTGTCATTGAGTATATTTACTCATTCTCCTAACTGAGATGCACCCACTTTAAGTTAAAGTTATAAGCTTAAGTCTTAAGGAACAATAGTTCGGACATTTTTCTGAGCAAGCGCTGAAACCCTTGTTTTCTCGTTGGCTAGGTCACTGTGGAAGAGGGCCGAAACCTGCATTCTACCGTTGGCTTTCAAAAACTGTCCGGAGTATTGCCAACGAGACTACCTTGCACTTGACGACCCTTTTGAATGTAGCTACAGTGTAATTACATTCTGCCTTTAAGATCATCTGAGTATGAGCACAGTAATTAGAACCCGAATCGTTAAAATTGGCAACTCCCAAGGTGTGCGTATTCCTAAACTGCTCTTAGAGCAAAGCGGTATTCAGACGGACGTTGAAATCGAAGTGGAGGGCGATCATCTCACGATTCGCACCGCACGACGGTTACGCGACGGCTGGGATCAAGCCTTTGCGAAAATGGCGAAAGAACAAGATGATGTTCTTCTCGATCAAGTCAACAGTACCAATTGGGAGCAAAGTGAATGGGAGTGGTAGCCAAGCGTTTCGATGTTTTTTTGGTTAATCTTGACCCCACAATTGGCAGTGAAATTCAGAAAACACGACCCTGTGTGATCATCTCACCGGATGAAATGAACCGTTATATTGCCACGGTGATCATTGCACCCATGACGACAAAAGGGAAAGCCTACCCGACGCGAATTTTATGCCAGTTTCAGGGTAAGGAAGGAAAAATTGTTCTGGATCAAATCCGCACCATTGATAAAACTCGATTGGTCAAAAAACTGGGTAAAATTAGTCCAGATGAGCAAAGAGGCGTTCTCGATACCTTGGCTGAGATGTTTGCCGAATGAGCCAATTGGGGAAGTATTACCCCACCCTATATTATCCAAACCTCAAGGGGGCGATCGCTTGTGAATATTGTTTGAGCTATATAAAAACCTCGTGGGACTTCGATAAGAAAACAACGACCCCTGATGACTTGATATCTCTGGTGTCATGGCTTCATTCTAGCCATGACACGCAGCTTTAGCAGAAAATTCTCCGGAAATCGTCCCCTAAGGACCAAAATACTCCGGCGTGAAATTGCCATGTAGGCCGTAGGGAATGTGATACTTAAGATGCAACCGTGCTAGAGGACCATTCTCCACAGACTTGGCATCAAAAATCACAAGATCACTGCGATGATGTTCCGCATCATACATCAACAGTAATAGCCAACCGTCATCCTCCTGGGTTCCCTGGGGATGAGGAACAAACGTCGGTTCTCCCGTGAATCCCCGTGGTGCAAAACTCCAAACTTGACGTTCTCCCGTGAAGCGATCGCACTTCATGACTCCCTGTAACGGCGCATTTCCTGTTTCTCGGTGAGTCGTTCCCATATATAAATAACGAGCCTTCCGTCCAACTTTCTCGGGATGCAACACCGGAAACTCACAACAGCGAGATTCAACCACCTGGTGGCTGACGGTTTCTTGCTCTAAATTGAGGCGAAACGTCCACAATTGACCTTCGGGAATCGTATCAAAATCCACATCCCGAAAATCAGAATCAGCGGTCGGTTGAGGGAAGGAGTCATAACAAATGGAATCGACGCAAATTTCCCCGTTTTCTTCCCAGGCGTTAGCGTGGTGGAAGACAAAACAGGGTTCGGTATCCAAGATTTTCATCTCCCCGGACCCATCGCGAGGAATCACAATCACTTTGGTCGAGGTTTTGGGATTAAATTCAATACATTCAGCGGCTCCCCGGAATCCCAAGAGATAGGGAAGGGGGTTAAAGGAGACGGGATTTTGGAAGAAAATGCAGTAGTTGGGGGTAATCGCCATGTCATGGAGAAAGGCGAACCCCGGAATGAAGCGGGTTTGTTGGCGTAGGAGTGTCCCCGATGTGGCAAATTCGTAGAGTTTAATGGCTGTAGAGGGACCGGGTTTGACGGCGAAGTTCACGAGACAGGGGTCGCCGTGGTCTCCCTCGGAGTGGGGATCGATGTGGGGATGAGCGGCGATCGCATCTCCCTCGTCTAACACCCCATCGAGGCGATCGAGGCCCAATGTCTCTAATGTACATGGATCTAAGCGGTGGGGTTCGGCGGCTTCCCACAACGCCAGCAACTTTCCACCCCAGTAGATGACATTGGTGTTGGCGATGTTCTTGAGGCGGGTGTCAAAGATATTGGCCAGCCAACCGCCCGGTTTCTGAGTGCCGAAAACCCCTCGATATAGGGGTTTCCCGGCTTTTTGTTCCTCTTGAAAGCCTTGGGTTTGCACGAAGCGGTTGCGGAAATAGGCTCGTCCGTCTTTGACGGCGATCGCACAGACCATTCCATCGCCGTCAAAGGGATGATTCACCCGATAGCCGTTGATATCGAGTAATCCTGGTCCAACGCGAAATAGGGTTCCGCAGAGGTCTTGGGGAATGTCCCCCTCCAGGTCATCTAGCCAATACTCAGACTCTTGATGCTGGGAGAGATATCCCTGTTTCCAATCGTCGCGGCTGTAGTCTTGGGGGAGAGAACGAGGTTGGGTATACACGAGGTTTTTAAAAAGATAAATCGACAAATAACAAGCTTGTTATCCTTAATGTTACATATT
>LSZA01000117.1 GCA_001637315.1 Phormidium willei BDU 130791 | reverse complement strand
CCCGGCAAACAGAGCTTTCCCAAAGAGGGGCTTGGCGATGCTCTGTGTGGCGGAGGCGATGCCAATCAGGAGGCTTTAAAGAAGGTAGCGGCGCATCAACATGCTGTCGAAGTGCTTAAGGAAGCAAAACCGGCGGGAACGAGCGCTAAGTGGCTGCCGTGAAACCAAAAAATCGACAGCGCGTTTCTAAATCGCGTGAGCGAAAGCCACCGCCGGGCAACCGCTACTATCGCCACGCGAAGCTCTCCGAGTACCGATTTCTCAAGGTGCTGCGGTGTTTTTGCGAGGAGAAGACCGTCCAGGGAGCGGCAGCGGAGACACGGGTATCCGTGCGCAGCGTGCGCAGCCTGTTCGAGCGCTTCCGCGAAGCGCTGCTTCGCGCCGCGCTGGAGGACCGCTTTGCCTTCGGTTGGGCGGGATACTTCCTGTTCGAGAACGACGAGATTTCGGCGCGCGGCGCGGCGATCCTGGATGCCATAGCCTCAAGCGACCTCATGCGCTGGGCCATTGAGCGCCACGGAGTACGCGTGGGTTTGTCCAAGGCAAAACCCGATCCGCGCTTCAGCTATCTGCTTTTCGAGACCGCAGTGCGCGTCTTCTGCGCGCTCTCGATGAAGAAGGGCAACGACACGCTCTACGGGCCGGAAATTCACGAGGCTTACGCCAATCTGCAGCTCGTGGCGCTGTACATCCACATGCACAAGGACGGCCCGGAAGACCCTGCATTCTTCGATGCGGTGGTTACCTCCTTCGAGCGGATTATGCGCGATTTCCCGCGCCTGCTTGAGCAGGAGGAGTTCAGCAACCTTGTCGCCGCGCGGCGACACCACCTCTACATGAACGATGTGCTCTACAACGATCTGAGACGATATCTACTCAAGAACCCGCTTTGATCCGAACAAGAGACAACCGCAGCTTGACTTCATTTACCAAGAATTAAGCGAATTCCCCGATAATATTTTTAGGGGAATTTTTTATGAGACATGTTTTATATGTTCATTCATCCATTCTGGAAACTTACAGCGCTCTACCGGCGCTGACGCGTGCCCGGTTCCTGACGGTCATGGAGATCGCCGCGGGAACCGGTATTACCGCCCTCGAACAAAGATATCTGCGCTGGGAAACCCGCGACCGCTTCAGGCTGACGATCCAGCGCAACCTCTTCGAGACGGAGCTGGGCGATGGAGCGCTCGCCTTGGGCGCTGTTCTGCGCGAGGGCGGCGATCTCATCCTGCGTCTCGATAGCCTCCACCGGATCGATCGCGGCATCTGCTCCACCTCTGGCGAGTACCATCGCGCTATCCGCCACCCGAAGCGCGACGACGGCAGCGGCTATATCCGGCTCGGGCCTGAATGGCTGGAAAAGGAGCGAACGAACCCGTTCGTTCAGCGCGCCTGTGGCCGCGAGGGCCTTGTCAGCCGCATGCACATCCCGATCACGACGGCGATGGAAATCGAAGGGCGCTTCTATGCTTCCCCGCGCCAGATCGAGCGCGGCAAGGCGGCCGAGCAGCGCTTTGCGACACCATCCGCACTTCCGGCCTGGATCGTTTCGGAATACTGCCGCCGCATGCGCTTCGATCCGCCCATGGCGGACCGGCCGCATATCCCCGGCCTTACAGGAGCCATCGAAGCTGCACGCCAGCACCCCGAGACCATGGTCATCGTCAACTTCGTCGACGAGCTGGACCCTTTCAGCCTGGCGCAGCAGGAATTCATCAATCTGGTGATCACCTGCCTGCCGCGGCAATCGCCCCGGCTGCGGATCGACATCATCGATGTCGTGATCCGCGACCGCGAGGGGCGTCGCGCATTCGAACAGGAATTCCGCGCCTTTCACGCCGCCAACCTTCTGGGGGCCGATGCCGCGCGGGCTCCCGCCAGTCCCTTTACCGGCGTGCTGGGTCAGCGTCTGCCGGATGTGGAGGAAGAGCACCCGGCGGTTCTGCCGCTCTTCGACCGGCGGCGTCTCTACGACTTCGATCTCTTCGCGGGATGCCGGGACGCCGAGGGGCGCGTGGAGGCACGCGGTAGCTACGCGCGCGGTGCGGAACGCTACAAGCTCAACCTCCGCCGGGCGGTCTTCAACCTGTTCAAGCTCGCAGCGGAAATATGTACGCGGGAGACCATGATCGAATTCAAGGATTTGCGCGGCCTCTCCCACCCGGAGGCCGTCAGCTTCATGTACAGCCTTTCCAAGCGTGCGGCGCTGGTCGCGGTCAATGCCGGGCGCGAGTCCGAAGCCTTTACCCTCGCCTGCATGGGAAGCACCCAGGCGATCTTCGAGGGCTTTCCGAACGTGATCGTCCTCTTAGTCGACGAACCGCGCGCGCCCTACAAGCTGCGCGTCTACACCAGCTTCGATGCGGGTGGAATCTATTACTACGACTATGCCTTTCCGTGCGAAGCGGCCGGGGATGTCCTTACCATCGCGGACGATATCCGGGAAGCCTACCGCGAGATTCCCACGCTTGGCGAGTTGCTGGAGCCCTGCGCCTCCTAAAGCGTCCGGAGATGGGAACGGGCGTCTGGCGCTCAATCATCCGCCAGCGTCTCGCGCAGCGCCCTGATCTCCTTGCCTTGGCGCTCGATCACCAGCTCAAGCTCTTCGATGCGGCGTTGCAGCCTGAGAAGGTCCTTCGCCTCTTCGTCTTCCGGCACCTGCGAGCGGCCGGAGATATAGGGATGCTTGCGGCTGGACGGCGGCTCCTTGTCCGGAAGGGCTGCGAACTGGTCGAGCACCCATTCCAGCAGAGAGGCCGGAGCGTATTTGCTGTAGCCGCTGGCCCAGCGCGAGAGCTTGCTGGCGTCGAGACCGGGCGGCGGCGAGTCCAGGCTCTCCATGAAACTGCTCCAGCTACGGCCCGTGCGCTCGGTTTCCGCGTATAGCGCGTTGCGCACCTCCGGCGTCAGCTCGGCTACGCTCTCGCATTCCGCCCAGCAGGCTTCGACATAGCGGATGTGGTGTCGGGGGGCGTGCGTGACCGTTCCCTTGAGCCACTTCGCGATCAGCGCCCCATAGAGGCCCTTGGGCACGTCCTTGCGCCCGCGCAGCAGCTTGTGAACGCCGATCTGCGTCCTCTCCCGCTCCGCGTTGAGGTGCTTGCGGATCGCCGGGGTGATCTTGACCTTCTGCACGGACCTTACCGTGCCGCAATGCCCGGGATCTTTCGTCGGCAGGGCGCGGAGCGCTTCAAGCACGGCGCGAAGCGTCTCATCGTCCGCGCTATCGGCCGCGCCGTTCAGCCAGGAAGTGAGCGTGGCAGGGGCGATCACATCCTCGAAGTCGGAGACCTTTGATCCGCTGCGCTGCATCTCGCCCGCCATCTGGGCCCGGAGTTCACGTGTGAGCGGCCTTTGCTGTCCGGAAGTCGCTGACTCGGAATGCCTGTCCGATCCCATAATGATCTGCCCCAAAAGAAGAATTATTTCGAATTTTATCTATATTATACAGCTTCTTAACGTATTTCGCAGTAAGATATGCATAATAGATACAATTTTACTAAAATATTTTCCATAATTAACGGCTTATTTAGCTATTTCCTCTAGTATATAAATGCAATCGCGCATTTTTGCGGTGCGAATAACAAAAAGAATTTTGAGTGGGGAAATTGAGGGGATGGCTATTAGTGAGCAATTTCGGGAAAACATACGCGACGTGGCGTTTGCAGCGCCGCCGCCGGGCGTGTTGCCGGACTTAGACGGGGATTTCAGCACATCGGCCGCGAAGGGCCTGACCGCCGAATTCGGCGGTGCCGCACGTCTGGGCCTTGCCGACCATGTCGATCAGATGCCCCTGCGCCTCCACAACATGGAAATCATGATCAGGGACGGGCAGGTTCCGGAATCCGCCGCTAACTTCATGACCAACAGCGCCCGCATCGGCGCGGCGCATTTGGCCGAGACCAAGGCCCGCAAGGACCGTGCGGCGCAGGACGCCGGTTATCTCATCCTCCTGCAACGCCAGATCGCCGATTTGCAGCGTCAGATCGCGGCATTCGACGACCGGATCGCGGAGTTGGAGAAAGAGCTCGAGGCCATCGCCGAACTGCGCACGCTCGTTGCCTCCGGCGAGTACGACCCCAGCAACCCGGACCATGCCGACCTGGCCAAAGCCGCCGGCGTCCCGGCCGACGAACTCGACGGGCCCGACGCGCTCGACACCATCCGCGCTGAAGAAGAAGCGCGGCAGGATGAATTGGAGAAGGTCAAAGCGCGGCGCGTCGAAGCTGCGGATGAACTGGCTCAGGTTCAGGCTCGCCATGACGATATGGTGCATGCCAATGATACCGGAGAACAGCCAGACTTCACGCAAAGCCACTATGACGGGATGATCGAAGCCTACACGGAAGCCGGACACAGCTTCGACCGCGAGGCGCCGTCACAGGAGGAGGTCACGGCTATTCGCCGTTTCGAAATGGAAAGGGCGATGGGTGCTGCCGCTGATCTGACGCAGGTTGAACAGGAAATACTCACCCTTGAAGATCTGGCGAAATACGAAGGACAAGCAGATTACATCGGGCGGATTGATGATTTTCTAAATCAAATTGATGAAGACGCCAAATAAGAAATTCATATCAATGATGCGGTACCTGATATGGTAAGGTTTCGACTTCAATTAGCCGATATTAAAAGTGACTTTGATCAAGTGAAAGATCAAGCTGGGTCAACTCGCTATGACCGCTACATGGATCGAGCTGTTAGTCGGCTTCACGAGAAAACTGTAGAAATGGCTTTGAACGATCCCGGAACTTCGGATGAATTGCGCCACGAAATTCTATCGCGCCGGGAAGATCTTACTGATGCGCAGCCAAGCGCTGAGACACCTATGACACCCGATATATCTATCAATCAATCTGAAAACGAAGACTCGCAGCATTACCCTCAGGAGCCAACTGTATCAACTCCAAGATTGGGGTAATTTCTACGACCCAAGACACAATTTGCGGGCATACGCTCCCGCCCGTCCACTTTCCGTGAACTCGCCAAAATCGTCACCAACTTCGACTTCAATTTGATTTTCGAAAAGTCCATCCTGCGTTACCGTGACCGGGCAGCCTTCGCGATTTAGGATTGCCGCTATGTCTCCGGCTGCGGTCGGGCTGAACCCAGGGCCAACGCGGAGGATCACTTCCTTACCCTGTGGCGGTGTCGAGGCGACCTGACTGTCCTGAGCCGCGGCGGGACCGGGCAACGCCAAGCTTGCCGTGGCAAGCGCTCCGGCTGCCGCGCCAATCCATGTCCTGCTCAATTTGATGTCACCCAGGGCCATATCGCGCCCTCCTTCAATATAAATACGCAACGCGTTTGAAAATCGACTCGCGATGCCTTGAAATATTGTATTTATACCACCGAATACGCGGAATTGCAAATTCTTGCGAAACGTATCGTTCCGCAATTTCTCCACAATATTCAAAAACGAACGATTATGATTTTCTTGGCTGCGTGGCGTCCAGATACTATATTTGGAACGAGCGGTGGCGGAATGCCCCCGTCCCGCTCTCTCCACCGATGCGACGGAGATCAGCCATGTACGCGGAGCAAAAACGTTCGATTTTGTAGCCCGCGCGAAAGGACGCGCCATGCCTCAGACCCCCGGCCATCCGGGCGGAAAGCCCGAACCGGATCGGCCCGCCACAGCGGGCGGGACGCTGGTCGGGTCACGGGGTGAGGGTCAGGGCCGCAAGATCGGCTATGCCCGCGTCTCGACCAGGGATCAGAAGCTGCGCATGCAGCTTCAAAAGCTGCGGGAGGAAGGCTGCGCGCCGATCTTCACCGATCACGGGATCTCCGGCGCGAAGGGCAATCGCCCCGGCCTGGACGACATGATCGCCGCGCTCCGCCCCGGCGATACAGTCTATGTCTTCAAGCTCGACCGGCTGGGCCGCTCGGCGCATCACCTCTCCGGCCTGCTGGAGCGCTTTCGGGACGAGGGCATCCACCTCGTCTCCATGGCCGAAGGCATCGACACCACGACCCCCGGCGGCAAGCTCGTCTATCACATCTTCGGTGCCATCGCGGAGTTCTGCCGCGACATCATCGTGGAGAACACCCAGGCCGGGCTCATCGCCGCGCGCAAGGCGGGCCGGCGCCTCGGCCGCCCGCCGCTGCTCACCCCCGAACAGGCGCGTGAAGCCCGCAGGCGCAGTCTTGAGGGCGGCACCCGTACTGCCGACCTGGCGCGGGCCTATGGCGTCTCGGAGATCACGCTCAAACGCGCCATCGCCCGCATCGAGGACACCGGCCCAAAGCACGCGCACACGACCGCATGCACGACCCGAAAGGAGGAACCCCGCCCATGAACCGAGAGATCGCCAACGCCCTGCTGCTGCGCCTCTGGTCCGCCCAGGAAGCCGTGCAGACGCTCAGTGCCGAGCTCGATCACATTGAGAGCGTCATCGCCGACCAGTGTGACGACGACACCTGACCGAGTGAAGCTGACCAACTGAATCGCGACGGGGGCGCATTGCGCCCAAGGATGCGGTTTGGCTAGGGTTGCTCTAGCGTAAAAGCTTCCAGCAACGTTCCACCTGTCGATGCGTGTTCCTCGGTGAGGGAAGGGTTCTTGTGCTCGACATCACTGTCCTTTGAATCGGACACACCATTGCACTGCGCAACCCCTACCACCAGCATAGCTGATAAATAAGCTGTAACGTGAAAGGTAGTGGAAAGCATCAAGACACCCCGTAGATTGGAGCGCTCCCTCTCCGCCTCCAAGAAATCATCAATGCTGTCATATTCTTCAAATCTATATCCCATAAGGACCTCCAAATAATGGTTGACAGTAAAAGAAGGCCCTCAATAAAACAAGGATTTTTTCCATATTTAGGGATAGTTTCGTCAATCATATCCACGGTATTTGCCATATCGGCTGGGCTTATTTCACTTTATCTGACGGGTGTTTTTGAAAAATCGCCAAACTCATACACAATATCTGACGCCGTCTATTACGTTCAGTCTTTTATTATATTCATCGTTATTATCGTCGTAGGAGAGCGAATTACCGACGGAATTGGAATGTACGAACGCATAAACCGACTTAAGTACATTGAAGATTTGATAAGATCAAAAAGCACGTTATATTTTGTCGGATATCGTGACGAAGCGCTTGATTATGCGAGTGAGCGTTTCGCAAGGGCAGAGCAGGTGCTAAACACACATATCGTTTCAACCACTCAAGCGAGAGCTTTGGAAGTATCTTATAGTGCGAGATCGTGGGATGCCGCCGAGCGAGCAGTCATGCAATTTGTCGAGAATGGAGGGCGGTACAAGGATATTGTCTCTAAAAGCCGTTTGGATCGCGAAACAAAATTAATTAAATGGGCTTTATCGAATAAAGACGAACGAGGTGCGTTTTTTAAAATCACTAGTAATGAAGGTCCATTCATAAATTTTATGATTATTGACTATAATTCGGGAAAGTTTGCAAATAAGAGTGAGGTTTTGTTCGGATGGTGGCTGGGTCAGCATTCCGACTCCATTCCCGTATACGGAAGCATGGAGCCGGACGTCGTGAAGACGTTCAGGCGGTATTTTGATGAACTATGGAACGTAGCTGGCCCTGAGAGTAGAGAAGATGACTTCCCATCATTGGGCTGATGGCGCGGCCGAGACACGTCGACGGTGATAACCCATCCAAGCTGGCCCTAGGGTCTGCAAAGCGCATTACCGGTTCAGCGATGAACCGTCCCGCCCGCGCCTGGACGACCACTCAGACCGCAACCCCACCCATTCAGAGCTTGCGCAAGATGTGCGCGGTACTACCGCGCCATCTACTCGGGCCGCTGGCGCAGCCCTCGGCAAGGGGGCGTGCCGCCCCCTGTGCAACCCCCTGCTTGTTGGCTCTTACGCGCCAATCAGACCGTATCGTCGGTCAATGACTCGAATTGCTCGCCGCTAAAGATTCTGCTTCCGCAGAAAGGCTAGATTCGTCGTCGCTTCCTCTGCCGCGAGCCAGTTTGCGCCTTGCGCTATGAGCAACATTGGCTGCAGGCGCTCCAGAAGGGCCGAGCCTTCGAGTTGCCTGCGCACGAGGTCAGGAGGCATGCGTCCAATTGTGGCAAGGACCCAATCGACATTGCCGTCGCCGGCATCGGCTGCGTGTGCCAGACGTTCGACAACAAGCGGCGCTCCAATTACGCGCAGTGCCTCGGATGCGGCGGGTGCGCGTTTTGGATCTCCTTCGACCAGAATGGCTATCAGCCTATCAATTACGTCCGCCGGGGCATCATCGCCGAATGCTGCGATGGCATGAAAGGCGACGTTTTCTTCGTCATCACTGATAAATGGCAGGAGATCAGCATAGGCTGTCACGCCCAGTTTACCCAATCCCCAAATCGCGGCTTGCCGCCGCTCATCGCCCTGAAACTGTGCATCACCCGCGACCCGGCGCAGCTGCTCGCGCGCGAACGCGGTCTTAAGCTCGGTCAGTATCAGGATTGCTTCCATGCTCATTTCACGGGCCTGATGATTCCACAGTACATCTTCTATGAACTGCTCAGCCTTCCCAGACCCGATGAATGCCGCGCTGCCTGCCGCTTCGAGAGCCACACGGATTTCACCTTCAGTGTCGAGCATGCCTTCAAGGGCAGGCAAGCTGTCCTTGCGCAGGTCCTGACGAAATCGTAGGGCCTTCACGGCGGCGTAGCGATCGACCGGGTTGTCGGAACCGGTGTCCGCTAACGGATCGTATTCATCTATGAGATGCGCGTTTAGATCGGCCAGCGCCGCCGGAGCGCCAGCGAGCATGCTTACGTCTGCTTTAAACTTATCTCCGGGGGTGACGTAAGGATGCTTTCCGTTGAGTGTGTAGGTCTGTCGGCGCGCGTCATTACCGTCCCCTTCCATCATGACGACAAGCTTTTCATCGGTGACGGATAAGACTCGGCCAGGACGGCTCGGCACGGTCGCGGGCCAGGTCCGGTCTTGTTCAGCACCCTCCGAAGGGGATTTCGGCGGGCCGAGCTTCGACATGTCAACTGAGTCGCGCAGCGCCTTGACCGTGAAGTAGATGGCTTCATTGGCAGGTTCTGGGCCATCGTTTCCGTTGCGACATGCGATAAGCGCAACAATATCTTCGTCGCGCTGCTCGGCATCCCAGACTCGGTCCGGGTTGTTGGGCGCATCGCTCATCCTGATTTTGAGATCGCTTTTGGCCCGTACTTCCGCGCGTATGCCGGTCCGTATGCAGAGCAAATCTGGCAGGCGCAGGCGCTTCACCTTGGTCGCCCAGATTTTGTTTGATCCGCAGTAGCGTTCCAGTTCAATGGGCTCAAAGCCGCGATTCGCGAGGTCTTGCGCGACTTGGCGTACACCCAAGGCACCCATAGTCAGAAATCGCAGGAAGCTGGTATCAACCTTGAACCCCATTAATTGCCATCCTCATTGTCGATATCTTTGAGGAGGTCGCCGGGTTCTACATCCAAAGCGTCAGCGAGCAAAAATATGTTCTCAAGAGATATATTGCGCTCTGCGCGTTCCACGGAACTTATGTATGTTCTATGAAGTCCCGCTCTTTCCGCAAGTTCTTCTTGGGATAAGCCCGTCGATGTTCTGAAACGACGAAGATTTTTTGCTAAAATTTTTTTAGGGCTCTTTTGATTCAACTTAGCAACCTCTTGCAGGGTTGCATCGAGGCTATGGTTGTGTCAGAAATAAGTCTACAGACTCTGCGTTTCCCATCTGGCAGTTTTTCTAAGAGGAGAACCAACTTGGCGCCTGACATCGCATCTCTACCAGAAGCCGTAACGGCTCCGCGTACAGACGCCGTATACAACTGCCACGCCTATCTCACGAAGGTGCCAATTTCCGCCATAAAGCCCTTTATTGAAACGTTCTCCGCGCCCGGTGAGACCGTTGTCGATTTCTTCGCCGGTTCGGGCATGACAGGGCTTGCGGCCCATACGCTCCGCCGAAAAGCCGTCCTCAGCGACATATCGGTGTTAGGCCAGCACATCGCGAAAGGCTATCTGGCCGAGGTATCTCCGCGAGATTTGCGGTCTGCCGCTGATTCGATCATGGAGACGGCGCGGGATGCGATTGGAACGCTTTACGAAACGCGGCGCGCCGAAGACGGTGCGACCATGGAAGTCACCCGGACCGTCTGGTCATTCACCTATCGCTGTCCGTCCTGTGCAAAAGAGATGGTGTACTTCGAACAACTCTCGCCGAGCGGCGTGCCCCCGAAGACATGCCCGTCCTGTGGCGGGCCGTTTGCGCGGCGCAACTGGGGACGCGGCGACGACGTGCCGGTCGAGGTCGTCGTCAAGGGCGTGGACGGCAAGCTTGCGTCCCAGGCCGTCTCGGAATTCGACCTGCAGATGATCGAAGCCGCCACAAACGATCCCCGGCAGCAGGCGGTACCGTCCCTATCCATCGAAGATGATCGCGAAATGTATAGCCGCTCCGGTCTCGGCAAGGCAGGAATGACCGAGACATCGGCATTTTTCTCGCCACGGAATGGCATCGCATTGCTTGAACTTTGGCGGGCCATCAACGCCGTAACCGACGAAAACATTCGCACAAAGCTGCGGTTCGCTTTCACTGCGATCCTGCCGCGGGCTTCGCGGCGCTACCAGTGGAGCGCGAAACGTCCGCTGAACGCGCAAAACCAGACCTACTACATTGCGCCAGTCTATTACGAATGGAACGTGTTCGAGCTCTTCAATCGTAAGATTGAAGCCGCGCTGCGGGCGGATGAAGAGCTACACGGCGGAGGCGATGCCCCGCTGTTCCGGGACTCTTCACGCAAGGACGTGTCCTATGAGTTGGCCTCTGCCGATGCACTGTCACATCTGAAGGATGCTTCAATAGACTACATTTTTACCGATCCACCGTTCGGCAGCAACATCTTCTACAGCGACATGAGTTTGTTTCACGAAGCGTGGCTAGGCGACACCACCAATAACGCCAGCGAGGCGGTGGTGCATACGACCGGTAAGCGCAAAAACGGAGCCTCCCAGCGTTACGAAGACTTGCTGCGCGGCGCGTTTTCAGAAGCGTTCCGCGTGTTGAAGCCGGGCCGCTATATGTCGGTCGTGTTCGGCAACAGCAGCGGTCGCATTTGGGGACTAGTACAGCGTGCGCTGCGCGATGCTGGCTTCAAGGCCGCGCCGGTTCACGTCGCCATCCTTGATAAAGGCCAGCGCTCCGTTAAGGGCCTCAATTCCGGTTCGGAAGGTGTGGTAACGGTCGATCTGATCCTCACCGTGCAAAAGCCTGCCCGCTCGGAGACTGCTGACAATGCGCGCCAGCTACAAAACGGCGACACGCTGGCGCTGATCCGCGAAGCGGTTGCCGAGTTATCGCTCCCGGACGCCCGGAATCCGAGCTACGTCTACGCCCATATTCTTACGAAGGCGATCCAGAAGCATGTGCTTCTTGACGACCTTCACCTTGGCGACGTGCTCGTTGCATTGCGCAACGCCGGGTACACAATCGACCGGAAATCAGGTTCGCTTCGAAAATCCGAAGCTGGCTCCGAGGCAGCATGAGGTAATGCGCAATGCGGATACGTCATCTGTCAGTGAGGAACTTTCGGGGTATCCGCGAACTCGACTGGCCGGTGCCGGACCGCAATGTCCTGTGCCTGATCGGGCGCGGGGATTCGACCAAATCAACGATCCTCGAGGCGCTGCGCCGTGTTTTTCATCCGCAGTGGAACCTGTCGTTCGACGACGCTGATTTCTATCTCTGCAATCCGGCGAACCCGATCACTATAGAAGCCATATTAGGAGATTTGCCGGACGCGTTCCGGGACCTTGAAAAATACGGCCACGCGTTGTGCGGCTGGAATGCCGAGACGCTTGCCCGCACCGCTGATCCGGGTGATGGCCTGGAAGACGCACTGCGCATCCGCCTGTCTGTGGCCGACGATCTTGAACCGTCATGGTCCGTCATCAAGAACGATGACGATGAGGGCGTCCAGTTTAAGGCAACTGACCGTGCGAAGGTTGCCGTCAGCCTGATCGGCACCGTTTCCGACCGTCATCTTACCTGGTCGCGTGGCTCGATCCTGAGCCAACTTACCGAATCCGAGAACATCACCTCGTCTCTGGCCGGTGCGGCCCGCGCCGCCAAGGCGGCCTTAGAAGCCCGGCGCGCCCAGGACCTGACTGGCTTTGACGAGGTGGCAGGCACCGCCGAAACGACCGCCCGCGCGCTTGGCGTCAATGTGGCCGTATCCTATAAGGCGCACCTTGATACCGACGCCATCAACGTGCGAATGGCTGGCCTTGCCTTGCATGACGGCGACATGCCACTGCGGCAGCTCGGCCTCGGGTCTAAACGCATGCTGATGACCGGACTGCAAAAACAGTCGCTCCGTGCACCGCATATCACGCTGTTCGATGAAGTCGAAGTCGGGCTTGAGCCGCACCGCATAGCGCGGTTGCTTCAGCATTTGAAAGAAGACGACACAGGGCAATATTTCCTGACCACCCATTCGCCCGTCGTGTTGCGCGAACTGACGGTCGATGACCTGCATATCGTCCATCGCGCCGGCGGGCGGGTTGACGTGGTGGCCGCGAACAAGCCGGCCATTGCCGATTCCATTCAGGGTAAAATCCGCTCAGGCGCCGAAGCGTTCCTTGCGCCCAAGATCGTCGTTTGCGAAGGCGCAACCGAGGTCGGTTTCCTGCGCGGGCTGGACGATCACTGGGTTGCGGCAGAGAATAGGGATTCCTTTGCCTATCGCGGAATAGCACTGTTTGACGCTAATGGCGCCAGCAAGGTCAAGGAGATTGCCGAGAACCTGAAAACGCTCGGTTATGATGTTGCCGTCCTCGCCGATTCAGATGAGCCCGCTCAGTTCTCCGGCGCGCATGCGCAAGAACTGCGCAATGCCGGCATCACTGTCGCTAAGTGGGATGGTGCGCTGTCCATAGAAGAACGCGTGTTTGCGGATCTTCCTTGGGCGGGCGTCACGGCATCCTTTGAGGTGGCACGTGCCATCTGGAACGACGATACGCGCCTTCTGGATCAGGTGCAGACCCAGTTCGGTCAGGGCCTCGACCGCAATTTCGCGGCATGGGGCGACACGCAAAATTTGCGAATCGCGCTCGGCAAGGCGGCTAAGGCCAGCGACTGGTTCAAGCGGCAGAGCTGGGGCCGGACCTGGGCGGCCGCCGTTTCCGGCCATTTGATTGACATTGACATCCGCGAGAGCGATCTGGTCCGGCAGCTCACCAGCTTGCGGGACTGGATCGACAATGTGTGAGCTGTCCGCCATCCTCGCCGCGCATCAAGGGTCTGGCTATGTCGTGGCGCCCGCCGGCTTCGGCAAAACCTACCTGATTGCCGAATCCACGGCCCGGAGCGCCGGACGGCAACTGATTCTGACGCACACTTATGCCGGCGTGAACGCCCTGCGGCGGAAGATGCGCGCCCTAGGCGTCAGCGATAGGCTCTATCGTATCGACACCATCGCAAGCTGGTCGCTTCGGGTGTCGCTCTCCTACTCAGGCACGTCCGGCTGGACCGACGAGCGCCCCGCCGACAATGCGCGGTGGAGCGCCCTGTATGAAGCCTGTGCGCGCCTTCTCGACCATGCATTTATCCGCAGGATCGTCCGCGCGTCCTATGACGGGCTCTATGTTGATGAATACCAGGACTGTTCGATTGCCCAGCATGGGATCGTTCTCAAGCTTGCCCGCGACGTGCCGTGCCGGATACTCGGCGATCCGCTACAGGGCATCTTCGATTTTGATGGCCAGAATCCTGTGGACTGGACGCGCGATGTTGAAGGGAGCTTTGAGCATCTTGGCGCACTCAACGTCCCCCACCGCTGGGTACAGGCAGGTGCCGGTGATCTCGGCGCCTGGCTATACGATGTCCGTACGCGGCTTGAGCAGGGCCAGCCCATCGACTTGAACGCGGATCGGCCAGCCGCCGTTACATTTACCCCGGCCAATGCCGAGCCGCAGGCGCTTTTCCAGTCGCAAGGAAATGCGTGCCGCTATTTCCAGTGCGCGCGCAGCGACACCGTGATTGCCATTCATAAGGGCAGCCAGGAATACAAGGCCAAGTGCCATAAGCTATCGCGCAATCTTGGCGGCCGGTTCTCATCCATTGAAGAGGTCGAAGGAAAAGACCTTTTCTCATTCATTCGGAAGTTGGAGCGCGCGCGAACCGGAGCGGCCCGCCTGAAGGAGGTCGTTACCTTTGCTAAGCGGTGCATGACGGCCGTGGAACAGAATCTCCCCGCCGGCACTGTCCGTGGTGAGCACGTCAATATCCGCGCCAATACGCGCAACCCCGAGGCGGCGCGTCGGGCCAATGCT
>LSZA01000116.1 GCA_001637315.1 Phormidium willei BDU 130791 | reverse complement strand
CCAGATGCTCAAAAACTGTGTGTCTGATGAGGGTATAAAGCTGCCGCAACTGGGCTGGGTTCGGGTGCGCTGGTCACGGGAAATACCAAAGGTGTTCCAGGTCAAACAAGCTCGAATTGTGCGCAAAGCATCCGGGTACTTTGTCATGCTTAGCCTTCAGGCTGATGTCGAGATTCCGGCTGTCGCCCCTCATGGGCATCCGGTCGGGATTGATGTCGGTCTGGAGTATTTTCTCTCAACGTCTGATGGAGAAGAGGTTAAGCGACCTCGCTTCTTCAATAATCTGCACCGCAAGCTGAGATGGCTGCAACGCCGATTGAAGAAAAAGCAGAAGGGAAGTCATAACTGGCTGAAGCTCCAGAAGAAGATTGCCAGAGTCCATCAACGGATTGCCGATACGCGAAAAGACTGGCATTTCAAATTAGCTCATCACCTTTGCGATCATGCGGGGATGATTTTTGTCGAAGACCTTGACTTCCGCATCATGGCTAAAGGGATGTTGGGCAAACACACCCTCGATGCCGGGCTGGGACAGTTCACAAACCAAATCCTTCCCTGGGTCTGTTGGAAGCGTGATGTGTTTTACGGCAAAGTTGATGCGCGAGGCACGTCTCAAGAGTGTCCGGATTGCGGGGCAGAGGTTCGCAAAGACCTTTCAACCCGAATCCATCATTGCCATAACTGCGGGTCCATCAAACCCCGTGATGTGGCCAGTGGACAAGTCATCGCTGCCCGTGGGCAACGGGTGGTTGAAATGGCCTGTGGAGGGGATGCGGCGGGGGCTGGGGTCACCCAGTCTAGCTGGCACCCGTTGAAGCAGGAAATCTTTGGGGCGACCCAGGGAATCTCCACGCATACCCGTTAGGGTTGCTGGGAGAGGATGTCAAACTGGAACTAGCCGGATTCCTCAAACACCCATGATTGCGATTAAGTTTGACGATTCTATCAGTCCGCAAGACTACTTGGAACAAGAACGTCATCGTCCCATCAAGCATGAATATCTCGATGGGGAGGTTTACGCGATGGCGGGAACAACGAAAGGCCATAATCTGATTAGCTTGAACTTAGCCATTCTCTTACGAACAGCCTTAAGCCGTTCACGCTGTCAGACCTTTATGGCGGATGTTAAGGTCGAGATTGATCATCAAAAATACTATTTCTATCCAGATTTGGTGGTCACTTGCGATGATGATGACGAGATGAATGCTGATGCGATCGCGTACCCTAAAGTCATCATCGAAGTGTTATCAGCATCGACTGAATCGTTTGACCGGGGTAGAAAGTTTCAATGCTATCGAACCCTTCCCAGTTTACAAGATTATGTTCTGGTAAGTTCTCAAAGCTATATAGTAGAAGTATTCCACCGAACTCAGGGCGATCGCTGGCTGTTGGATACTTATCAAGGAATCGAGGCGATCGCCCGAATTGAAAGCCTCAATCTTGATGCACCTCTGGCGGATATTTACGCCAGCCTAGATTTGAGCCGTATCGCGCGAGAGGAAGGTGGAGATCATCCCGAACGTTAACAGCACGTCTAGGAGCGATCGCCCTAAATGATAGACAACCGGAACCGATACCGCATTCCCAAACTGTTTTCGTGCGATCGCCTCTCGTCTGGCCATCTGGAAGTCATCAGGAAACCCCTGTAACCGCCCATAATCACGAGCGGAAATGGGTTTAAACTTTCTTGGCTTATAAATTGTCTCAATAAACTCCTGTTTATACGCCTTGGGATTTTGACATTCTAACGAGCAAGTGGCAATATAGTCTTTCATTCCGGTAGCCGTTAACGTGCCAATGGCATCAGCATGAGGTAGAATAATTTTAGCAATCCCATTGATTCC
Organism: Phormidium willei BDU 130791; assembly: GCA_001637315.1. Taxonomy (GTDB): domain Bacteria; phylum Cyanobacteriota; class Cyanobacteriia; order Cyanobacteriales; family Geitlerinemataceae; genus Sodalinema; species Sodalinema willei. The sequence continues at coordinate 12,478 of LSZA01000116.1, read as the reverse complement.
TGCGGAAATTTTTGAGTTGACAAACTCATATTTATAAGATTGAACCTGACGTAATATCTTTTTATCGACTAGCTTTTCTAATTCCTCAAGTTCCAAGTTAGGAATTAACTGTTGTAGATGTTCAAAACTTAACGGATTTCCATCTTTGGGTCCATATTTCTTTTTTCGTCGATTGCGTAGCAGTGTCACACAAACCTCTTTTTCTCTGACACTGGTTTCAATTAAATCCCAAGAGTGAATGGTTGTATGGCCATCTCGGACATCTGAAAATAGGAAAAAGTCATTGAGTTCATCAATTTTTTGAAATCGTCCTCGGGAGGCGGGAATGCGATCGCCAAATAACTGCTCTGGCGGAAACTTCTGTTTTTTGACAACACGACGTTCGACGCCCTCAATACAGTCATAGAGTCGTGGTTTCTCAGCTAAGGGTTCAGGAAATCTAAACTCAGAACAGGTCTTAATCCTGTTTTGAATCCCGACAATAAAGATGCGATCGCGGTCTTGAGGCAAACCAAAATCATAAGAATTTAAGACCTGAAAGGTAACGTAATACCCCAATTGACTCAGTTTGCTGACAATCGAATCTAAACTCTGCCGGTGGCGCGGTTCCATGAGACCTTTAACGTTTTCAAAAATAAACCCCTTGGGTTGATTGAGTCTAATAATACGAATCACATCAAACCAAAGTTTGCCGCGATCGTCTTCAAATCCCTTGATTTTGCCAGCAATTGACCAAGGTTGACAGGGAACCCCACCCACAATCACATCAACAGACTTGGGCAATTTCCCAATGGTTTTAACACTCCCTAGATTGCGTTCAGAACCAGAAACAGGCGCGATAAAGTTTTTCTGGTAAACGGCGATCGCCTCGGCATCAATTTCTGAATAACCCAAACATTGACCTCCCAACCGTTCTAAGGCAATTCTAAAGCCGCCAATCCCCGCAAACAAATCGATAAAGGTAAATTTAGTCAAAAACATGGGGGGTCAATTGTTTTGATAATATCTAGTATCCCATCTATCTCGCGAGAGTCAACTAGATGGAGCGTCAATGACCAATGGGGGGATCGGGTTACATTGTCCCCGATGAGGTTTTGTAGTTGTCTAACATTTTTTGGATGGTTTGCTGATGTTGGTTGCGAAGCCAGTCTGGGTCAAGAATTTGGCAATGTTCGCGGTAACGCATAATTCGTTGTAGGAACCAAAAGACATGGTCTTCTTCAGCTTCGATGATCACGGTTTTGCGGTCGGGGTGGCGTTCGATGACGGTTTCTTGGGGACGACGGGGTTGATAGGTTCCCAGGGGGCCTTGCAGTTGGTAGCGAATTGTCAAGGTTCCAAAGCTGGAGTAGGTCCAGGAGTCTCCGCTGGAGGGGAATACCTTGAGGATGCGATCGACTCGGAAGGGTTGATTGCGATCAAAAAATTGGGTTGGACGATCTTTGGGGAGGGTCCATTGGGGGGGAGTGGGGACTAGCGCAAACAGATATAATGCGCCCTGATGGAGTCGTAGTTCGCAGTGGTCAAGGTCGTAGTTCTGTTGATAGCCGCTACTTCCCTGATATCGAATGATAAATCGCTGTTGTTGGGCAATGCGATCGCGCAACTGGTCTAGGATGGTGGCCAACTGAGGCTGGCTATAGTCCACAGGAGGGCTGAAATCGGCTTCTAAGCTGGCAAGATCTGGCTCATCGTTGGATTTGAGTAAAAGTTGCAGTTCGGCGGCTTCCTGGGCGAATCCGAGTTGTTCGAGTAGATGTCTGGCGGTGGCGATCGCCCCCTGTTGCTTGGAGGTCAGCAAGAGGGGAAAGTGACTCTGTTTGAGGTGGTAGGGGTGGTGTGGCGCACTCTCAATCTCGAACCCACAAGACCTGAGTTTCTTCAGGCTGCGATCGAGTTTCTGTTTCACATCTCCCCCGGCTTGACCCATTTCATCCAGGTCAAGGCTGAGTTTCGTGATCAACTCGTCGCGACTGATGGGACCGTAACAGAGATGCTTGAGGAGTTGCAGGATAAAACTGAGTTGGGAATCTGGAGTCATGGTTGACATCAGGGTAGAACTGTGACTCAGCCGAGTCACAGCGGGACATTGCTGGGAATTTTGTCACTCACCCAATAATTTTGACTCGTTATCAAAAAATGATAACAACATTCCTGAAACTGGGTATAGGCTAAAAATCAAGCCACGATCCAGTCTCATGAAACTCGCTCTACAGCCCCTTTTCTCCCAACTCAACCCCAACGCCCAACACTGTCCCCTCGGCTGTGCCGGACAATGCAAAGTTCGCAGCTACTTAACCCCACCCGCCGGGGCTGACTGTCCCCTATCAACCCATCAAGTCGAAACCGCCGCCGAGCTTTTATTTGGGGAGGCGGATGTGATCTTCAACTGTTCAGCTACAGGAGATGGGAAAACCCTAGGAGCGAGTTTACCCAGTCTCCTCGATCGCCAATTTCGCGTCATGGGACTCTATCCCACCATCGAACTCGTCGAAGACCAAACTCGCCAACAACGGCACTATCACCAAACCTTCCAGCTAGATGCCAGTGAACGGATCGATCGCCTCTACGGAGAAGAACTCAGTCGCCGCGTCAGTGAGGAGGAATCTAGCCGCATGGTGGAACTCATGACGGCGATTAAAACGAAACCCATTCTGCTGACGAATCCCGATATTTTCCATCTCATCGCCCATTACCGCTACCGCGACCCGGCCTATGGTACAGCGGAGTTGATTTGTCTTCTGGCGGAGTTTCCCGATGTCTGGGTGTTCGATGAATTTCATATCTTTGGCCCCCATGAGGAGACGGCTGCCCTCAATATCATGATGCTCATTCGTCAGATGCAAACAGGCCGCAAACGCTTTCTCTTCACCTCCGCCACGCCACGGGATAGCTTCTTAAAACAATTGCAACAGGCTCAATTGCAATGTCGGCAGATTCAGGGAACTTATTGTCATCAACCCACGACTGGCTATCGTGCCATTTTGCAAGGGGTGAACTTGGAGGTTGTCCAGGCGGAGGATGTGGTGCAATGGTTGGACGCGAACGCCGCCCAACTACGCCAGCATTTACTGGAGGATGGGGGCGATCGCCCGGGACGGGGATTAGTGGTGTTGAATGCGATCGCCAAGGTTCATCAGGCTGTCTCTAGCCTGTGCGATCGCCTACCGGATATCGACATCGTAGAAATTAGTGGCCGGATTGACCGTCAGGAACGGGAGACCATCCGCGATCGACTGGCGGATGAGACCGCAACGACACCGGTTCTCGTCATCGCCACCTCAGCGGTGGATGTGGGGGTAGACTTTCAGATCCATCTCTTGGTCTTTGAAAGCAGCAATGCCGCTACCACTATTCAGCGGCTAGGACGATTGGGCCGACATCCCGGCTTTGACCAGTATCACGCCTATCTCTTGACCTCAGCTCAAACCCCCTGGCAGTTAGAACGATTGCAAGAGGAGTTAGCCCCAGAATTGGCCACCGCAACCCCCATCTCCCGCGATCGCTTCAACCAAGCCCTAGAACACAGCTTGGAACTCCCCCAAGCCTTTGACCACTATCGGCGGCGTTGGGGACCCCTACAAGCCCAGGGACTCTTAGCCCAAATCGCTGAGGACAAGTTTACTCGCAAGGTCAGCGAACCCCTACGGCAACGGCTAAGCGAGAGTTTTCAGACGCTCTGGGGCGATCGCGTTCCCGACCGTCAACGTCCGTGGTACGCCCTGAAAAACAGTTCCCTAGGAAAGGCAATCCAAGACGAACTCTTGCGCTTTCGGGGGGGGTCGGCCCTACAAATTGCCGTCTGGGATGACAGCGGTCCTCAGAAACGGTTTTATACCTATGATCTGCTGCGATTACTGCCCGTGGCGGACATTGAACTCATTGATCGCGAGGCCTTTTTCAACCAGGCTCGTCCCCAGGGATTTAGCAGCAACAGCTTTCCCGAGCGATTCTTACGGGGCTATGTGCGGCTGCGAACCTGGCGGCTGGAGCGATCGCCCCTGGAACTCAGCACCGGGTCTACCGCCGGGGAACTGGACTGTTGCCAACTCAGCCAACTGCGGCGATTGCGTATTTCCCAGCATTGCGACCTCTCCCGCCAACTCAGCCGACAGGCTATCCTCTGTTTTCTCATTCCCGTGGACAAAGGCAATCGCCGCAGCCATTGGACCGTGTTTCGCCGTCTCAAACTGCCGCCCACTTTTGGCCTCTATCGCCTTAATGATGCCGATAGCAACAGTTACGCCTGTGGCTTTGACCGCGATGCCCTTCTCCTAGAGGCCTTAAAACCCAAACTAGCGGATTTATGTCGCCGTCGTCCCACGTCTTTAATCTTCTGATTCACCGTTCAATCTCCGATTCTCTCTCCATCAATGCCATGACAACACTCTTACAAACCCTCCTGACCACCACTCTCCCCGCTGAGACTGACCCCATCTTGCAAGCCTACATTGCCCAGGTTGTTCCCGCCATGGAACGGGAATTTGGCGGCATTTCGGCCCAGGGAGGGTCAAGACGGCTCCATGAACACCAACTGCGGCAACAACTCAACGCCTCTCAGGCCCAAGACCCCGAGGCGATCGCCCGCATTCAGGAACAGGCCCAACGCTATAGTCGCCGCCCCGACCAAAACCTCTGTGTCCATTGTCTCAACGGCTTACTCATCGCCTGGAACCTCGCTGAAACCCTCTTCCCGCTCAACGACTCGGAAAAACGGGTTCTTTGTCTCGGTCAGACTCTCCATGACTACAACAAATACTGTCATGCCAATGGAGAAGGTGCGCCCAAAGCTCATGAAATTGCCGATATTCTCAATCTCTGTAGCGATTTGGGGGCAAAACTCCAGTTCCAGGAGTTCTGGCCCGATTGGCAATCTGCTCGGGTGGCTGTGGCCTTTCTTGCCCAAAATACCCAGTTTAAATGTGCAACCAATCCTTATCTGCGGGAGTGGCAAGAGTATGGAGACCTCTACCTCGATTCACGACGGTTATCGCAATTGCGGGATCTGTCAGCCATTGGCGACATTACCGTTCACATGAAGGATCCCGCTGATGTGGAAACGGAACCGTCAGGAAAACGGTTGCAAGAGCATTTAAGAGGGTTAGGGAGTCCCCTAAAATTTCGCTATCACCGCCTACGGGATACCATCGGCATTCTAACCAACGCCATCCATAATACGGTCATGACCTTTGCCCGTGAGCAAGATTGGCAACCGGTGGCATTTTTCGCCCAGGGGGTGATCTATCTCTGCCCCAAACAGGCTGAAGTTCCCGAGCGAGACTCCCTGAAAACTTATCTCTGGGATGGGATACGGGAACTTCTTGCAGACAATATGTTTCAAGGGGATATTGGTTTTAAACGGGACGGAAAGGGGGTGAAAGTAGCACCCCAAACTCTAGAACTGATTCCTCCGGCGGCGTTAATTCGGGGGCTGCCTCTGGTGGTGTTCGCGAAGGTGCAAAATGCCAAGGTTCCAGCAACGCCCAAGCGGTTAGCGAAATTACAACAACGGGGTGATCTCAGTGAGGCGGAGTGGTTAGAGATTAAGGCTTACAGTGATTTACGGGCGGACCGTTTGGCTGAGTTTCTCTTGTTTGTACAGCGGCAGTTTTTTGCGGCCATTCCCGAGTTTGTGCCTTGGGTGATTGACTATTGGGGACTGGCTGGGGTGTTAACGCCGGATCAGGTTGAGATTGTGCTGGGGGGAGTCAATTATGGCTGGTATCGCCTAGCGGCCCATGTTCTGGCTTGTCATTCCGGTTGGGATGATGACCAGCTACAGGCCCAGTTGCAGGAGTTGGCTGAGGCGATTGTGGACTGGGGAGAACGGGGCGATCGCCTCCCTCCCTATGAAAGTCCCACGCAGCAGGTGTTTGACCGCTATCTGGACAGCTATTTAGACCTCTCGGGTTGGGACAGTTATTTGGGCGATTTTTCCCAGGAATTAGACCGCTACAGTGAGGCGAAAACTCGTCAAGGCAAACAGCCTATTTGTACTTTAAGTTCTGGGGAGTTTCCCTCGGAAGATCAGTTGGATTCGGTGGTGCTTTTTAAGCCACAGCAATATAGTAATAAAAATGCTTTAGGAGGACGACAGATTAAACGGGGAATTTCCAAAATTTGGGCATTAGAAATGTTGCTCCGGCAAGCCCGTTGGTCAGCCAGTGCAGGACGTTTTGAGGATGAAAAGCCAGTTTTCCTCTATCTGTTTCCCGCCTATGTCTATTCTCCCCAAACGATTAGTGCAATTCGCGTGTTTTGTCAAGATGTTGTCCAAACTCTTAATCTTTGGAAAGTCAATGAGGCTTGGATTAAGAATTGTTTACCGGAAAAATCGGAGGGAGAATCGGGGCTTTTAAGGGTTCTTTATCACTTAAATTGGCTTCCTGAGGAGTCGGAAGCGGGACGTTTTGCCAAGTCGCCTGAATCCCGTCGTTATGATAGCGGAGATTTACCTTTTGTTGCTACGTTAATCACCAAAGTGGTCAAGAAGAAAACCTTAACCGAAGCTTGGGTCGTTCCGTTATTTCTGTCCTTAGCTTTACCACGATTATTAGGAGTTCGCGTCACGACTAGCAGCAGTCATGTGCCACTCTATGGGAGCGATCGTGATTTTCTGGGGGCGGCTCAAATTGACGGGGCTGGGGGATTTTGGGATTTGTTATCTGCCTCAGTGACGGAGTCTCACGGTTGCATCCGCATCCAAGAAATTGACCCCTTGCTAACGCGGCTTTTGATTGTCTATAGCTTACATTTAGATAGTCGCAGTAGTCCCCCAGATCCTCGTTGGCAAGATTTAAAAAATACCGTTCGGGAGGTGATGAGTGATGTTTTAAATGTGTTTGTTTTAGCGGATGCAGGCTTGCGGGCAAAGGGTCGAGATGCCAAACCCGCAGAAGCACGCCGATATTGGTTTTTTGCTCAACAACTTGCTCAGGATAATGGACTCATGACAGAAAAACTCTCAGTTACAAAAGAGTTGGTCACTCGATACCGCCGTTTTTATCAAGTCCGATTAACGGATTCGAGTCATGCGATTCTTTTACCGTTGACGAAGGTGCTAGGGGCAATTTTAGCGATTCCTCCTCACCTGGAACGAGATGATATCATTCAGCAAGCGGCGGGACAACTGAAAGATGCTATTGACCGTCAACCGGCGTACACTCGTCCCCTTTTGTTGGATAAGTCTCTGGATTATCAGGTTCGATTTCAGCAGGAGTTGGAAGCGGTTTTGGAGTTTACTATTTTTTGCGTTGAAGAACTCTTCGAACGTCACTATAAAGGCGATCGCGCTCTTTTACAAGAAAACCGCAACCGCATTAAATCTGGGGCGGAATTCGCTTACCGAATTTTGACTCTGGAGGAACAGGATGAGAACCAAGATCGGGACAAGAAAAGGTCATAATCCCAGTGTTTTCGGGCAACCACAAGGGATTGCCCCGACGTTGTACATTACTAATTACCCAAACGAATCATGTTAGATCACCTCAAACAACACTTTGTCAAAGAATTTCCTCGCGTGGCTTCGGGTCACTATATCCATCTCTTTGTTCTCCGTCACAGCCAATCTTTTCCAGTGTTTCAAACTGACGGGGTTCTGAATACGGCTCGCACCCAAGCTGGACTCAGCAAACATCGTGATACGTTCAACCGTTTAGTGATGTTTAAACGGAAACAGACGACCCCTGAACGGCTCACGGGTCGAGAACTGTTACGGGCTTTTGACATTACCAGTCAAGCGGAAGATGCTGAAAATTACTGTGCCTATAATGGTGAAAATTCTTGTAAACAATGTCCCGATTGTATTCTCTACGGATTTGCCATTGGCGATAGTGGTGCGGAACGGTCAAAAGTCTATTCAGATTCAGCCTTTTCTCTGACGCCCTATGAAACTTCTCACCAAAGTATGACGTTCAACGCGCCTTCAGAAGCGGGGGCTATGAGCGAGGGGGGTGTGATGCGTCACTCCATCAATGAACAAGATCATGTGATTCCTGAAATCACCTTTCCGGTGGTTGAAACCTTGCGGGATGTGACCTATGAGGGGTTTATCTATTTATTAGGAAATCTCTTGCGGACTCGGCGTTATGGTGCTCAGGAGTCTCGCACGGGAACGATGACGAATCACCTGGTGGGAATTGCTTTTTGTGATGGGGAAGTCTTCAGTAATTTACGGTTAACTCAAGCGCTTTATGACCGATTGGAGAATCCAGATCAGGTTCTGGGAATTGATGAGTTGAAGTCATTGGCTGAAACCACTGTCCGGGATTTGTTGGCTGAGGAACCGGTGCGTCAAACTCAGGTTTTGTTTGGAGATGAATTAGCACAAGCCATGAAATATGTCAAGGGTTTATATCAGGATGATGAGGCGATCGCGGCGATTCTAACAAGCCTCAATCAGCAGACGCATCACTATGCACAAACTCATGGAGCTAAAGCCAAACCCACCCAGAAAAACACCAAGAAACAAGGTAAGAAATAACGGCTGATGTTCTCAGTTAACCTCCGCCCCTTTTTTGGGGGCTGAGGCTGGGTTGTGGGCAAATCCCATGGGAACTTCCACAACGGATTTTCAATGATTCGCTTACGGTTTTAATAATGATGTTATATTCTTGCATTTTAACCCTTCACGACAATGTATTTTTTGCCTCACGGGAGATGGGGTTACTGTTTGAAACGGAGAAGTTTTTTCATAATTGGGGGCTGAGTTATGCGCTATTTTCCGGGAGAGAACTACCACAAATGTATCGACTGACTGGAGAGGTGGCTCAGCGACCCAGTTACTTTCATCCAACGGCAGAAAACCGCCTGGAGGTGTTAAGCGACCTGGACATTTATGTGTTTCCGGCTCAACCGTTGCAATGGTCCTATCAAATCAATACCTTTAAGGCGGCCCAGACGACCTATTACGGTAAATCGAAGCAATTTGGTGAGAAGGGGGCTGACCGCAATTATCCCATTAATTATGGTCGGGCTAAAGAGTTGGCGGTGGGAAGTCGCTTTCGCACTTATATTCTCGCCCCGGAAACGGTGGTGATTCCCCGTTGGATTCGTTTGGGAAAATGGGCCAGCAAAGTGCAGGTTGAGGTGGAGGCAATTCCGTTTGAATGTCAGACGATTGATCGTGGGGACTATTGTTGTGATCACCCCTTGAACCCGTTGGATTTACCTTCAGAAACAAGGGTGCGTCTTTATGACCGGGTGGTGATGCCTCCGGCGAGTTTGTTGCGGCGATCGCAGCTATCGGGGGAGTATCTGGCACTGCGGGGGCCAGCCTGGGACCTCTGGCGACAGGACCGGGAACTGCCTAAAAAACTCAATCTCCCCTATGGTTCTCGCTATGGGGCCAACTATCATGGCTCAACGTCCTAGAGATTGATGGTTGGGATTTATTGTTGACTGAGGTTCAAGATGACTGAAACGGCGTTACATCGAATTACGGTTGATTTTGTGTCCTGCGATCGCCAGACGCTTCCAGACCTTTTGGGGCGGGCATTACATGCTCAGGTGATGCAATGGTTGCAGGTGGGGAACCCCGAGTTGGCCCGTCAGGTTCATGATGCGAATCTGACTCCTTTTAGTCTGTCACCGTTACGGACGCGATCGCCCCGGTTGCGATCGGGCGATCGGGTTCATCTCACCATTGGCATTTTACAGGGCAACTTATTACAACCTCTATTTGCAGGACTCTGTTCTGGCGAACAACAGGTCTGTTCTTGGGCTAATTTGACCTTCAAACTTGAGCGGGTGAATGCGATTCCGGGGAGCGATCCTCGGGTTCAGGCCAGCAGTTATGAAGCGATCGCCGCTCAAGATACGTTAGGAACGGATGTGGAACTACGGTTTCACTCTCCCATGAGTTTTAAGCAACAGCAGGGGATTCAGATGTTCCCATTACCGGAGTTAGTCTTTGACGGCTTGCGGCGACGTTGGAACCACTTTGCCCCAGAAGCGGTGCAAATTCCCGAGTTGGACTGGTCCGGTTGGGTGGCGGCTTATGACCTCAAAAGTCAAGCTTGGAAAGGACAAGGTGGAGTGGAAATTGGGGCAGTTGGTTGGGTGCGTTACCGCTTTGGAGATCCCTATATTCAAGACTATGCCAGTATGTTGGCGCGATTTGCTGAGTTTGCTGGGGTTGGACGTAAGACAGCTCAGGGATTTGGCTATACGGAACTGGTGTTGAAACGAGGTCGGGGATCTTCGGGGCAAAAACCCCGGCCGAAATTGCGGCCGCAATGACCTGAGTTTGATGAGCTTGATGTTAGGAGAAGGACAGATGGATGACTATTTACCGTTGGCATTTTTAAACGCCTGGGAGTATTGTCCTCGACGCTTTTATTTGGAATATGTGTTGGGGGAGTTGCTCGACAACGAACATATTATTCTCGGTCGCCATTTACACCGCCATATTGATGAGGCGAAGACGCGACAGGAGGGGGAGATCACGATTCACCAGCAGCAATGGGTTTGGAGCGATCGCCTGGGGGTTAAGGGCATTATTGATGCGGTGGAGGAGCGCCCTGAGGGCCAGGTTCCTTTGGAATATAAGAAGGGTCGTATGGCGAAGCATTTGAACGATTTTTTTCAGCTTTGTGCAGCGGCCTTGTGTTTGGAGGAACGAACTGGGGAGGCGATCGCTTTTGGGGAGATTTTCTATCACGGGAATCGTCGCCGTCAACGGGTGGAGTTTACGCCGCAGTTGAGGGAGGCGACGGAGGGGGCGATCGCAGCAGCACGAGCGGCGGTATATGAGCCAATGCCAGAGCCTCTAAGCCGACGGCAAAAATGCCGCGATTGCAGTTTGGAGAAGATTTGTTTACCGAGGGAAGTCCGTTATTTGCGTAGTTTGTAAGTGTATTTTTTGAGTTTTTTTGGAGCTAAGACCATGAGTGTTTTATATGTTACCCAGCCTGATGCTATTTTGAGCAAAAAATATGAGGCATTTCGGGTAGGATTGAAGCAGGATGATCAGGGTTGGGTCTATCAAAGTATTCCGGCACAAACCGTCGAGCAGGTCGTTTTGATGGGGAATCCGGGGATTACGGGAGATGCTCTCACCTATGCCTTGGAGCTAGGGTTATCGGTTCATTATTTAACCCGGTTTGGCAAGTATTTGGGGTCAGCCTTACCGGGACACTCTCGCAATGGTCAGTTACGCTTGGCCCAGTATCGGGCTTATTGTGATGAGACGCAACGTTTGGCGATCGTCCAGGAGATTGTGACCGGAAAAATTCACAATCAATACGGATTGTTGTATCGTCGGGGGGTGACAGAAAATCCTCTTAAACTTCGTAAAGCAGCGGTGGCGAAACAGGCTGATATTAATGCAACCCGAGGGATTGAGGGATTAGCCGCGCGGGAGTATTTTGGCTGTTGGTCCGATCTGTTGAAGTCTCCTTGGACATTTACTGGTCGCCATCGTCCAGCGACTGATCCGGTGAATGCGTTATTGAATTTTGCCTATGGGTTGTTACGGGTACAGGTGACGGCGGCGGTGCATCTGGCGGGGTTAGATCCCTATGTGGGCTATTTACATGAAACCACTCGGGGACAGCCGGCGATGGTGTTCGATTTGATGGAGGAGTTTCGACCGTTGGTGGCCGATAGTTTGGTGTTGTCGGTGGTGAATTTGGGAGAGTTGCAGTTGTCGGATTTTGAGGAGAGTTTGGGAACCTATCGGTTGTCGGATGGGGGGCGGCGGTGTTTTTTGGAGGCGTTTGAGCGTAAAATGACGGATGAGTTTAAGCATCCGCTGTTTGGTTATCGCTGTACTTATCGGCGGGCGATCGAGTTACAGGCGCGGTTGTTTGCGCGTCATTTGCAGGAGGGCGTGTCGTATCGACCGTTGGTGCGCCGATGAGTGAGTCTGTGATGCGACGAGATACGTTGTTCTATTTGATGGTTTACGATTTACCGGACAATCGCGCGGCGAATAAGCGACGCAAGCGACTGCATGATTTGCTGTCGGGGTATGGGACTCGGGTGCAGTATAGTGTGTTTGAGTGTTTTCTAACGGCTGTCCAGTTTGCCCGTTTGCGAGTGAGGCTCGATGAGTTGATTCAACCGCAGGAGGATTGTTTGAGGATTTATGTGTTAGATCGGGGTTCGGTGAAGCGAACGATTGTTTATGGGTCTGACCGGCCTCGTCAAGTGTCGGCGATCGTTCTATGATGAGAGGAGAGGTTTGGCGAACCTGAGCGGGGTTGTAATCCCTGGGGGGTTCGTCAAATCTTCAGAACCTCGACAATTCAATAGTTTCGGCTTTTACGTTTTGTAGTATTTTGTAGTACGTTTGGTCAGATTCTGGGTTATGGTGTGGGTTCGTCATATTTTATGGCAGAATGCAGGTGGGGCAGGTGTTGTGAACCGCAGCCTTTCAAACCCCTAAATCCTGGCGACGGGATTGAAACGAAACTTTTCTGGGATCTGGAATTTTGACATCGAGTCTTTCAAACCCCTAAATCCTGGCGACGGGATT
>LSZA01000115.1 GCA_001637315.1 Phormidium willei BDU 130791 | reverse complement strand
GGTGCAGCCGCTCGCGCTCGGGCCCGTTGAGGCCCATCTGCGTGCCGGACAGGGCCGCGGCGACGGCCCGCGTCACCGCCTGGCGCAGCGCCTCCGGGTCCAGGTCGTCGGGGTCGCTGGACTGGTCGTCGAGCAGGCGCTGCACGATGTCGACCGCGCGGAACTTGGCGTTCTGGTAGCTGTCCGACAGGTTCAGGTCGCTGCGGATGCGAAAGCCGGGGTCGTTCTGCAGACCGAGACTCATGGCAGGCTCCTCATCAGCCGGGCGACCAGGCCGGAGCCGCCGGCGGTCAGACGCGGCGCCCCGACCTTGCCCGCATCCAGCGCGCGCACCCGCCGGGCCAGCTCGCGCAGGCGCCCGACGTAGTCGCAGCGCGGGGCGTAGCTGCTGATCGGCAGGCCGGCGTTGCCCGCGGTCTCCAGCTCCAGGCGGGCGTCGGGAAAGACCAGCGCGCTGGGAAAGTCGAACTTCTCGACCAGTTGCTGCGGGCTGGGCGAAAGACGCTTGTTGGCGCGGGTGACGACGAAGTGCGCCCGCCCCGCCGGCGTGCCCTCGGCGCCCAGGGAATTGAGGTAGCCGGCCAGCGCCTGGACGTTGCCCAGCCGCTGGTCGCAGGCCAGCACCACCTCCTCCGCCTCGCGGTGGAGCCGGCGAAAGACGCCGCCGCCAAAGTCGTAGTGGGCGGCCACCACCGTCCAGGCGAACCAGCGGCGCAGGACCGACAGCAGGGTCATGAAGTCGTAGTCGTGCCAGGCCTGCGCCGTGGCGCGCTCGGGGTCGCGCTCCAGCAGGAAGACCCGCTCGGCATGGGCGCGGGCGAAGGCCGTCTCGATCAGGCTGTCGTCGAGGCGGCCGATGTCGCCCAGCGCGTCGTCCAGGGTGTAGGGCTTCTGCCCGCTCTCCAGCATCTGGCTGAGCGCCCGGCCGGAGGTCAGGTCGATCAGCAGCACCCGCTGCTCCGGCTCGGCGGCGGCCAGCTCGCCGGCCAGCCCCTCGGCCAGGGCGGTGACCCCGGTGCCGGGCAGCATGCCCAGCGTGGCCAGCAGGTTGCCGCGCCGCGCCGCCTGGCCGCGCCGGCCGTCGATCCAGCGCTGGAGCTGACCGATCAGCGTCTCGTCGATGCCGGTCTTGTCGAGGAAGTCGCTGGCCCCGGCACGCATGGCGGCCAGCACCTGGCTGCCGCTGAAGTCGGCGGAGATGGCCACGACCGGCCGCTCCAGCGCGACCTCCTGAACCCGCGGCAATAGCTCGACGCTGGCGCTGCCGGCGGGGCCCGCCTCGTCCAGGTCGACCAGCCAGAGGTCGGGCTGCGTGCTCTCGGCGACCGCGGCCATGGCCTCGGCCTCGGGGCGGCTGCGCTCCAGGTCGAAGGCCGGGTCCAGCACGATGGCGATGCGCTCGGCCAGCAGTTCGTCGTAGGAGACGAGGCAGACCAGGGGCTTGGCTTGATTGAGGTTCATGGCAGCAGTCCGTGGCGAAGCTGGCGGATCTCGACGCGCTCCTCGCCAAGCAGCATCTCGGCGGCGTTGCGGCCCTGGCCGAGGCTGCCCTCGCCGGGCAGGTTGGGGAGCTGGCCGGGCTGCAGCGGCGCGACGAGCCGCGGCGTGGCGACGATGATCAGTTCCTGGCGCTCGCGGTTCTCGGCCGAGTTGCCGAAGAAGTAGCCGAGCACCGGCAGCTTGGAGAGCCCCGGCACGCCGTCGTCGGTGGCGCGCGCCGAGGAGGAGACCAGGCCGGCCAGCACCAGCGACTGCCCGTCGCCCAGCTCGACCGTGGTCGAGGCGCCGCGCCGCGCGATGCTGGGCACCGTCACGCCGCCGATCGACACGCCGCGCGCGAAGTCCGGCTCCGAGACCTCGGGGTTGAGGCTCATCAGGATGCGGCGGTCGTTCAGCACCTTGGCCTGCAGCTTCAGGCGGATGCCGAAGCTGCGGAACTCGATGCCGATGGAGTCCTCGTCCTGGGGCACCGGAATGGGAATGTCGCCGCCGACCAGGAAGTCCGCCTCCTCGCCGCTGCGCACCGTCAGCGTCGGCTCGGCCAGGATCTGGGCGAGCTGGTTGCGGCTGAGCGCGCCCAGGACGGCGGTGAAGCTGACGTCGGGCACCGAAAGGAAGAGGTTGAAGGCCTCGCTGATCGGCGGCGAGCGCTCGCCCAGGCTCAAGCCCCCGGCGTTCGGCGCGAAGCTGTAGCCCTGCAGCGCGTTGGGGCCGGTCAGCGCGTACTGCACCGAGCTCGACAGAAAGCTCCAGTCGAAGCCGAGCCGCTCAAGCGCGGTGCTGGACACCGCCGCGAAGCGCACCTCGACGCTCACGAGCTGGGTCTGCAGCACCCGCGTCAGGTCGGTCACCGCCTCGCCGGCGAAGGCGGCGGCGAGCTGGGTCAGCCGGCGGTGCTCCTCGACGCTCGGCACGCTCCCCTTGAGGATCACGCCCTCGGGACTGCGCTCGACCCGCACCTCGCTCAGCGACGGCACTCGCTCGATGGCGCGGCGCAGCTCGCCGACGTCGCCGACCACGCGCAGCGCCAGCCGCTCCGGCGCCTCGACGCCCTCGCGCCAGATCAGCAGGTCGGTCGCACCGGCCGCCTTGGCGGTGACCAGCGCCTCGCGCGGGCCGACCACGGCCACATCGGCCACGCCGGGGTCGCCGACCGAGACCTGGGTGATGGGGGTGTCGCGCGACACCACCTCCTGGCGCCCGACCACCAGGGTCAGGCCGGCGGCCTGGGCCGCCGCGGACCAGAGGAAGAGTGCGGCGACGAAGACAAACGCGGTCCAACGCATCAGGGCTTGGCTCCAGAGATTCCGGTTACGGCTTCGATGCTGGGCACGCCGGCCCGGATCACGACGACGCGGTGCGGCTCGCGCCGGGCGCGCCCGGCGGCCTCGGCCGACGCCGGCTCGGCGGTGCCGGTGGCGGCGGCGAGGGCGGCGGCTTCCTCCGGCGTGCGCACCAGGTCCTCCAGGGAGAGGAACTCGGACTCCAGGCGCTGGTCGTCGCTCGGATGGCGCAGCGCCAGGTAGAAGGAGCCCAGCTCGGCCAGCAGGTTGAGGGTGTTGGCCTGCTCCGCCTCGACCGCCAGGGTGACCGTCTGGGCGCGCACCGCCTCGCCGTCGGTGTTGACCCGCAGCGCCTCGCCGAAGGAGAGCACCTCGATGTTCTGCAGCACGGCGAAGGAGCGGCGCTCGGCGGTCAGGCTGGTCGGCGCCGCCGCCTCGCCCTCGCGGCTCGGGGTCAGGCGCACGAAGACGTCGACCCGGTCGCCGGCCACCAGGAAGTTGCCGACCGCGATCTCGTCGGTGATGCGCAGAGCCACTGCGCGCTTGCCCGGCGGCACCAGCAGCGCCAGGCCGCCGCGCCCGTCGGGGGACTCGGCCACCAGATCGCGGGTGACGAGCTGGCCGTCCGAGATGGCCGCCAGCGCGGTGCGCCCGACCGCCAGCTCGGGGCTCGTCAGGGCCGAGGCGGGGGCCGGCGCCTGCATCTTGACGGTGGTCACCTCCGCCGCCGTCACCAGACTGCCGCGCTCGATCGGCCCGGCGGCGACGACCACCGACTGCAGCTCGACGGCCGGCTCCGCCGGCCGGGCCTGGAGGCCGGGCCGCGGCTCCTCCCCGCCCGCGCCGAGCAGGCCGAGCGCGCCGAAGGCGAGCCCGACCAGCACCAGCAGCGCGACGAGGAAAGGCAGACTCTTCGAGAACATGGCTCAGGACTCCGCGATGGCCGCCAGCAGACCCCGGATCTGCGCGGGGTCGAGCGGCTTTGTGAGAATCGTCACCACCGGCAGGCGGCCCTGGCCGGCCCGCGCTATGGCGCCTTCGTCGCCGCTCATCAGCACGATCCGCGCGTCGGGGCGCAGCGATCCCATCGCCTCGGCCGCGCGCGTGCCGTCCCAGAGCGGCATGTTGATGTCCATCAGGATCAGGTCGAAGACCTCGCCGTGGACCGCGGCGAAGGCCGACTGCCCGTCGTGGTCGACGGCGGCGCGGTGGCCGTAGGCGGTCACCAGGGCGGCCAGTTCCTCCGCCAGGTCGCGGTCGTCGTCGACCACCAGCACTTCCAGTCTGCGCCCGCTCATCGTCCGACCTCTCCAGCCGGTCCGGCCGCTTGCCCGAGCACCGCCGCCTCGGTCGCTTCGGCGAGCGGCAGCTCCAGGGTGAAGACCGCGCCGGCCGCGGAGTTCTCCACGGAGATGCGGCCGCCCATCTCGGCCACCAGCTCCTGCACGATGCTGAGTCCGAGGCCGCTGCCCTTGCCGCTTTCCTTCGAGGTGAAGAAGCGCTCGAAGACCCGCTCGCGCAGCTCCTCGGGGATGCCGCCGCCGTTGTCGCTCACCCGCAGGCGGGCCCGGCCGACCTCGGAATCGACCTCCGCGTCGACCGCGACCCAGCCCTCCGCCTGCAGCCGCCCGTCGTGCAGGGCCTGCACCACGGCGTCGCGGCCGTTGCTGATCAGGTTGATCAGCACCTGCTGCAGGCTGACCGGATGGGCGGCGAGGTAACCGTCCGGACCGCTCCGGCCGACGCGCAGCTTGACGCCACTACGCGCCAGGCTGCCCTCCATGAACTCGGCGACGCCGCTGATCGCCTGGCCGAGGCGCGCGCGCGGCACGCCCTGGCGGTCGTAGCCGGGGTGCGCCAGCCGCCGGATCGAGTTGATGATCTGGCCCACCTTGTCGACGTTCTGCTGGACGCGCCGCAGCCGCTGCTTGACGGCCTGGCGCTGCTCGTCGGTCTCGATCCGATCGATCGCCATCCGCGCGTTCTCCGCCGCCATGCTGATCACGGTCAGCGGCTGGTTCACCTCGTGGGCGATGATGCTCATCAGTTCGCCCATGGAGGCGAACTTGGCGAGGTTGGCGATGGTGCGGCGCCGCTCCTCCCCCTCGAAGGCGTGACGCGCGATCAGGGCGAGACGCTCCAGCAGCAGGCTGGCCCGGTCGGGAAACGGCCGGTCCGGCTGCGCGATCAGCAGGAAGAAGGCCGTCTCCTGGCGGATCTGCAGGCGCGTGACCAACGCCGCCTCGCCCAGCGTCGAGCCGAGCCGCGCGAGCAGGCCGGCCGCGCGTCGGTCGTGCGCCGCGAGAACCGCTTGGAGCGAGGCCAGGCGGGCGACGCTCTGCTCGGCGGCCAGGAGGTCGCCGCGCTGGCGGAACACCAGGCCCAGGCAGTCGCCGTCACTGGCCGCCGTGACCGCCAGGCTGCCGTCGCCCTGGCGCTGCAACACCAGGCCCAGCGCGTGGGGAATGATCCTGGCGAACTCGGCGATGATGCGCCCGCAGATCTGCTGCAGCCCCGCCTCTTCCAGCAGGGCCCTGAGGCTGGCGAGCAGCACCTCCGCCTCCAGGCGCAGCCGCTGCTCGGTCTCGGCCAACAGGATCTGCTCGCGGATCTGGCGCGCCGCCCAGGCGCTGTGACCGAAGGACAGGCCGCTGCCGTCCCGCCCGAAGCCGTAGACCAGCACGCCGCCCGGCGCTTGCGGCAAGGCGAAGAACACGAGCGCTTCCTCGGCTTCGGGCAGACGCAACCGCCCCTCGAAACAGCGCAGCGGCGGCGCCGGGCCGTCGCCCCAGTCGGTGCCGAGCTCGGGCGTGTCGGCCGCGACCACCTCCGACCAGCGCCGCCCGCGCAGGCGCCCCAGCGGCAGGTCGCGCGCCCAGGCGCTGAGCGCCACGGCCCGGCCGAGACGACCGTCCCGGTCCAGCTCGACCAGAAGATCGGGCGTCACGGCGGCCGGCAGGCCGGCCGCAGCGTGACGGCCGTCCGGCCGGTCGGTCATGGGCGCGCGCGTCGACACGTCGCTCTCATCCTCCGTTCGAAGCGCGTCAGCTCGGGCAGGTGATCGACACGCCGGACACGCCGGCGATCTCGTCGCAGACCGTGCCGAGCACCTGGGAGACACCGGTGCCGACGGGGTCGAGCACGGCGATGGCGGCAACCGAGATGAGGGCGGCGATCAGGGCGTATTCGACCGCGGCCGCCCCCTCGCAGTCGCGGTGGAGCCGTTGCAGAAGGGTCTTGAGCTTGTGCGTCATGGTCTCAGTTCCTTTCACTACTGGTGGAAACATCGAGCTCGGGACTCTCGATGTCGGCTTCGTAGATCTCGCTCGCCTCCTCGCCGGTCGGCCCCTGGGACAGGGCCTCCGGCAAGGCGGGTCGCGAGTTCCACTGCAACCGCAGGATCTCCTTCGCCCTGCTGGGTTGCTGCGGTGGGGCGGTGGCGGACGCCGTGGCGCCGCCGGCGGTCTCCTGGGCCGCGGAGGGAGCCGCGGACAGGAGAAGCAGGAGGGCCGGCACCAGGCCGGCCAGAAGACGGGGCTTCAGGGCTCTCATGGGACACTCACCAGGATTTCGCGCTGGGACTCGAAGGCGCTGGGGGCCGGCACGAAGGGCAGCGCCGGCACGAAGCGGCAGGTCTCGGCCCGCGCCATGTCGTAGGTCACGGTCACCGTGACCCGCTCGGCGCTCTCGGCGAAGGCCGCCTCGGCGCAGGCCGGAAAGAAGAAGGTCTGGAGCACCTGACCGGCCAGCGCGTCGAACAGCGCCTCGCGGTCGTCGGGGGCCTCGCCGACGCCGGCGGTGCGCGCCAGCTCGGCCGAGGCCCAGCTCACCTGCTGCTGGATGAACAGGCTCTCGCCCCAGAGCAGCAGTCCGAAGAAGAGGGTCAGCAGCAGCGGCAGCACGAGCACGAACTCGACCATCGCGCCGCCCTCGCAGTCGGTCCAAAGGCGCCGCGGCAAGCTCAGCGGCCGCAGGGCGCGCGCGGCGCGGCGAACGACGGGCGCGCTCATGACGCCACCAGCCGGACCTGGCCGCAGGACAGGCCGCCCACCGCGACGTCGGCGCTGCCGACCTGGATGCCCAGGGCCGTCAGCAGGCCGTCGAGCAGCGGATCGAGGATCGGCCCCAGCACGTTGGCCAGGAGAAGCTGCAGCGCCGGCAGGACGGCCGACAGCAGCGTGTTGACCAGGGCGTCGAGCAGGCCGTTGATGAGCAGCGGCAGGCCGGGCAGCACCTGGATGCGCAGATCCAAGTCCTGG
This sequence comes from Phormidium willei BDU 130791, assembly GCA_001637315.1. Taxonomy (GTDB): domain Bacteria; phylum Cyanobacteriota; class Cyanobacteriia; order Cyanobacteriales; family Geitlerinemataceae; genus Sodalinema; species Sodalinema willei. The sequence goes on along the minus strand of LSZA01000115.1, from coordinate 7,424 downwards.
ATCAGCTCGCTGCCGAGATTGCTCACCAGGCCGGTCGAGCCGACCGTGCGCTCCTGCGGCGGCGCGAAGGGCGCGAAGAAGCGCTCGCGGCCGCCGGCACCGTTGACCGTGAGATCGGCGAGCGCGTTGACCCGCACCGCCGGAATGCCCAGCAGCGAGAGCTGCAACAGCGTCGCCTCGTCGACCGCGGGCGTGGCCGGCAGCGACAGGGCCGACTCCTCGACGTCGCCGAGGCCGACGCGGGCCAGACCGGGGGTGACGTCGAGGTCGACGTAGCGCGGTCGGTCGCCGGTATTGCAGCCCAGCGCGGCGACCTCGGCCCGGGCCGGCGCCAGGTCGACCAGCAGCTCCAGGTCGACCTGCAGCAGGCTGCCGACCAGACCGGCCAGGGCCGGCGCGGTCGAGGTGTCGAGCCCGACGCCCAGGTCGAGCAGGACACGGAGCTGCGAGGTGGCCACCGCCGCGCCCTCCGGCGCGACCGCGATGGGCTGGGGTCCCGACACGGCGAAGGCGCGCAGGGCGATGTCGGCGCCCGGCAGCGGCACCGCCACCTCGGCGGTCAGGCCGTGCCGGCCGTTGGCCAGCTCGGCGGCCAGGCGCACCAGGTCGAAGACGTTGACCAGCGTGTCCGCCGGCGCCATGCCGTAGGTCGTCTCCCCGGCCTCCAGCGCCACCAGGTCGCCGACCCGCAGCAGCGGGTCCACGGCCAGGTCGCCGGCGAGCTGCGCGGCGCCGCTGGCCGCGGCGGCCAGCGCCCCCTGGCCTTCGCCGGCCTCCAGGCTGTCGCCGAGCAGCCGCAACCAGTCCGACAGGGCCAGGCTGGCATCCAGAATCTCGTCGGTTTCGACCACCGAGACGCCGACCTCGACGGCGAGCCGTTCGAGGAAGCTCAGCAGCTCCAGGTTGGTCGTCAGCAGGCCTTCCCAGGCCACCGCCGAGAGGTTGACGCTGGTGCCCAGCAGCGAGCCGAGCAGGGAGTTGAGGACAACGCTCTGTTCGGTGTCGACGCTGGCAAGGGAACTGGCGATGGCCAGGCTGGCGAACTCCGCCGAGCGCGCCGCCACCGCCGAGGCCCCGACCTGCGGCGGGCCGAAGTCGACCAGCGTGCCGAACAGGGTGTCGCTGCGTCGCTCGACCTCGACCCGGAGACTGTTGGCCTGCCCGGCGCCGCTCTGGAAGCGCGTGGCCGCCGGATAGCGGAAATCCCCCGCCTCGCTCCGGCTGCCGTAGGCGCCGAAGGTCACCTCGGCGTCATAGGTCACCCCGTCGAGTTGGCGGGCGAGGCTGTCCAGCGCACGCGCGCGGGCCAGGTCGGTGTCCGGCAGGGCGCGGGCGGCCTCCAGCGCGGCCAGGTCCGCCACGGCCTGAAGCTGCTGGCGCTGCGTGAAGACCTGACCGTAGTCGAGCGCCAAAGCCGAGGCGCCGAACAGCGCCGGCAGGCTGGCCACGACCCAGACGATGGCCGCGCCCCCGCGGTCGCGCCAAACACGCGCCACGAATTCGCCCAGTAATTGTCGCGGCCTGAAAGGCCTCATGCCAGGCACCGCCCCTACTCCTCATGTCGTTCACATCCTGTGATGGAGTTGAGGCTGACCGACCCGAAAACCCGCCGCAACTTGGGTTAATCCCAGACCGGTACGAACTCCACCCACTGTGGGCAGGTTTCGTCTTGCGGATTAAAAAAGTCTGAATCACCAAATCGCATGATGAATACATTGGTTACGATAACCTTACATGCGGAATCTTTCCCAGTATATCAGAGAATTTCTCATGCATCGACATGCATTCGCTCCAGAAATTCTCAATTTGTATACTTGTTAGAACACGAACATTGGATATACACCCGACCCGGGAAGCAGGGGCTAACGCCCTGACGAATCGGATATTCCGGAGTCGCCGAAGAGGTTCCGCAGAAAGCGGACCAGAAAATCGACCGGAACCGGCTTCTCAATAACGAAGAGCTCGTCTGGCATCCGACTGCCAAACTGCCGCAAGGCGGAAAGGTTCCCGCTCATAAGAACACTTCGAGTCCCCGCCGAACGCACCTGCACGCGCTCCACCAGCGCCAATCCGGAGTCTTGGCCCAGGGCGAGGTCGACCAGGACCACGGCGGGCCGGTAGGCCTCAAGACAGGCCTCGGCATCGGCCAGGGAACGGGCCGCCGCCACCGACAGGCCGCGGCCGCGCAGCAGGTCGCTCAGCTCCAAAAGGATTTCCGGGTCGTCGTCGACGACCAAAATGTCAATGGGGACCGTGCCTTCGCCAAGAGCCATCGTCAGATCCCGCCGCCCGGAAAGGTGGCGCACCGGACCCCGCAAGGCCCAAGCTGCCTAGAGTGATTTGTGACCGTCTGGACGCGCGTCAGCGCGTCCGCCGGTCGCAAAAAATCACTCTAACCCTATGAGGCAGAGCAGGTTTCTTGTGCGCGGCGGACCTGCGGGAGAGGATCCAGACGCTCACAACCTGCTCTCGGGTTCCGGAGCGTGCTAACCGTATACCCGAGTATTCAACGGCCCGGTCGGCAAGAAGCCCCAAAATGGCAGTATTCGGCGGCGCTGGTCCGGCCCGGCGGCGTCCGGCCGCCGCCCGCCCCCGCGCCAGGGGCGTTCGGTTACGCGCCGCCGCCTGCCGGCGCCAGGAAGATCAGCAGAAGGACGACCGCCAGATTGGCGGCGCCGATGGCCAGTCCGAGCGGCAGACGCCGGACCTTTCTCCCGCCTCGCGCCCAGGGCCACCAGACCAGAGCCTGGCCGGCGACCAGCAGCGAGAGGACCAGGAGGTAGGCCGGCAGCTCACCGACGAAGAGCAGGAAGGAGGCGGCCAGCAGCTTGACGTCGCCGCCGCCGAGCAGGCCGCGCAGCCAGGCAAGCAGCAGCAACGCGACCAGGGCGGTGGCCACCAGGGCGTGCGCCAACGGCGGCGCTCCAACCAGCCAGAGCCGTACGCCGCCGAGCAGGGCAAGCGCGAGCCAGAAGAGGTTGGAAATCCGCCGGCGGCGCAAATCCTCGGCGATGGCCAGCAGGCTGGGCAGGCCGGCCAGCGCCAGCACGACCGTCTCCGTCTGCGACAGCTCCGCTTGCACGCCCCGCCCCCGTTCCCCGCGCCCGTTCCCCGCGCCCTGCTTTCGGCCGCGGCGATCGCGGGGCGACCCCGACCTCAGCCCCGTCGCACCGCGCGCGGCTTCGGCGGCAAGGCGAAGCGCGCCACCGTAGCGGCCAGTTCGGTCTCCGAGAAGGGCTTGAGCAGCAGCCCGCGCGCGCCGAGCGCAGGTAGACGCTGCAGGAAATCCATCGGCCATTCCAGGCGCCCGCGCCCGCTCATCAGGACAACGGGCAGCTTGGGGTTGCCGGCGCGCAGGGCGCGCAGCACTTCGATACCGTCGCACTCCGGCATGAAGACGTCGATCAGGGCCAGCCGGCAGTCGACCTCTCCCGCCTCGCCCCGCAGGCTGCGCGGCGTCCGGCGGTCGGCCACGCTGTACCCCCAGCCGCTGAGCAGGTCGCGCAGCTCCTCCCAAAGCTCCAGGTCGTCATCGACCAGCAGGATATCGGCCCTCAAGTCGCCCCCATGCGGGACTTGGCGGGTCGGGATGGCGCGCGGTTGCAGCATCGTCGTCAATCCCGGATCACCAGGCAGTCCTGCCCCGCGACCGCCTGCTTGATCCGCGCGCACAGGCGCTCGGCCGCCGCGCGGCTGGGCTGCGCTGCGCTGTAGAGACGATAGGCCGTTTGACCGTCCGGCCGGCGCCGATGGATCTGCAGGTCCGTCCGCGCCGCCAAGGGGCCGAAGCCGCCCCGCAGTTCGTCGACCAGGCGGCGCGCCCCCCGCTCCGTCTTCATCGAGCCCACCCAGGCGCGCCACGCCGGCGGCGGCGCGGCCGGCTCCAGCGCCACCGCCTCGGGCCCGGCGGCGGGGCGACGCACGGCGACCTGCACCAGCGGCGTCTCGGCGCGCCGCTCGCCCGCCTGCGGCGCGCCGCCCTGGCGCAGCTTGCTGGCGGCCCCGCTCCGGGCCAGCAGGTCCGGGCGCGGCGCCACCCTGGGCGGGCGGCGGCCCAGGCGCGTTTCGGCCGCCAAGTCCCCCCGGGTCCAGCCCCGTTCGGCCAGCAGCTCGCGCGCCCGCGCCTCGCCCCGCCGCGCAGCCGACACCAGCAGGACCTTGGCGATCTGGGGATCGACCGGGCCGAAACTGCCCGCCAGGATATGCTCGGCGACGATCACCTGGGCCTTCGGCTGCCCCCGCTCGGCGGCGCGCTGATAGGCGCGCAGCGCCAGCTCGGGATTGCGCTGCGTGCCCCGATGCCCGGTCTCCAGCAACACGCCGATGGCGAAGAGCGCATCGGGATCGCCCTGCCGGCTGGCCCGCTCCAGTCGGGCCAGCGCCGAGTCCGGGCGGTCTTCGCCCAGCAGGCGCAAGCTGGCCGCCAAGGCGTCCCGGTCCGCGGGCGAGAGGTCGACGCGCGGCCCGCCAAGGGGGTCTCCGGCCTTCGCCGCCGGGGCGGGCTCCGCCGCTGCGGCCGCCGGCGGCTGGACGAGCGCCGGCCCCACTAGCAGCAACGCGGCCAACCCAACGGCGACCCGCCGCGGCACGCCGGCCGCCCCCGCCCCGCGCCTCTCCGTCGCCCCGCGCATCGCCTTCGCCCCACGCATCGCCTTCGCCCCGCGCACCGCCTTCGCAGCTCGCCGCCGCCGCATGCCCCTCTCCCCTCGCGCGCAACCCGGACCGGCGGACCGCCAGCCTCCGACCTGCCGCACAGACTTCGCGGGCCGGCAGGCGTTGCCAACTGCCTTCTCGTCCGGATTGACGTCAAAATGGGTAGAATTGCCCCCGGTCTTTCGGGGGTGCGGGCGCGCGCCGCCGGCCAGCCCGGCGCCGAAGATTCAGGCGCGACCCGCTCAGGCGCGACCGGCACGCGGCAGCGGCTGCTCGTAACTCTCGGTGACGCGCTCCGCCATCTCCTGGAGCTGCCGCGCCAGGCAGGCGCCACCCGGCGCGCCGCCCGCGGCGCCACAGCTTTCGCACTGCTCGCGCACGAGATCCCGGAAGTCTTCGTGCAGGGCCTGCAAGGTACAGGGCCGCAGCGGCACGGCACGCAAGGAGGTTGTCATGGCCGATCCTTCTCCAACCCGAAGGCGATTGCCCAACAGCCTGCCTACACGGTCATGCAGCGCGACGCGAGCGCGACTTGTGCCAGATTTGCGGGATTCCGGGGCCGTCGGCCTCGCCTCCGGACGCCCCGACCGGCCTGGCCTACACCATGACGCGCAGCCCCTGCGGGGTGACCCGGTAGGGGGTCAGGCTGCGGTCGGCGTGGCGCAGCCGATGGGTCAGCAGACGCTGTGCGTAGTCCGCCACCACGCCGGCATAGGCGGGGTCCCCCGCCAGATTGCGGGTTTCCTGCGGGTCCGCGCGCAGATCGTAGAGGGCCGGCGGCAGGCCGGCGAAATGCAGGTAGGCATAGGCCGCGTCGCGCAGACCGGCGAAGCTCGCCTGCTCCGGCGGCAGGTCGAGCGGCACCTCGCCCCCCAGGATATCGCGGAAGTCCTGCTCGTAGACCGCGCAGTCGCGCCAGTCCTGCGGCGTCTCGCCGCGCAGGAAGGGCAGCAGCGAGCGACCGTCGGCGTGCAGCGGCGCCGGCTCGCCCAGCCACTCCAGCAGGGTCGGCAGCAGGTCGACCGATTCGGTGAAGCTGTCGACCCGCCGCCCCGCCGGCAGCCCCGGCGCCCGCACGATCAGCGGCACGTGGAAGGCGCTGCCGTCGAGGCCGCGCTTGCCGAACAGGCCCTGGTCGCCCAGGTGCTCGCCATGATCGCCGGTGAAGACCACCAGCGTCTCCTCCAGCTCGCCGCGCGCCTCCAGCAGCCCCAGCATCCGGCCGATCTGCGCATCGACCTCGCTGCAGAGCGCGTAGTAGGCCCGGCGCAGCTCGGCCACCTGCGCCGGCGCAATCTCGGCCGCCAGCCCGGGCAGCGCCGGATGCGCCGTGGTGGCGCGCACGCCCGCGCGCAGCGCGCGCATGTAGGGGTGCAGGTCCGCCTCCTCGACGGCCGCCGCCGGCGGCGGCGCGCAGTCGGCGTAGTCGGCGAGGAAGGGCGCGGGCGCGGCCAGCGGCGGGTGCGGCCGGAAGAAGCCCAGATGCAGCAGCCAGTCCCCGCCCGGCGGATGCTCCAGGAAGCGCGCGCCCGCCTCGGCCAGCCAGGCGGTGTCGTGGTCGGCCGCGGCGATCGGCGAGGTGGCGAGCGCCGCCGGGCCGGTGTCGGCGAACTGCGCCTCGTAGCTGTCGCGGGCGGGGTAGCCACGCTCCGCAAGGTGCCGCAGGTAGGCGCCGCGCTCCGCCTCGAAGGGGCGCAGCACCTCCCAGCCCTCGGCGATGCTCCAGTGCCGGAAGCGCGGGTCCGCGTGCGGCGTCACCCGCGGGTCGGGAATGCTGGTCGTGTAGCCGATCAGGTGCGGCGTCACGCCGGCCGCGCGCAGCAGCTTCGGCAGGGTCGGCAGACTGGCCGAGGTCGGCGTCCAGTTGGTCGCGACCCGGTGGTTCATCACGTACTGGCCGCTCAGGATCGAGGCCCGGCTGGGCCCGCAGGGCGTGCCCTGGGCATAGTGGCGGGCGAAGAGCGTGCCCTCGCGCGCCAGCCGGTCGAGGTTCGGCGTCGCGACGCAGGGGTGCCCCAGGCAACCGAGGTGATCGCCGCGCCACTGGTCGACGACGATCAGCAGGACCTTGCGCGTCTTGGCGGCCATGACCGCTCAGCTCCCCTGCGACAGCACGCACCGCTCGGCGATGCGCCGATAGTGCGCCAGGCCCGGCGTCTGCCGGCCGGGCACCTTGCCGGCCTCGTCCCAACGGCGCAGCCGCACCGCGGCCTCGGCCCCCGGCTCGGCCCGGAAGGCCGCGGCCTCCTCGGCGCTCATCGGCCCGCCCTGCAAGCGCAGGGACATCTGCGAGGTGGGCGACAGCCCGGCATGATAGGCCGGGTCGGCGAAGCAGAGATAGCGCTTGGCCGCGACGTGCAGGCGGATCGGCTCGACCACCTCGGGCCCGAACAACCCGGCCAGCGCCTTGGCGGCCAGGGCCTCGTGCCGGTCGTCGGCGCCGCGGTCGTAGCTGGCCTGGGTGTCGCGGTGCAGCAGGTGGCCGACGTCGTGCAGCACCGCCGCGGTCACCAGGGCGTCGCCCGCGTCCTCCGCCTCGGCGCAGAGCCCGCACTGCAGGGCATGCTCGCGCTGGGTGATCGCCTCGCCGTAGCGCTCGTCGCCACGGGCGTCGTACAGCGCGAAGACCCGGTCCAGATCCATCGTCTCGCTCCTCTTCTCCGGGATGTCTCGCGCCATAAATGCTTTTAATTACAAGATTCGTAAAAAGAAATTTTTGTTATAACCGGATCGGCAGGGAGCCGCCTTTGGCCGCACCGCTCAGGTGGCGG
>LSZA01000114.1 GCA_001637315.1 Phormidium willei BDU 130791 | reverse complement strand
TATCGTCAAGCCTCCTTGCTTTGAAAAATTGTGCAAGGTTTTAATTAAGTTAACATAAGTATATACTATGCCACCAAGTTCTCCAGAATGCTACCCAAGTTTCTGAGAAAGTCGCGCAAATTCCCGCTCAAAGCAGGGACTGAAGGGGTTAAAATACATTAAGAATTTTTCAATTCTGTTGTGCCTGAAGCGCCGATATCACATTTAATATTTTTTGTCAAGACACAGACGTTTTTTTTTAGAAATTAGGTAGAATTTACTATGACCGCACAGACTCTTAGCACCAGCGATCGCACCTTAAAACAGCCCGTCTTAGGCTCTCGACGCTTCAGTAACTACTTTTGGGCAACGGTTGTTCTCGTCGGTGGCGTTGGCTTCCTGCTCTCGGGGATTTCGAGCTATACCCAAGTGAACCTTCTCCCCTTCGCCAATCCCACCGAACTGATTTTCGTTCCCCAAGGCCTCGTCATGGGGTTGTACGGAACCGCCGCCATCTTACTGTCAACCTATCTCTGGCTCGTGATTCTCTGGGATGTTGGCGGTGGTTACAACGAGTTCAACCTCAACGAGGGAACCGTAACCGTGTTTCGCTGGGGATTTCCCGGCCAAAACCGCCGCATTGAAATTAGCTGCGACGTCAACGACATCAAATCCATTCGCGTTGACATCAAGGATGGGGTGAACCCCAAACGAGCCTTATACCTACGGGTAAAAGGAATGCGGGATATCCCCCTAACCCGAGTTGGCCAACCGCTGTCCTTAGCCGAAGTCGAAAATCGCGCCGCTGAGTTAGCACGTTTCCTCGCCGTTCCCCTCGAAGGCTTATAAGATTAGCTCAGTCCAATTCATTGGTCACAGACTCATGCAACCTTTGACCCAATCCCAGGACCGTTGGTGGCGACTGCGCCTGACGGTGTTAATTGTCCTCAGTATCACGGTACTGGCCAGTTGCACCCAAGCCAGAGATCTCGCTCAAACCGATGCCGCGTCAACTCCAACCGCAAACTCCGAAGCCCAAGCCGCCGCAGAGATCACGCCTCGCTTAGAAGGGATGGCGACTGTGGTGATGGTCGTGAATGGTTCCCCCATCACCATTGAAGTTAACGGCGACGATGCCCCCGTCACAGCCGGGAACTTTGTAGACTTGGTTCAGAAAGGGGTCTATAACGGAACCAGTTTTCATCGTGTCGTACGAGAGCCAGATCCCTTTGTGGTTCAAGGGGGAGATCCCCTCAGCACCGATCCCGATGTCCCCGCGTCGCGACTGGGAACCGGGAATTATGTCAATGCTGAGACGGGGGAAGCTCGCTATATTCCCTTGGAAATCAAACCCCAAGGAACCGACGAGCCGGTTTATGGTCAAACCTTAGCCCAGGCTGGAGTCCGGGACGCGCCCCTATTACAACATCGTCGAGGGGCCGTGGCGATGGCGCGATCGCAATCCCCCAACTCCGCCTCAGCCCAGTTTTATATCACCCTCGATGATCTCAGCTTCCTGGACGGGAATTATGCCGTCTTTGGCTATGTCAGCCAAGGCATGGAGGTCGTCGATGGGATTCAACAAGGCGATCGCCTCGAATCGGCCCGAGTCAGCGAAGGCGCCGAGAATCTCGTCGAGTAGTGGTTGCACAAGTCCAGGTGACGCGATCGCAGATCCCAGTTCTCATCACCGGCATGGGGGGACGCAGTAGCTTAGGAACCTTGCCCACAAGTTGGCGTAAACTCCTCGATGGAGAATCCGGGCTGCGACAGCAACAACCCTTTCCCACCTTGCCCAGCAAACCCCTCGGGATGCTGGGTTCTCAGCCGATGGAGTTGAGTGAACTGACTCAGCAAGCTGTCCAAATGACCTTAGAAGATGGGGGTCTGACTCCCCCCCTAGCCGATTGCGGCATTGTCGTCAGTTCCAGTCGCGCTCAGCAAGGGCAATTAGAACAACTCGCGACTCAATGGGGCAAACAAGGCAATTTTCCAAACCCCCAAGCCTGGTATGCGGCTCTCCCCTATAACCCCGGAACCCAAGCCGCCGTCCTTTGTGGCAGTCACGGCCCCGTTTTGTCGCCGATGGCCGCCTGTGCGACCGGAATCGCGGCCATCGCCCGGGGGGTGCAGTTAATCCGGGAGCGAACCTGCGATCGCGTCCTGGCCGGGGCCGTCGAAACGCCCATCACTCCCCTAACCTTAGCCAGTTTTGACCGCATGGGCGCTTTAGCTAAACAAGGCTGTTATCCCTTCGATCGCCAACGAGAAGGCCTGGTCCTGGCCGAAGGCGCAGCCCTATTTCTCCTCGAACGAGCCGATTTAGCCCAACAGCGACAGGCCCGGATCTACGGTGAAGTTCTCGATTTTGGCCTCACGGCCGATGGCTATCATGTTAGCGCCCCGCAGCCCGAGAGTTTGGGGGCGATCGCCGCCGTGAAACACTGTCTCGATCGCAGTCAACTCACCAACCAAGACATCGACTATATTCACGCTCACGGAACCAGTACCCAGCTCAACGACCGTCGCGAAGCGGCCTTGATTCAATGGCTATTTCCCCAAGGGGTTCCCGTCAGTTCCACCAAGGGCGCAACGGGCCATACCATCGGGGCTTCAGGCGCCTTAGGCGTGGCCTTTTGCCTCCTGGCGATGAGCGAAAGCCGTCTTCCCCCTTGTGTGGGCCTACGGGAGTCCGAGTTTGACTTGGATTTAATCAGCCAAACTCGTCAGCAAGAGTGCAATCACAGCCTCTGTCTAAGTTTTGGCTTCGGCGGGCAAAATGCCGCGATCGCCCTCTCCCGTTATTCCCCTTAAAACTCAATCCCCAGTTGGGCCGGAACTCCCTGAGAAATCGGATGTTTCACGCGAGTCATCTCTGTCACCAAATCCGCCGCCTCAATCAACACCTCGGGCGCATAACGGCCCGTCGTCACGACATGAGAGAGGGGGGGACGAGCCTGAATCGCCGCCAAAATCGGTTCAACCTCTAACTGCTTATTTTTGAGGGCGATATGCAGTTCATCGAGAACCACCAAGGAAATCTCAGGATCTTGAATATAATCTACTGCTTGCTGCCAAGCCGCTGCGGCCATCTGGCGATCCTGTTCGGGGTTCTGAGTTTCCCAGGTGAAGCCGCCTCCGAGAGTCTGAATGTTGACGGGAAACCCCTGTTGCGAGAGTTTGGTCAGCAGGAGGCGATCGCCATCGGGATAGGCTTCGGAGTTTTTGACAAACTGAACCACCGCACAGGGGCGATCGTGAGCCAAATGACGATACACCAAATTCATAGCACTACTGGTTTTGCCCTTACCCAGCCCTGTAAATAAAACATAGAGGCCTTTTTCCTGGCCCTGTCGCGCTTCATGAGACTTATCTTTGGCGGCCTTAATCTTCCGTAGCCGCTCTTGTTCCTTCTGCGTCAGTGAATCCATTTGAGAATTGCTGGTCATCGAACCCCTTAAAGAAGCAAATTGAACGAGTCAAAGCTCTAAATAACGACGGATTGGTGTTAAATCCAAATAGTCTTCAATCAATTGTGCCATGTCATCGTACAGTCGTCGTTGCACTGTCTGCCAACTTTCTGCCGCAGGTTGATATCCTTCGACTCGGGCCAGGTGCATCAGGTCACGACGGACGGCTGAGGACTCAAATAAGCCATGAAGATAGGTTCCTAGGGTGCGATCGCCCCGTTGGCCTTCGCCCACACCATCGGCTAACAACAGCGGCCCATAGGTGGAGTCATCAACCCCCCTGGGCGAGAGTGAGGTTTGCCCCATATGGATTTCATAAGCTTGCCAGATTTCATCTTCCCATTGGGCCGTCACTTGACGCACGGATTTCGAGGGAGCAAACTCCGTCACCAGGGGAAGCAAGCCTAAGCCGGGAACTTGGCCCGCATCCCCAGCTAATCCAGTTGGATCAATCAGCCAGTCTCCCAACATCTGATAGCCGCCACAAATGCCGACAACGGGAACACCGCGATCGCGAGCCTGGGTAATTGCCGCCCCTAAGCCAGTTTCCCGTAACCAGGCCAAATCTCGTAGGGTATTTTTACTTCCGGGTAAGACGATGACGCGGGCCGTTTCTAACTGCTGCGGCGATCGCACCCATTTCACCTGTACCCCCTGATCAAGCCGCCAAGGCTGACAATCTTGGGAATTAGACAAATAGGGGAAGCGAATCCAGGCCAGGATCGCTCCCTCGCCACTGTTGGATTCCTCTGCTTCCTCACACAAACTATCTTCACTTTCTGGTTGTAGGGCGTCCTGATAAGGTAACGTCCCCAAATAAGGTAAATGAGGTAAATGCTGTTGGAAGTGGGTTGCAGCCTCAGCAAACAGGCTCAAATCACCACGAAATTTGTTGACCACCAACCCTAATCCCGCTTCTTTGAGAGGCTCCGGAATTAACTGATAAGTTCCCACGGCCTGAGCAAAAATCCCTCCCCGTTCGATGTCCCCTACCAGCAACCAACGTCCTTGTAAATGGGCAACTGGACGTAAATTCACCATATCTCGGTGCATGAGATTCAGTTCAACAGGACTTCCGGCCCCTTCGAGAAGCAGAACATCACAGCGAGATTTCCAGCCTTCTAGGGTATCAGCAACGACCTGCCAAAGAGCTTCAATATGACGATAATAGAGTTTGGCAGGGATATGCTCTTTTGCCTGTCCTAAAACCACTAATTGTGAGGTACTATTCCCTGAGGGTTTCAGGAGAATTGGGTTCATTTCAACTTGCGGCTGTAACCCGCAGGCTAAGGCTTGAGCCGCTTGCGCCCGACCAATTTCTCCACCCTCTAAGGTAACATAGGAGTTATTGGACATATTTTGCGATTTGAAGGGGGCAACGCGAACTCCTTGTCGATACAGCCAGGCTCCCAAGGCAGTGGTTAGCCAGCTTTTGCCGGCATTAGATGAGGTTCCTAGAATTGAAATGGCTTTCATATAGTTTTGTTTTGATTTTAGTGGTTAGGCTAGTTTTTACGACTATTTACTATCTAGTAACATCGCAAATGTTACGACCATAAATAACTCTGGTAAAATCTATCCCTAAAACACCCAAAAAAGAATCAAAAAATAATGCGATTTTAAGCGATATTAAAATAAATTTATGTTTTTTAAGTTCAGGGAAATTCATTCATGGACAATCAAAATCCGGTAAAATAGTGAAGCTTGTGCTTGGCTTATTGCAACTTAAATTATTGTAACTTAAATCAGTTCTGATGACTTGTAAAATGGCTCAAAATCTAAGCCAATCTGATATTCTTGCCTGTTTTTTCGATTGCACTATAAAATCATAGGTGGTATATTTGAGTCTAATTTCATGTCCTCATTTAGCTAGATGTGGCCGAGATAACAATTATAAATTCCCGATTTTGCTAAAATTCAGGGTCTGCACTACCATCTATCGACTGTCAATTTTTTGTTTCCTAGTTGAGTTTCTAAAAATCACGTAACGAGCCATGGCTAGTACGCCCAAAATTTTAAAAGAACGGCGAGAATATAACACCTGGGTCGCCAATGAAACCTTTGAAGACTATTCTCTGCGCTATGCACCCAAATCCTTCCGAAAATGGTCTGAGTTTTTGGTGGCCAATACAGCGATCGGGGGTATTTCTTTTCTTGCCCTGGAGGCGATCGGTGGTTCCTTGGTCATTAACTACGGATTTTTTAACACATTTTGGGCAATTAGTCTAGTCAGTTTGATTATTTTCTTGGCGGGGATTCCTATCTCGTATTACGCCTCAAAATACAACATCGATATGGACTTATTGACTCGGGGGGCTGGGTTTGGCTATATCGGCTCAACGATTACATCTCTGATTTATGCTTCGTTTACCTTTATCTTTTTCGCCTTGGAAGCGGCCATTATGGCCCAAGCCCTTAATCTCTACGTAAATTTACCGTTGCCCTGGGGGTATTTGCTCTGTTCATTGATTATCATCCCGATGGTGTTTTATGGGGTGACCTTTATTAATAAACTGCAACTGTGGACGCAACCCCTTTGGTTGATCTTGATGGTCAGCCCCTATGTGTTTGTCTTGCATCGGGAACCTGATGTGTTCGCTCGTTGGATTGAGTTTGGGGGAAATGCAGCTAGCGAGTCGGGGTTCAATCCACTATTATTTGGGACAGCGGCGACGGTTTCGTTTTCCCTAATTGCTCAATTGGGTGAACAAGTGGATTATCTACGATTTTTACCCGATCGCACCCCCCAGAATCGTTACCGCTGGTGGTTAGCCGCCATGGCCGCTGGCCCAGGCTGGGTGGTTTTAGGTTGGGCTAAACAGATTGGAGGGGCGTTTCTGGCCTTCTTAGCCCTAGAACATGGCATTTCAATGGTGAAGGCCAAAGAACCTGTATATATGTATTTAGCGGGCTTTGAGGATGTCTTTAGCCGCCCTGAAACGGTGTTGGCGGTGGTGACGCTGTTTGTGGTGGTCTCTCAAATCAAGATTAACGTCACGAATGCTTATGCGGGGTCGTTAGCTTGGTCGAATTTCTTTTCTCGTCTCACCCATAATCATCCAGGACGAGTGGTTTGGCTCATTTTCAACGTGGCCATCTCGCTGCTGTTGATGGAGTTGGGCGTGTTTGCAACCTTAGAGGCGGTGTTGGGACTATATTCTAACGTGGCGATCGCCTGGATTGGAGCCTTAGTCGCCGACTTGGTCATTAACAAACCTTTAGGTTGGAGTCCATCCTATATTGAATTCAAACGGGCTCATCTCTATAACATCAATCCGGTGGGGTTTGGTGCAACGATTATGGCTTCGTTAGTGGCGATCGCCGCCTTTGTCGGAACCTGGGGAGATTACGCTCAAGCCTATTCTCCCTTTATTGCCCTCGGTTTGGCTGTGGTTCTCTCACCGCTGCTGGCCAAACTAACTCAAGGACGATTTTACATTGCCCGTGCCAATATCTATCAAGCCCAAATCGAGGCCGCCAACCTGATCGCAGATCTCGATGAGCCGTTGACTGGAGCGGTTCGTACCCTGGATAATCGGGATTTGATTGACTGCTGTCTCTGTGACAACTCCTATGAACCTCAAGATATGGCTCATTGTCCGGTGTATGACGGGCCAATCTGTTCGCTATGTTGTAGTTTAGATTCTCGCTGTCATGATCGCTGCAAACCGGCGATCGAGTGGGGAGAGTTTCCTCTGTTGCAACCGTTGCAAAAGACTTTTCATAGCAAAATTGCCCCTCACCTCGATCGAAAGGTATTACGGTTCCTAGGAGCCTTTACCCTCGTGGCAAGTATTACGGGACTGTTATTTGTTGTGGTCGCGTATCTAGGCTTGAAAGAGTTACCACCGCGATCGCCGCAACTCGATGAAGGCCTGTTGACGGTGTTTGTAGCCCTCTACGCTCCCCTACTGGTGATTTTAGGCATCGCCTCCTGGTGGTATGTACTCAGCGAAGAAAGCCGAGAACTGGCTGAGGAGGAGTTGGCTCAACAAAATCAACAACTGGCTCAAGAAATTCAAGATCGGCAACTGGCCCAGAATGCTCTCGAAGATCTGACTGAAACTCTCGAACAACGAGTTAAGGAGCGTACCGAAGAACTGTTACAGGCCCTCAACACCCTCAAGGAGACTCAGGCCCAGTTAGTGCAAACGGAAAAAATGTCAGGTTTGGGACAGTTGGTGGCTGGGGTGGCCCATGAAATCAATAATCCTGTCAATTTCATCTATGGCAATTTGGTTCATGCTGATGAGTATATTGGGGATTTGTTGGGGTTTATCCAACTCTATGAGCAGAATTGCCCTCTTGATGATCCCCAGGTGGCTCAACGACGGGATGAGATTGAACTAGATTTTATCGCTGAGGATATTGTCAAAATTCTCGGTTCGATGCGGGTTGGCGCTGAACGTATCCGGGAAATTGTCTCCAGCCTACGGAATTTCAGTCGTCTGGATGAGTCGGAGGTGAAACCGGTGGATTTACATGAGGGAATTGAGAGTACCTTGACGATTTTGGGAAATCGCCTCAAGGCTAAGTCCGATCGCCCTGAAGTCAAGATTATCCGAGACTATGCAGCCTTACCCAAGGTGTTATGTCATGCGGGTTCGATGAACCAGGTGTTTATGAATATCTTGGTAAATGCTCTTGATGCTCTCGAAGAGCGTGATCGCCAGCGTACCGTTGAGGAGGTGTATGCTCAGCCGAGCCAAATTCGTATCTCTACGGAGTTGGATGGCCAGGTGGTTCGGGTGACGATTGAAGACAATGGCTTGGGGATTCCTGAACACCTGCGATCGCAAGTCTTTGATCCGTTCTTTACCACGAAAGCCATTGGTAAGGGAACCGGGTTAGGAATGTCCATCTGTTACCAGATTGTGGCCGACAAACATGGGGGACGCGTTTTTTATCAACCGTCGGCTGACGGTGGGGCTAGTTTTGTGATTGAGCTACCTCATGAAACTCAAACCTTGTCCAAAAAGCTGTCTGACTGATTTGGCTTTTCTTGCTGGGGTGGATTGGGTGATGTGGGCGATCGCGGATCACAGAAACATCTAAACTCTTCTTTAGTGATGCGCGATCGCCGTGATCTGATCATAGCCGAGAGACTGACCCTCGAGAGACCCAGCTCAGTTGCAGGCAGAGAGCCGAGTCTGAGCGGGTTTGGGCAATTTATTAGAGATAGTTCCTAGAGATAGTCGCAACCGAGGGTATCCCGAGTTTTATTACCTGTCACAGGGTTGGTTCCCGAAGCGATCTCACATAGCTCGATCACGGTGTCATCGCTGAGAAAGATATCAGTAAAGTCCGCTCCCTCGATATCGGTGTTGCGAAATTCTGAGTTATAGGCGAAGGCACTCTCAAGGATGGCATTTTTGAGGTTGCTTTCTAAGAACAGGGCCGAGTCTAGGGTGGCGAAGCTCAAATCGGCTCCCTCTAAGTTGACGTTTTTGAATTTGGTTCGGAACAGTTGCACCCCTTGTAAGTTGGCTTTGCTGAAGTCGCTAGCACGGATGGTTGCTAAAGTAAAGTTGGAATCTCGTAAATCTTGACCCGAAAAGTCAGATCCATAGAGGGTTTGCTTTTCATAGGCCACGGCTTGAGCTTGGGAACTGTCCCAGGCTAAGTCTGCGACGCCGAATATTAAAATGCAGATGATGGCCAGGCTGATGTTGAGGCTGGCTTTGGCTGCGATCGCTAATGGCTGATACCAATACTGTTCATCCTTGTATTTCACAATCGTTCTCTCCCATGACGAAAGGTTACAGTCCGTCTCACGACAGGCACTCCAAGGCTCATCCTAGCAGGAACACCCTGGGAACTCTAGGGGAGGATCTCGTGGCTCAGTGGTTACGGGGATCTCGGGTGCGGGTGTTACACCAACGTTGGCGATGCCATTTGGGGGAGTTAGATATTGTGGCCGGGTTTCCTGCGACGGCTCAACAGGCGAAAACTCTCGCCTTTGTCGAGGTTAAAACTCGCAGTCGCGGTAATTGGGATGATGATGGACGAGGTGCTTTATCGGCCGCTAAATGTCAACGATTACACCGAGCGGCATCCTTGTTTTTGTCTCGCTTTCCCCAGTATGCTGAGCTTCCCTGTCGCTTTGATTTGGCTCTAGTTCGTTGTCAGTCTCTTCCTAACCGGGGATTGAGGGAGCCTATCAATACAAAACTGCCCGATATGATTGCGATCGGACAGCCGGTGATTGTCAATTACGTTCAACTGACGTTACAGGAGTACCTTGTCAGTATTTTGGATTGAGTTCATTTACCCGTCACATTAAGTAAGACGTTGCTACAGCTTTAAAGTCTTACTGTGAAACGTTCTTTGATGTCTTGCAGTCCAAGCCTAACTGGCGATTTGTGGTCTGCAAATGTTGAACATGATCTCGATGGATCTGATCGCTCGATGGATCTGATCGAATGCTGCGATCGCTGTCTCAGTACTCGTTCAGGCTAAGGTTTCGGGACAATAGCCAAGTCCCCGGACAAACTGACGGCGAAAGGCTTCAATCTCTGCGGTGTCTGGGTTGCCATGACAGACAACAGCCACTTGATAGCGTCGCATAACATCCACCGGAGCCTGGTCTGTTTCTAAACTCCACATCGCCATTTGCACTCGGATGTTGGATGGATAGGGAATTCCGACTTCTTTGAGGTAAGCTTGGAAGTTACCATGATCCTGACGACTCAATGGGGAGTCCATCTTAACTCGGAGAACCCATCCGTCGATTTGGTGAATGACGGTGATGAAGCGAACGGGAAAATTTTGTCGTTTGAGATGTTCAACGACCCGTAACGTCAGGCTAGCGTTGGCAAGATAGTAAAGGTAATCCATAGAGAGTGCCTTGAATTGGGGTCTATCCCTATGGTCGCTGACTCAGACCCAACTTCCTAGGGTGAACTCCCCATAGTTAGATGGGGAAGGTTCCCCAATCCTGAGTGAATTACAAAAATTGCTCGGGGAGGCGATCGCTTGATTGGACCCTCAGAGTCCTTGATCCCATTCCGTATACTCCTGTTCACTATTGATGATGTCCTGGTTTAAATTCAACTATGATCCCCACATCTGAGGATGATTTACAACTCGATTCCTATGATTATCATTTACCCAAGGAACGGATTGCTCAGAATCCAGTTACCCCTCGGGATCATTCCCGTTTACTGGTTGTCCATTCACCACAGGATCACAGCCATCAAGTCTTTTGGCAGTTACCGAATTGGTTGAAAGCAGGAGATTTATTGGTTTTAAATGATACTCGGGTCTTACCCGCTCGTCTACATGGTCACAAACCAAGTGGGGCCAAGGTGGAGGTGCTGCTGCTCGAAGAACAGGCTGAGGATCGTTGGTTGGCTTTGGTTAAACCGGGTAAGCGTTTGAAACCCGGAGCTGAGATCCGTTTTGATGCTCCCCAGGGGTCGTCGGCTGCCGATTTAGGATCGTTTCAAGCCCAGGTTCTGACGACCGATGAGGCGACGGGAGGTCGGGTGTTACAGCTAATTCCCCCCTCGGGACGCACGGTTTTAGAGACCTTAGAAGTCTATGGGGAAGTTCCTTTCCCCCCGTACGTGACGCAGTCTCAAGCCGATAGCAGTCAATACCAGACGGTTTATGCTCGCGAGGCTCGATCAGCGGCGGCTCCAACGGCGGGATTACATTTTACGCCGGATCTGTTGCAACGGTTGCACGAGCAAGGGGTGTCTCAGACCTTTGTCACCCTCGATGTTGGGGTGGGAACGTTTCGACCTGTGGAGACGTCAGATATTCGTAAGCATGTCATGCACCAGGAGTGGCTCAATGTTCCCGCGACAACGGTCGAAGCCATTCGTCAGACTCGATCTCGGGGAGGACGGGTGATTGCGGTTGGAACGACGGCGGTGCGATCGCTCGAAGCCGCTGCTAACCAACAGCCATCAGGGGAGATCAGGCCGTTTTCGGGCAAAACCGATCTGTTTATTTATCCGGGATATCGTTGGCGGGTGGTGGATGGGTTAATTACAAACTTCCATCTTCCCAAGTCCAGTTTGATGATGATGGTCTCGGCTTTACTGGGACGACAACGACTCTTGGGACTTTATGAGGAGGCGATCGCTGAAAATTATCGATTTTTCTCCTTTGGGGATGCGATGCTGATCATGCCTGAAGCCCGCTCTTAGTAGGAGTTTCAGGTTTAAGTGTTTCTCGGTATCAGAGATTCATGAACATTATCCTTGACATAAGTCAAGCTGAGTGTAAAGATTAGTCAACTTAATCGTTCATCTTCCTATCGGTCTAAACGATACACGTAGGAAGACGGAAGTAGGGCTTTTGCGCCGAAGGAACGCACCGCATCCTAAACGAACTTCCTGAATTTGAGGTATTACAGATGTTGGTTGCCTGCTTGGTTGCCCTTGCGTTTGCCGTTGGCTCCTTTTTCCTCAGCCTCAACACGACTGAGGAGATGATTAAGGTTGCAGCGGTGGGTGTTGCGGGACTCTGTGCTGTTTTGAGTCTTTACTTTGCACCCTGGATTGTCAAACTTGTAATTTTAGCTATCCCGTTTCTCTGGGAGCGTTTCTCTAAAGTTAGCCGTTTTGGCTCTCGTCAGATTTAAGCGTCTCCCCGGATGACATCACAAGCGTGATCCACCGCAAACCCCCCTGAGATAACCTCGGGGGGGTTTGTAGTTGTATTAGTTGTGATCGAGTCGGGATGACAGGATTTGAACCTGCGGCATCCTGCTCCCAAAGCAGGCGCGCTACCAAGCTGCGCTACATCCCGATCTTTGAGTCGCCCTTTAGAGTATAGGAGATCGATCGCGCTCTTGCCAACTGGTTTAAGTGGGGAAACTACGATTGATTCCTGAGGCTGGCTCAAATTTGGGCTGCGATCGCGGTACGATCGACCTATCTCACTAGGGGAGTGGCATAACAGATGAAGCTACAGGACTTTCTCGGTACGGATCGCAAATACGATTATCAGGATATTGCCGCTGATGAGGAACTGACTCGTCAAATTCAGGTACGCCTGATTGATCTCGGATTACTGGAGCCTCCCGCAGATGGACTCTTTGGGCCATTGAGTACGGCGGCTTTTGATCGTTTCCAAGAGATGATGAACATCGCAGAGATGGGCTATCTTGGGGCCGCGACAGCTCGCTTGATGATTCAAACTCGACGGGATGATTTACCCAAACCCCCACCGGAGTTGAAAGTTCTCAAAAATACAGTCTTCAAGTCTCGGCCAGTCCAGTCATCGACTCTGGTTGATACTGAAAAGCATTCGGTTCAAGCTGGAGAGCAGTTTCGGCTCGTTGATTATGAAGAGGTGCGCAATCATTTACGTATTGCTCTGCGAGACGTTGCTTTCCCCAAACGGGGGGATGCCGGTAAGGTAGACGATTCGAAAATCTGGTATGCCTTCCGAGAGCATGTGGAAATCTGGGAAGAAGAGGATCGTCAGGTTCCTCTACATAAACCGACGACCATCCGTCTCGATGTGCCTTACAAGTCCCAATTAGATAATTGGTACAATCCCATGGGGTCTTGTAATGTGACCTCTCTGGCTATGTGTTTAGATTTTTTAGGGGCTGCTCGCCGTAGTTCTGTGGGGCAGTTTGAGGATGAACTCTATGAATACATGATTAATCGCGGCTGGAGCCGTCATAGCCCTTACGATTTGGCACGAGTGGTACGGGATTATGGCTGTCGTGATACCTTTCGCACCAATGCCACGATTGAAGAAGTCCAGGATTGGTTGGCAGGGGGGAATCCTGCGGTTATTCATGGCTACTTCACCTCATTCGGTCACATTATTGTCCTCGTTGGCTATGACGATCGCGGTTTTATTGTCCATGATCCTTACGGAGAATGGTTTGAATGGGGCTATCGCCGGGATTTAAGCGGTGCGTTCCTCCATTATTCCTATAACTTGATTCGTCGTGTTTGTATTCCGGATGGCCAGTTCTGGGTGCATTTCATTTCCCGTTGACGACTCAATGTGCTGGTTTAACTCTTGATCCCTCAGGTTCTGTGATGTCCCCGGCAAAAGCTAGGGGACATTGAGTTTCATGCTGATATCGAGCCAGGGAGCGCGTGAGATGGGGGCGCTGGTGGAAATATAGTCCACTCCGGTTTCAGCGATCGCTCGTAGACGCTCTAGGGTGATGTTGCCTGAGGCTTCAATTTTGATGTTGCGGTTCTCTCGGCGAATGAGTTGCACGGCATTGTCTAGGTCGGGGAGGGACATATTGTCCAACATAATGATGTCCACTCCAGCTTGGAGGGCCTCTTGGACTTGTTCTTGGGTTTCCGTCTCGACTTCAATGCTGAGGGGATAGGGAATTTGAGGACGAATCTGCGTCACGGCTGCGGTTAGGCTACCGGCTGCGGCAATATGGTTGTCTTTGATCATGATGGCATCGTCAAGTCCTAGACGATGGTTCATGGCACCGCCGACACAGGTGGCATATTTTTCGAGTAGTCTCAGTCCGGGTGTGGTTTTACGAGTATCTGTTAGCTGGGTGGGCAGGTCGGCGATGGTGTCGACATACTCACGGGTACTTGTGGCAATGCCACTGAGACGCATAACGAGGTTTAGGGCGACTCGTTCTCCCATGAGGAGGGTTTGGAGGTTTCCCTGAAAGCGGGCTACTACAGTCCCTGTTTCGCAGGCGGTTCCCTCTTTATATATGAGTTCGCTTTGGATTTGGCGATCAAGTTGCTCAAAGATACGTTGTGCTACGGGTAAACCGGCAATCACGCCGGGGGCTTTGAGCGTCCATTCTGCGGTTCCTTGTTGAGATTGACCGTTAAGTAGGGTCTGACTGGTGCGATCGCCCCGTCCGATATCTTCAGCCAGCCAACTTTGGATCAACGGATCTAAAACCACCCAAGGGGGTAAGACAGGAGATAGGGTCACAGCAGACGTCCCTCATTCTGAATACAGCATGTTCAACCATACCGTTCGGCGAGGAGGTTTCGTTAGGGATTTTTTGGGGAGGCGATCTATCCCTGACCGATTCGTCGGCTCCCAGCTCCCCATCTCTCCCCTAGATCCGGTTGATCAGGGGTCAACGGGTAGAAACC
>LSZA01000113.1 GCA_001637315.1 Phormidium willei BDU 130791 | reverse complement strand
CGGGCGGACGCGCCTACTCGAGCACGCCCATGATGTCGGACTCGCGCATGATCAGGAGGTTCTTGCCGTCGATCTTGACCTCCGTGCCCGACCACTTGCCGTAGAGCACGCGGTCGTTCTTCTTGACGTCGAGCGCGGTCACCTTCCCGTCGTCGCCGCGCGAGCCGGGGCCCACGGCGATAACCTTGCCCTGCATGGGCTTTTCCTTGGCGGAGTCGGGGATGATGATGCCGCCGGCGGTCTTCTCCTCCTCCTCGAGAGGCTCGACGACCACGCGGTCGTGCAGCGGCCGAAACTTCATGGAGATTCTCCCCCTGGTGCGGTTGGGCATGGGATGTAAGGCAAAGCCGGTGCGCGGGACCCGCAGCAGCCGGCTGTTAGCACTCTCCGATGGAGAGTGCTGAGGTGCATATAAGAGAGGCCGGGGACGAGTCAACCGGAGGCGAGGGCCTTCAAGGCTTTCCGGGTCAACGCCCCCCGGCGCGGCGGATGCGGCTGTGCGCGCCGTGCCGTCGCCGGAAGCGCTCCAGGTCGGCCGGGTCCAGGCTGACCGTCATGTGCGCCAGGTCCGCGTCGTCGCGCCGCGCGCTGACGTGGCCGTGACGATAGAGCCAGGCGATGGCCGCGCCGTCGCTCAGGTCGACCGAGCAGAGCACGGTGCGGTAGGCGGCCTGCAGCCGCCGCTCGACGGCGCCCAGCAGCGCGTCGAGCCCGGCCCCGTCGACGGCCGAGACGCAGACCTGGTCGTCGCGCCGCGCCACCTGGGCCTGCAGCACCGCCCGCGAGTCGGCGTCCAGCAGGTCGATCTTGTTCAACACCTCCAGCACCGGCTGGCCGCCCTCGGCCTCCGGCTCGACGCCGAG
This sequence comes from Phormidium willei BDU 130791, assembly GCA_001637315.1. Classification (GTDB taxonomy): domain Bacteria; phylum Cyanobacteriota; class Cyanobacteriia; order Cyanobacteriales; family Geitlerinemataceae; genus Sodalinema; species Sodalinema willei. Next base: position 14,083 of record LSZA01000113.1, on the reverse strand, counting down.
ATCGCCGAGCACCTCCAGCACGCTCTGGCGTTGCGCCTCGCTGTCGGGATGGGCGATGTCGCGGACGTGCAGGATCAGGTCGGCCTCCAGCACCTCCTCCAGGGTGGCGCGGAAGGCCGCCACCAGGTCGGTCGGCAGGTCGGAGATGAAGCCGACGGTGTCGGACAGGATGACCGTCTGCCCGCTCGGCAACTCCAGACGGCGCATGGTCGGATCGAGCGTGGCGAACAGCAGGTCCTGGGCGAAGACCCGGGCCGCCGTCATGCGGTTGAACAGGGTCGACTTGCCGGCGTTGGTGTAGCCGACCAGCGCCACCACCGGATAGGGCACCTTGCGCCGGGCCGTGCGGTGCAGCTCGCGGGTGCGCTTGACCTGATCCAGCTCGCGCCGCAGCCGCGCGATGCGGTCGGTGATCAGCCGGCGGTCGATCTCGAGCTGGCTTTCGCCGGGACCGCCGAGGAAGCCGAAGCCGCCGCGCTGGCGCTCCAGGTGGGTCCAGGAACGCACCAGCCGCGAGCGCTGGTAGCTGAGATGCGCCAGCTCGACCTGGAGCTGCCCCTCCTTGGTGCGCGCCCGCTCGCCGAAGATCTCCAGGATCAGACCGGTGCGGTCGATCACCTTGCACTTGAGGCTGCGCTCGAGGTTGCGCTGCTGCACCGGCGTGAGCTGGGCGTCGATCACCGTGACCTGCGCGCCGGCCGCCTCGATCTCCGCCGCCAGGCGCTCGATCTGGCCGCTGCCGAACAGGCTCGCCGGCCGCTTGCGGTCGACGCGCACCACCTGGCGCAAGACAACGTCCAGGTCGATCGCCTCGGCCAGGCCGACGGCCTCCGCCAGGCGCGCCTCGGCGCTGCGCGGGTCCTCCACCGCCTGGCCGTCGCGCAGATTGGGGTGCAGGACACAGGCCGGCGTGGCGGCCGACGGCCGACCGGCTTCGCCCTGGCCGCCGCCGGCCTGTCCGTTCGCCCCGCTGTGATCGGCGCCGCGCGTCAAGTGGAGGCCCGTCGGCTCACGCCTCGGCCTGCGCCTCTTCGCGCTCGCCCGGCTCGAACAGGGAGATCGGCGTCGCCGGCATGACGGTCGAGATGGCGTGCTTGTAGACGAGCTGGGAGTGGGCGTCGCGCCGCAGGAGGACGCAGAAGTTGTCGAACCAGGTGACGATTCCCTGCAGCTTCACGCCGTTGACGAGGAAAACCGTGACCGGAACCTTGTTCTTGCGGATGTGGTTCAGAAACACATCCTGCACGTTTTGCGATTTCTCGCCGGCCATCGCACTAATCCCTGCTTGGTTATTTGAGCCCGTTGAGGATGTCGCGCCCAGCCTACCGGGCTGATGCAGGTCCGAGCGCAGTTTACACATAATAGCCGGGCCGGCCGCGCCCCTTGCAGCCGTACCGTGACAGGCAGGTAGTATGCAGAAGCGCGGTTTAAAAGGAAACCGAGGCGCTTTTCTTTGTCACCCTCCGTGCCCCGGCCTCACCGTCGCCGCACCGCCGACTCACCGCCCCCGTACCAACGCGGCCAGAGCCGCGAAATCCGCTGCGTAGGCGGCCGGTTCGTGCCCGGCGAACTCGCCGGGGGCCGGCGGCGCCTCGCGGATCAGGATCGGCGTGCAGCCGGCGTTGACCGCGCAGAGCAGGTCGATGTCGGTGTCGCCGACAAACCAGACCTCGGGTCCCGGCACCCGACCGCTGTCCGCCAACGCCAGCTCGACCGGATCGCGCGCCGGCTTGTCGCGCGGCGCATCGGTGGCGCCGACCAGCCGGTGGAAGTGGCGTTGCCAGCCGAGCGCCTCCGCCTCGACCCGCAGCAGGTGGCCCGTCTTGTTGCTGACCACGCCCAGCAGCAGCGCGGGGTCGGCCGCCAGCTCGGCCAGCATCGCGCCGGCCCCGGCCCGCTCGCGCAGATGCGCCAGGTGGTCGCGCGCGAAGGCCTCGTAGAACAGCCGCGTCGCCTCCTCGGCGCGGGCGCCGAACAGCGCCGGGAAGGACTCGCGCGCCGACTGGCGCACGTTGGCGCGCACCTCCTCCAGGGTCCAGGGCTCCCGGCCCATCGCCTCGAAGGTGACCGCCAGCGCCCGGTGGATGGTCGACCAGGTGTCGACCAGGGTGTTGTCCCAGTCGAACAGAAGCGCGCGCGGCGGCGTCAGCTCCGCCGCGCCGGCCGCGAAGCCGGCGTCTGCCGTCGCGCCGCTCACGCCGCGCTCTGCGCCGCCGGCGCCCCGCGTCCCTCGATGTAGGCGACGTAGGCCTCGCGCAGCTTCATGGTGAGCAGGCCGGGATGGCCGTTGCCGACCGGCTTGCCGTCGATCGAGGTCACCGGCATGACGTAGTTGGTCGAGGAGGTGATGAAGGCCTCCTTGGCGTTGAGCGCCTCCTCGACGGTGAAGGGCCGCTCCTCGAAGGTCACCCCCTCCTCCGCCACCCGCTGCAGCAGCGCGATTCGGGTGATGCCGTTGAGGATGTCTTGGTTGGCGGTGCGGGTGACCAGCTTGTTGTCCTGGGTGATGATCCAGGCGTTGGTCGAGGTGCCCTCGGTGACGTAGCCCTCGGCGTCGACCATCCAGGCCTCGACCGCGCCGGCCTCGTGCGCCTGCTGCTTGGCCAGGCAGTTGGGTAGCAGCGACACCGACTTGATGTCGCGCCGCGCCCAGCGGATGTCCGGCAGGGTGATCACCGGGATGCCCTTGTCCAGCTTCTCCTTGGAGGCCGGCTTCATCTGCCGCACCGTCATCACCACGGCCGGCCGGGCGGCGGCCGGGAACTTGTGGTCGCGCGGCGCCACGCCGCGGGTCACCTGCATGTAGAGGAAGCCGTTCGACAGGTGGTTGCGCCGCATCACTTGGCGGCTGATCAGCTTCAGCGCCTCGCGGCGCATCGGCATGGCGATGCGCAGCTCGCGCAGGGAGCGCTCCAGCCGGTCCAGGTGCAGCTCCTCGTCGACCAGGATGCCCTTGTGCACCGGCACCACCTCGTAGACACCGTCGGCGAACTGGTAGCCGCGATCCTCGATGTGCACGGCGGCCTTGGCGTGCGGCAGGTAGCGGCCGTTGACGTAGGCGATGCGGGGCATGGGTCCTCCGGAAGCGACAGGCGGTTGCTGGCCCTAAGAGTAGAGCGGTTTGCGCGCCTAGGGAACCGCTCAACGACTCCCTAGGGGCGCGAGAAAAGCGCCCTATTTCATATTGCTAGAACGGGTGGCGGCAGGACGGGGCGGTCGGCCAAGATGTCCGGTTTGTACCGACCGCGCGCCTCTTCCTAAAAGAACTCCAGCTTCACGGCGAAGAGTTTCTCGACCTTCTTCACCGCAGCGCTGGCGGCGAAGATCGTGACCAGGTCGCCGGCGCGGATCACCGTGTCGCCGCGCGGCACGATCACCTCCTCGCCGCGCAGGACGGCGCCGACCACCACGCCCTCGGGCAGCTTGGCGTCGCGCAGCGGCGTGCCGACCAGCCGGCTGGTCTCCAGCGCCTCGGCCTCGATGATCTCGCCCAGCCCGTCGGACAGGGTGTAGACCGAGCGGATCCGCCCGCGGCGCACATGCTGGAGGATGGTCGAGACGGTGATGCCGCGCGGGCTGACCAGGGTGTCGATCCCCAGCGAGCCGACGAGCTGGCCGTAGCTGGTCGAGTTGATCAGCGTGACCGCGCGGGCGCAGCCGTGCCGCTTGGCCAGCAGCGAGGCCAGGATGTTGACCTCGTCGTCGTTGGTCACGGCGATCACCGTCTCGGTGCTGGCGATGTTGCACTCCTCGAGGATCTCCACATCGAGGGCGTCGCCGTGGATCACCACCGAGCGCTTCAGGGTCTGCGCCACGAACTCGGCGCGCTGCTTGCTCATCTCGATCAGGCGGAGCTGCACCTGGGGCTGCTCGCGCTCCATGATCTGGGCCAGGTTCAGGCCGATGTTGCCGCCGCCCAGGATCACCACCCGCCGGGCCTGGCGCTCGTCATGGCCGAAAGTCAGCAGCGCGCGGGTCAGGTGGGCGGTGTCGCAGACGAAGTAGACGTCGTCGCCCGGGTGCAGCTCGCTGTCGCCGTGCGCCACCATGCCGCGCCCGTCCCGCTCGATCCCGACGATGGAGATGTGCAGGTCGGGGAACAGGCCGGTGAGCTGGCGCAGCGGCGTGTTGATGATCGGCGTGTCCTCGCGCACGTGCACGCCGATCAGCGAGACGCGCCCGTCGGCCAGGCTGATCGCGTCGAAGGCGCCCGGAATCGACAGCCGCCGGCTGATCGCGCGGGCGACCTCGATCTCCGGCGAGATGATCACGTCGATCGGCATGTTGTCGTGGCTGAAGAGGTCCGACCAGACCGGGTCCAGGTAGCTCTGGTGGCGCACCCGCGCGATCTTGGTCGGCACCTCGAAGAGCGAGTGGCAGACCTGGCAGGCGACCATGTTGACCTCGTCGGCGTAGGTCACCGCGATCACCATGTCGGCATCGGCCGCCCCGGCCTTCTCGAGCGTCTCCGGGTGGCTGGCGAAGCCGACCAGCCCGGTGACGTCCAGGCTGTCGGAGATGCGCTGCACCAGCTCCGGCGAGATGTCGATCACCGTCACGTCGGCGTTCTCGCTCGCCAGATAGCGCGCGATGTTGAATCCGACCTGCCCGGCCCCGCAGACGATCACCTTCATCTATGCACCTTCTTGTGGGTAGCACGCTCGGCCTTGTGGGCAGCACGCTCGGCCCGCCCGGACGGCGGGCGGCCGCACCGCGCGCCGTCAGCGTTCGCCGCTGTTGATCCCGAGCGAGCGGAGCTTGCGGTGCAAGGCCGAACGCTCCATGCCGACGAAGGCCGCGGTGCGCGAGATGTTGCCGCCGAACCGCGTGACCTGCGCCTCCAGATACTGCCGCTCGAACTGTTCGCGCGCCTGGCGCAGCGGCAGCGCCATGATCTCCGCCGCGCCCGAGCCCTGCAAGACCGGCGGCGCCGAGGAGCTGACATCGGGCGGCAGGTGCTCCGCGCGGATCGGCTGCTCGGCGCTGCCCGGCGCCATGATCAGCAGCCAGTCGATGACGTTGCGCAGTTGGCGCACGTTGCCCGGCCACTCGTAGGTCTGCAAGGCCGTCATGGCGTCCTCGCCCAGGCGGCGCGGCGGCAGGCCGGCCGACTCGGCCGAGCGGCGCAGGAAGTGCTCCGCCAGGTCGGGGATGTCGTCGCGCCGCTCGCGCAGCGAGGGCACGTGCAGCGGCACCACGTTGAGGCGGTAGAAGAGGTCCTCGCGAAAGCGCCCCTCCGCGATCAGCTTGCCCAGGTCCCGGTTGGTCGCGGCGATGACGCGCACGTCGACCTCGACCGGGCGGCTGCCGCCGACCCGCGTGAAGGACTGGTCCTGCAGCACCCGCACGATCTTGCCCTGGGTCTCCAGCGGCATGTCGGCCACCTCGTCGAGCAGCAGCGTGCCGCCGTGCGCGCGCTCGAAGGTGCCGATCTTGGTGCCGCCCTCGGCCCCGTTGCTGCCCGGCTCCACGCCGAACAGCTCCTGCTCGATCCGGTCCGGGTGCATGGTCGCGCAGTTGAGCACCACGAAGGAGGCCTGGCCCCGCTTGGAGGCACGGTGGAGCTGGCGCGCCGCCACCTCCTTGCCGGCGCCGGCCGGCCCGGTGATCAGGACCCGGCTGCCGGTGGGCGCGACCCGCTGCAGCGCCTGGCGAAGCTGCTGCACCGCGCTGCAGCGCCCGATCAGCTTGTCCTCGGTGGAGCTGCGCAGGCGCAGCTCGGCGTTCTCCTGGCGCAGGCGCGCGGCCTCGATCGCCCGCTGCACGATCAGCAGCAGGCGGTCCGCCTTGAAGGGCTTCTCGATGAAGTCGTAGGCACCCTGCTTGATCGCCTCGACGGCCGTCTCGATCGTGCCATGACCGGAGATCATCACCACCGGCAGCCCCGGCTGCTCGCGCTGCAGCACGCCCAGCAGCTCCAGGCCGTCGCGCTGCGAGTTGTTCAGCCAGATGTCGAGCACCACCAGGTTGGGCCGGCGCGCCCGGATCGCCTCCAGCGCCGCCTCGGACTCGGCGGCGGTGCGCACGCTGTAGCCCTCGTCGTCCAGAATGCCTTCGATCAGCAGCCTGATATCGGCTTCGTCGTCGACGATCAGGATGTCATCGGCCATCGCTTGCCCTCTTCTGGGGGTCCGGTTCGCTCTCCCCGGGCGAGGCCGCCGACCCCGCGCCGAGCGGCATCGCTTCCTCGCCGGAGACGAAAATCAGGCTGACCAGAGCGCCGTCCTCGCGCGGATTGTCCGCCAGCAGCAGGTCGCCGCCGTGGTCCTCCATGATCTTCTTGACGATCGCCAGGCCGAGGCCGGTGCCCTTGTCGCGGGTCGTCACATAGGGCTCGGTCAGGCGTTCGCGGTTCTCGCGCGGCAGGCCGCGCCCGTTGTCGGCCACCTCGACCACCCAGCCGTCCTCGCCCTCGGTCAGGCGCACCGCGATGCGGCCCGGCCTGGGCGCCTCGCCCGCCGCCTGCTCGGCGGCGATGCGCGCCTCGACCGATTCGGCGGCATTCTTGAGGATGTTGGTGAGCGCGCGGTTGATCTGCGCGGCATCGACCGCACGCAGCACCGGCTTGTCGGGCAGCTCCAACGCGTAGGCGATGCCGGGATGGCCGCTGTCCTGCAAGACCACGGCCTCGCGCAGCAGCTTGCCCAGGTCGGTCTCGCGCATCTGCGGCGCCGGCAGCCGCGCGAAGGAGGAGAACTCGTCGACCATGCGTCCGATGTCGCCGACGTGGCGCACGATGGTGTCGGACAGCGCGCTGAAGGTCTCGGGGTCCTGCTCGATCTGCTTGAGATACTTGCGCTTCAGCCGCTCGGCCGAGAGCTGGATCGGCGTCAGCGGGTTCTTGATCTCGTGCGCGATGCGCCGGGCGATGTCAGCCCAGGCCGCTTTGCGCTGGGCCGAGAGCAGCTCGCTGACGTCGTCGAAGGTGACGACGTAGCCGACGATGCCGCCGGAATCCCGCTCGGCGATCACCCGCACGAAGAGGGTGCGGGCCCCGTCGGGCCGCGGCAGCACCACCTGGCGCTCGTGCACCCGGCCGGGGCGCCGGCGCGCGCGCAGCAGCAGCTCGCGCACGTCACGGGAGAGATTCGCCAGCTTGCGGCCGCGGAGCTGTTCCGCGTCGACCTGCAGCAGCTCGCAGGCCGCCCGGTTGGGCAGCATCACCCGGCCGTCCCGGTCGAGCGAAATCACGCCGGAGGACACGCCCGAGAGCACCGCCTCGATGAAGCGCCGGCGCTCCTCCATCTGCCGGTTGGCGTCGAGCAGCTCGCGGCGCTGCCGGTCCAGCTCCGCGGTCATGCGGTTGAAGCTGCGGGCCAGCACGCCGACCTCGTCGCTCTGCTCGGGCTCGGCGACCCGCGCGTCGAGGTTGCCCTGCCCCACCCGCTCGGCCGCCGAGATCAACCGGCCGATCGGCGTGCTCAGACGGTTGGCGAAGGCCAGGCCGACCCAGACCGCCGCCATCAGCAGCAGCAACGCCACCACCAGGAAGATGGCGGCGAAGGTGATGATCATCCGGCTGCGCTCGCCCTCGAGCTGCTGGTAGACCTTCACCGCGTTGGCCGACTGGTCCATGTGGGCGAGCACGCGCGGGTCGATGAAACGGCCGACCACCAGGTAGGCTTGGTCCAGCGCGTCCAGCGCCACCAGCGCGCGGACCCGGTCGTCGCTCTCGGCCGTGACGATCACCGACTCGCCCCGCTCGGCGGCGTTCAGCGCCCAGTCGGGCAGGCGCGGATTGAACTCCAGCGCCAGGGAGATGCCGCCGCGCGCCAGCACGCGGCCGTCGCGGGTCAGCACCACCGCCTCCGACAGCGAGCGCAGCGCCGCCTGGGTCGCGACCACCTGGTCGAGCCGCTCGACGTCGCGCCCCAGGGTCGCGAGCTGCCGGTCGATCTCGGCGGCCATCGACACGGCATCGGCGTTGATCGTCCGGCCGTGCTCCTCCAGGTAGGAGCGCGCGACCGCCATGGACTCCCGCACCGCCGTGCTGACCCGCTCGCTGAACCAGCCCTGCAGGCCGTAGTCGAACAGCAGCACCGAGAAGACCGCGACGATCACCGTGGGCGTCGCGGTCACCAGGCCGAACAGGCCGACCAGGCGGGCATGCAGGCGCGCGCCGGCGACGTTGCGCCGCCGGGCGATCCAGAGGTTGACCACCCGGCGCGCGATCAGCACGCCGAAGGCCAGCAGCAGCAGCAGATTGAGGTTGATCAGCAGCAGGACGTCGCGCGGATCGGCCAGCGCCTCGATCCGCCCGGTCATCGCCCCGAAGGTCGCGAAGCCCACCGCCAGGGCGGCCATCAGCAGCACCACGGCGAGCCGCTGCTCCAGCCTGGCCCGGCCGGCCCAGGCCGCGAAACGGCGCCAGCCCCGCAGCAGCCGCGAGCTGCCGGCCTCCGCCTCGCGGTCGCGACGCTCCCGGCCCTCCTCGGAGCCGCCGTCGGCCTGCGACGGGCCTATGTCCGCCTGGACGGTCATGGCGGTGGGACGAGCTCCCGGCTGACTGTGTGGACGCGCCTATTGGGCCACTCTGTTGCCGGAACGCAACAGATAATTCGTGCAGCCCCTACTTGAGACCGCGAATCACCTCGATATCGAGGTCGCGGATCTTCTTGCGCAGCGTATTGCGGTTGAGACCGAGCAGCTTGGCCGCCTTGAGCTGGTTGCCGCGGGTCGCGGCCAGGGTCATCTCGATCAGCGGGCGCTCGACCTCGCGCAACACCCGGTCGTAGAGACCGCTGGCCGGCAGCTCGTTCTTGTGAGCCGCGAAGTAGTCGCGCAGGTGCCGCTCCACGCTCTCGCCAAGGGACTCGCCCTGGGCGGCCACCGGACCCGGCTCGCGGCGGCCCGTCTCCAGCGGCGACTCGGCCAGCTCGCCGCGGATGACGCCGACGTCGATCACCTCCTGGCTGTAGAGCGCGGCCAGGCGGCGCACCAGGTTCTCCAGCTCGCGCACGTTGCCCGGCCAGCTATGGTTGCGCAGGTAGGCCATGGCATCGGCCGTCAACGTCTTGGCCGGCAGGCCCTCGGCGCCGGCCTGGCGGAAGAAGTGGCGCGCCAGCTCGGGAATGTCCTCGGTCCGCTCGCGCAGCGGCGGCAGGCGGATGGGCACCACGTTGAGCCGGTAGAAGAGGTCCTCGCGGAAGTCGCCGGCACGCACCATCTGGCGCAGGTCCCGGTGGGTGGCGGCGACGATGCGCACGTCGGCGCGGATCGGGGTGCGCCCGCCGACCGTGGTGTACTCGCCCTCCTGCAGCACGCGCAGCAGACGGGTCTGCGCCTCCAAGGGCATGTCGCCGATCTCGTCGAGGAACAGCGTGCCGCCGGCGGCCTGCTCGAAGCGGCCGGCGCTGCGCGCCTGGGCGCCGGTGAAGGCGCCCTTCTCGTGGCCGAACAGCTCGCTCTCGATCAGCTCGCGCGGGATCGCGGCCATGTTGAGGGCGACGAAGGGGCCGGCGCGGCGCTTGCCGTAGTCATGCAGCGCGCGGGCCACCAGCTCCTTGCCGGTGCCGGACTCGCCGTAGATCATCACCGTCAGGTCGGTGCCCATCAGCCGCGCCAGCACGCGGTAGATCTCCTGCATCGCCGGCGAGCGGCCGATCAGCGGCAGCCGCTCCTCCTCCTCGCCGGCCGCCGCGCCCGGCGCCAGCCCGTCGCCCGGCTGCGAGAGGGCGCGCTCGACCGCCCCCACCAGTTCGCGCAGGTCGAAGGGTTTGGGCAGGTACTCGAAGGCGCCGCGCTCGGTCGCCTTGACGGCGGTCAGCAGGGTGTTCTGGGCGCTCATCACCAGGATGCGCAGGTCCGGGCGGATCCGCTTGATGCGCGGGATCAGGTCGAGGCCGTTGTCGTCGGGCATCACCACGTCGGTGATCACCAGGTCGCCCTCGCCCTCCTGCACCCACTGCCAGAGAGTCTGCGCGGTGCCGGTGGTCCTGACCTCGTAGCCCTCGCGCGCCAGGGCCTGGGAGAGCACCGTGCGGATCGCCCGGTCGTCGTCGGCGACGAGAATCCGTGCCGCTTTCTGGCCAGCCACCTTTTGCCCGGCCGCCGTCTGCCCCGCCGCCGTCTGCCCCGCCGCCGTCTGCCCCTCGCTCATGGCTTGCCTCCCGCGCTCCGCCTCAGGGTGCCTTGGGCAGCATCACCCGGAAGGTCGTGCCCTTCTCGTCGCTGTCGAACTCGATCGTGCCGCCGTGGTCGCCGACCACCTTGGCGACCAGGGCGAGGCCCAGGCCCTTGCCGGCCGGCTTGGTCGTGACGAAGGGGTCGAACAGGCTGGCGCGCAGGTCCTCGGGGATGCCGGGGCCGTTGTCCTGCACCGTCACCACCAGCGGCAGGTCGACCCGGCTGCCACTGCCGGGCACCGCCAGGCGCACGCCCTGCTGGTAGCGGGTCGAGAGGTGGATCTCTCCGCCCGTCCGCGGCACCACCTCCATGGCGTTCTTCACCAGGTTCAGCAGCGCCTGGATCAGCAGGTCGCGGTTACCGTAGACCGGCGGCAGCGAGGGGTCGTAGCTCTCGTGGAAGATCACCTCGCCGGCGAAGCCCGTCTCGGCCACCTTACGCACATGGCCTAGCACCTCGTGGATGTTGACCGCGCCGCGCTCGATGGGACGCTCATCGGCGAACATCTCCATGCGGTCGACCAGGGAGACGATGCGGTCGGCCTCCTCGCAGATCAGCCGGGTCAGCGCCGTGTCCGCCTCGCTGGCCGAGGCCTCCAGAAGCTGCGCGGCGCCGCGGATGCCCGACAGGGGGTTCTTGATCTCGTGGCCCAGCAGCGCGGCCATGCCGGTGATCGAGCGGGCGGCGCTGCGGTGGGTGAGCTGGTGGTCCAGCTTACGCTCGATCGAGCGCTCCTGCAGCGCGACCACGACGTGCCCCTGGTGCTCGCTGATCGCCGCCACGTCGACCGCCACCAGGTGGGTGCCGATGCGCGGCGTCTCGATGGTCACGCCGAACTCGGTGATCGAGTGCCCCCCGGCGCGCGCCTGCGCGACCAGCATGAGGATCGGATGGTCGCCGGGCAGCAGGTCGCCCAGCGGCCGTCCGAGCAAGGTCCGGGCCGACTGCCCGAGAAACTGCTCGGCCGCCAGGTTCACGTAGACGAAGGCGCCCGCGGCATCGAGCACGAAGATCGGCTCCGACAGGGCGTTGAGGATGGCGCTGTGGTCGATGCCCGCCGCCCGGGCGGCGTGGCGCAGCAGCTCGGCGGAGGTCATGCGGCCAGCGCCTCCGGCGCCGTCTCGCCGTCGTAGACCGCCTGGATCATGGCGCGGACGGCCTGCGGGTCCTCGGCGCGGTTGACCGCCCGGCGGAAGGCGTTGGCGCCCGGCAGGCCGGTGACGTACCAGGCCAGATGCTTGCGCGCGATGCGGTTGCCCATGACTGTCCCGTGATGCGCCAGCAGCCCCTCGTAGTGCTCCAGCGCGATGGCGCGCTGCGCGGCCGGCGTCGGATCGGGCTCGACCCGCCGCTCGGCCAGCCAGGTCATGGCCTGGCGCAGGAACCAGGGTCGCCCCTGGGCGCCGCGCCCGATCATCACCCCGGCCGCGCCCGACAGCGCCAGCGCCCGGTCGATGTCCGCCAGGCTGGCGATGTCGCCGTTGACCAGCACCGGCAGCTCGCTGGCCTCGACCGTGGCGCGCACGGCGGCCCAGTCGGCCGCGCCGCCGTAGAGCTGGCAGCGGGTGCGCCCATGCACGGTCAGCAGGCGCACCCCGGCCTCGCGCGCGATCCGCGCCAGCTCCGGCGCGTTGCGCGCCTCGTCGTCCCAGCCCAGCCGCATCTTCATGGTGACCGGCCGGTCGACCGCGCGCACCACCGCCTCCATGATGCGCCCGGCCAGCGCCGGCTCGCGCATCAGGGCCGAGCCGGCGAGCTTGTTGACGATCTTCTTCACCGGGCAGCCGAAGTTGATGTCGATCAGCGCCGCGCCACGGTCGGCGTTGAGCTTCGCGGCCTCGGCCATCACGTCGGGCTCGTGGCCGGCGAGCTGCACCGCCATGGGAAACTCCTCCGGCGTCGAGCGCGACAGCTTCAGGGACTCCCGGGTCTGGCGCACCATCGACTGGCTGGCAATCATCTCCGAGACCACCAGGCCGGCGCCCAGGCGCTTGACCAGCCGGCGGAACGGCAGGTCCGTGACCCCGGACATCGGCGCCAGCACCACCGGCGCGAAGGACAGGCCGTCGATCTGAATGCCCATCATAAAGGCATCTTCTCCGATCTGCTCATTTCTTGGGCGAGTTGTAGCGGCTCTCGCGCAGGCTTGCACCCTTTTTCGCGCTGCACCGCAAGGGCCGGCAAGCGCGGACGGGATACGCCCAGGCGGCCGGGGCCGCTCGGCCCGCGCCGCGCGCCGCCGTCAGCCCAGCAGCAGATCGGTGACGAACTTCACGCCCGGATAGGCCAGGGTCAGCAGCAGATAGGCCACCAGCACCAGGCGCCCGGCCCGCTGGCCGCGCAGGCCGGTGCGGTTCTGCAGGTAGAGCAGCACAGCGATCACCGCGAAGGCGAGCAGCGAGAGGGTGGTCTTGTGGTCCAGCGGCAGGCGCCCGGTCTGCACCCAGGCGAGCGCCGCGCCGGTCAGGATGCCCAGGCCCAGCACCGTCTCGGCGGCGGCCAGGAAGTTGACCTGCAGCCGTTCGGCGTCGGCGACCGACGGCAGCAGGCGGCTGAGAGCGTCGGGCCGCTTGCGCTTGAGGGCGCGCTGCTGCAGCACCGCGGCGGCGGCGGCGACGGCGGCCAGCGTCGCTAGGGCATAGGTGGTCAGCGAGATGGCGATGTGCACCAGCAGCCAGCCCTCGGCCGCCAGGTCGCCCGGCAGCGGCGCCGGCGCCGGGCCGCGCTCGGCCGCCAGCCAGATCGTGCCGAGCAGTCCCAGGCACAGCAGGTAGGGCAGCAGCAGCGCCGACAGGCGCCAAGCCAGGCGCAGGAAGACGGCGGCGAAGAGGTAGGCGGCCAGGGAGACCGTGACCGACAGCCAGAGCGCCACGCCCAGCCCCGGCGACCAGCCGCCGCCGAGCTGCGCCGAGACGGCCGCCACCGCCCCCGCCAGGGCCACCGCCAGCAGCGCCCAGAACACCAGGTCCGGCCGCGCGCTGCGCCAGCGCCAGGGTAGCAGCGCGGCCGGCAGCAGGGCCGCCAGGGCCGTCAGGTTGATCAGCAGCAGCGTCGTCGGCATGGGCGCTATATAGCACCGGGCGCCACCGACTCACAGCCGCCCGGCCGCGCCGGGCGACAGGGGGCGCAAAGCGATTCCTTCGCGTCGGCATCTGCACTAGGCTCGCGCCGCGTCGACCAGCCGGATGAGGGAGAGGAATGGGCGGACAGACCGTGGCGATCGTGGTGGCGGCCGGACGCGGCAGCCGGTTCGGCGGCAGCGCGCCCAAGCAGTACACGCCGCTGGCCGGCCGGCCGATCCTGACCCACGCGCTGGCGCGGCTCGCCGCTCACCCGGCGATCGGCGCGGTGCGCGCGGTGATCCATCCCGACGACGCGGCGGCCTATGCGCAGGCCACCGCCGGGCTCGACCTGCTGCCGCCGGTCGAGGGCGGCGCCGAGCGCCAGGACTCGGTGCTGCGCGGTCTGGAGAGCCTGGAGGCCCTGGCACCGGCGCGGGTGCTGATCCACGACGCGGCGCGGCCGCTGGTGACGCCCGGGGTGGTCGAGCGCCTGCTCGCGGCGTTGGAGACGGCGCCCGGCGCGCTGCCGGTCCTGCCGGTCACCGACACCCTGAAGCGCGGCGCCGGGGGCCGCGTGGCGGACACGGTCCCGCGCGAGGGGCTCTACCGCGCGCAGACGCCGCAGGCTTTCCGCTTCCCCGAGATCCTGGCGGCGCATCGGGCGGCGGCCGGCCGGCGCCTGACCGACGACGCCGCCGTGGCCGAGGCGTCCGGCCTGGACGTCGCCCTGGTCGAGGGCGCGCCGGAGCTGCTGAAGATCACCACCCTGGCGGACCTGGCCGAGGCGGAGCGCTGGCTGGGCCAGCCCCCTGCGCCCCCGCGGCGCGCCGGCGCCGAGCTGCGGGTCGGGCAAGGCTTCGACGTCCACCGCATCGGGCCGGGCGAGGCCGTCACCC
>LSZA01000112.1 GCA_001637315.1 Phormidium willei BDU 130791 | reverse complement strand
GAATTCTGGGGTGTTGATTCAAAAAGTGGGGTTGGGCATCGCCTCACTCAAAAACGCGAAACCCAGATCTCAAAGCTCTGGGCGGAGAAGCCCGCGCCGTACCGCTTAAGCGGTCGGCGTCGGGAGTATGTCACTCCTGGAAATGAGTTATGGTGGTAAGCTGACTAAAGACCCGGGTTTGTTGGCCCGATGACCTTCACTTTAGCTGACCCTAGCTAAAACAGGGCCAAAAACCTAAGGCTTGCAACAGATACAGGAGAGATTTTATCAATGGCGGTTGCAGTTGACCAGCTACTCACGCCAGACATTTCGCGCCCCGCTCGTTACCTCGGTAACGAACTTGGAGCCGTGCGTAAATCCTGGCAAGATGCCGAAGTGCGTTGGGTCTTGACCTATCCAGAAGTGTACGAAGTGGGTGCGTCCAACCTCGGACATATCATCCTCTACAGTATTCTCAACGCCCAGCCCCGCCAACTGTGCGATCGCGCCTACCTCCCGGCCATGGACTTGATCGAAAAGTTGCGGGAAACGGACACCCCCCTCTTCGCCGTCGAGGCCCATCGCCCCCTCAAAGAGTTTGACATTCTCGGCTTTAGCCTCAGCTACGAACTCGGAGCCACCAATATCCTGGAAATGCTCACCCTAGCCGGAATTCCTCTCACCTGGGAAGAGCGTCTCAGTCGTGGACTCGAAGACCCCCTCATCTTCGCCGGTGGACAAACCGCCACCTCCAACCCGGAACCCTACGCCGACTTTCTCGATTTCGTGGCCCTCGGCGATGGTGAAGAATTGCTACCGGAAATCGGCCTCGTCATCGAAGAAGCCAAACGCGCCGGATTGAGCCGCCAAGACCTCTTACTCGACTTAGCCCAGGTTCCCGGCGTGTACGTCCCCATGTTTTACGACATGGCCGAGGATGGCTCAGTTCACCCCAATCATCCCCAAGTCCCAGAACGGGTCTTGCGGCGGGTTGCGCCCCCAATGCCCGCCTATTCCATCGGCTTGGTTCCCTATATCGAAACCGTCCACGATCGCCTCACCGTGGAAATTCGCCGGGGTTGCACCCGTGGCTGTCGCTTCTGTCAACCGGGAATGCTGACTCGGCCCGCCCGAGATGTGAACCCGGAACAAGTGGTCAATACCATCGAAAAAGGGATGCGGGCCACGGGCTATAACGAGTTTTCTCTATTATCCCTAAGCTGTTCCGATTATCTTTCCCTACCTGCTGTGGGCATGGAAGTCAAGAATCGTTTACAAAACGATAACATTTCCCTGTCTCTGCCCAGCCAGCGGGTTGATCGCTTCGACGAGAACATCGCCAATATCATCGGCGGAACCCGTCAATCGGGGTTAACCTTCGCCCCCGAAGCCGGAACCCAACGGATGCGGGACATCATCAACAAAGGACTCACCAACGAAGAACTCTTGCGGGGGGTGAAAACCGCCTACGAGCAAGGTTGGGACAAAGTGAAGCTCTACTTCATGATTGGGCTTCCCGGTGAAACCGATGCCGATGTCATCGGTATTGCCGAAACCGTGCGCTGGTTGCAACAAGAATGTCGCCGTCAAAAACGGCGACGCTTTCACATCAACTTAACCATTTCTAACTTCACCCCTAAACCCCATACGCCCTTTCAATGGCATAGTGTCTCAACGAGTGAGTTTTTACGCAAACAAGATCTGTTGCGGCAAGAATTTAAGCGAATGCGGGGCGTTAAAGCCAACTTTACCGATGTCCGTATCTCAGCGATGGAGGACTTTGTGGGGCGGGGCGATCGCCGTCTCGGTCCTGTGATTCGTCGCGCCTGGGAACTCGGGGCCGGGATGGATGCCTGGTGGGAAAGCCTCGATCGCGCCTATCAAGCCTGGGAGACGGCGATCGACGAATCCGGCCTAACCTGGAAATATCGTCAAGTCGAATCCGGAGAATGGAATCTCTTTAAAGACGATCAGGGCAACATCGATAACAGCCAAGCCCTCGATGCGCCCCTTCCCTGGGACTATCTCAACACCGGCATCGATAAAACCTGGCTCAAACAAGACCTACAACGCGCCCTCGAAGCGGCCACCGTTCCCGACTGTGCCTATGAAGGCTGTTCCCACTGCGGCGTATGTACCCCCGACTTTGGCCATAACATCGTCGAAACCCCTCCCCCCATCCCCCACTTCGTCGGTCATTTCAAACCCAACACCCACCGCGAACAGCGGCTGCGGGTTCGCATGGGCAAACTGGGTGACATGGCCCTGATTGGCCATTTAGACTTTGCCCGTCTCCTCGATCGCGCCATCCGTCGAGCGGCCCTACCCATCTCCTTCAGCGGCGGCTATCATCCCAGTCCCCGCATCTCCCCCGCCAACGCCCTGCAACTCGGGGCCACCAGCGACGGGGAAGTGGTGGAATTTGACCTCACCGAACCCCTCGATGCCGAGGAATTTAAACAGCGGTTACGGGAGCAACTGCCGCCGCAAATGCCCATCCACGAGGTCGAGGTGGTCCCCGTTAAAGGCTTAGCGGCCACCCGAGTCTTGGAACGCGCCCAATATCAACTGACCTTGGCCAGTCCCCAGGCAGAGTGGGCCACGTGGGTGGATGCGGTGAACCAGGCCTCAGAACTGTGGAGCGAACATCGCAGCAAATCTGGAAAAATTCGGGCCATTAACCTCAGAGAACGACTGTTTGCCCTAGACTATGTAGACTCGTCCCATCCCGACCAAGCCGTCATTGCCTATGAAGGAAGTTGTCGCAACGATGGGACGCTGTTGCGGCCATCCCAAGTGGTGGAAATGCTTGAAGCGGTCTCCGGTGTCGAGATCGAATTGCAGCATGTGCATCGTCAACGGCTCATTTTTCGCCCGGAAACACCGTAGGGGCCAAAGTATTGGCTGAGATAGTTATCAACACAAAAGCCAGGAAAAAACGTGATATAGTGGGGGGTAAAGTACAAATTCGTACTCAACTATCGCGTCGGGTTTGTCAGCCCCAAGACGCCCAACTTTGACCGTTGGGGGATGCGAGTTAGACCCGTGCGAAGGATAACAACCCGTAGGTTTAAAAAAGATGGGCGGTTCTGACTGGGACTCGTTAGTCTGGCTAACTCCCGTCGGTTCGGTCTACGGTCAGCGTTAACGGCACCCTTGAGAGACGCCGTCAGAGGTCGATGTCGGAGGAGACGGCAGCCCCTCACTGCGATCGTTACGCGCTCAGGCTGGCGACCATTTGCCCAACGTCGTTGGTGATAATCAGATGGTTTGCCTGTACAGATGTTCCCCACTCCAGTCTTTTCCCAAACGTCCAATTCAGAAGCAAGCCGGTATGCTCCGGTTTCCCATCGCCCGTGGGGAAGCTGATCAAACGTGAGGAACTGCTGTCAACGCCAACGATGTTGCAGGACTAGACCGTCTTCGTCGCTCAAAAGCATCGAGTTTTTCGGGATAACGTGACGTTTCCCCAGCGACGCTTTCATGGCTGCGAATCTCCCGGAGGAGCGCCCCACCCCTTTAACCTCCAAAACTCTAAAAAATTTGAGGAAATTGAATGCCCAAGCAAATTATTATCGCCGAGCAGCATCGGATTGCTGCTGTCTTTTCTGAAGATCAAATCCAGGAGTTGGTTGTTGCCACTGGAACCCACCAAGTGAGTGACGTCTATGTGGGAACCGTCGAAAACGTGATTCCCGGAATTGACGCCGCCTTCGTGAATATCGGAGATCCTGAGCGTAACGGCTTTATGCACGTGACGGACTTAGGACCGCTGCGGCTGAAACGCTCTTCAAGTGCCATTACTGAACTCTTAACCCCGAAACAAAAGGTTCTAGTTCAGGTGATGAAAGAACCCACGGGGAACAAAGGCCCTCGATTGACGGGAAATATCACCCTTCCCGGTCGCTATTTGGTTCTGATGCCGTTTGGTAAAGGTGTTCATCTATCTCGCCGCATTGTCAGCGAGTCGCAACGTAATACCCTGCGGGCCTTAGCGATTTTGATTAAACCTGCTGGTATGGGATTGTTGGTGCGAACTGAAGCTGAAGGAGTCGCTGAAGAGGCCATCATCGAAGACTTAGAGGTCTTACAGAAACAATGGGAGGTGATTCTCGAAGAGTACAACACCACCCGCGAACCCACTTTGCTTAACCGGGATGATGATTTTATTCAACGGGTGTTGCGGGATATGTACAACACCGATGTGAATCGGATTGTGGTTGACTCTCCGAGTGGCTTAAAGCGAGTCAAGCAGAACTTGGCCAACTGGAATGATGGCAAGAATTTATCGGTCTCGATTGACCATCACCGGGAACCACAGCCGATTCTGGAGTATTTCCGGGTCAATGCGGCCATTCGTGAAGCTCTCAAGCCTCGGGTAGATTTGCCGTCGGGGGGCTATATCATTATTGAACCGACCGAAGCCTTGACGGTGGTGGATGTCAACTCGGGGTCTTTTACGCGTTCGGCCACCTCGCGGGAAACGGTGTTATGGACCAACTGCGAGGCGGCGGTGGAAATTGCCCGTCAATTGCGCCTGCGTAACATCGCCGGGGTGATCGTGATTGATTTCATTGACATGGACTCGCGCCACGATAAGTTGAAGGTGTTGGAGCAGTTTAATACGGAGTTGGCGGCGGATAAGGCCCGTCCTCAGATTGCCCAGTTGTCTGAGTTGGGGTTGGTGGAGTTAACCCGCAAACGCCAAGGTCAAAATATTTATGAGTTGTTTAGTGAACCCTGTCCGACTTGTACGGGGTTAGGTCATTTAGCTCAACTTCCGGGTGAGGAGTCGGTGCGCACGGTGGAGGTGGCTCGCACGGCCACATCTGAGACGAGCAAAAGCCAAGGCTCTTCGACGACCAGTTCTCCTCGCAATGGGGATACGCCGGCCCCTCGCTTGCGTGATAGTAGTCCCAGATTACGCGATCGCAGCCCCAGTCGCCTCGACCCTGCCTCAGATACCCTCTCAGATACGGAGGGGGATACCCCAGAAATCGATCTGATTCATCATCCGAGTTATCAGGAAATGGGCGATGGAACCACGCGCCGCCGTCGTCGCCGTCGTTTTGCCAGTCCTGATATCAAAGCTCATGCTGAGGAACAGGCCAAGTCGAGTGAGAGCCGTCAGGAGTCATCCCAGGAATCACCCCAGGAGTCATCCCAGGAGTCGGCTCAGGAGTCTCGTCGCGATCGCCCCACCCTCGATGTCACCCCAGAACCTCGACAAGACAGCCGCGAGGCCGACGATGAAAAACCCAGTCGTAGCCGCAGTTCTCGCGAGAGTAAATCCGAAGAAAGCCCGGAAGTGATCACCGTCGAGATGACTCCCCAAGAGCAGGAAGTCTATGCCATGATGGGGATTTCGCCCTGTGTGAAGCTCGGTGAATTTCCCAAGAATCCGAAATCTGCCACCATTCATGTGGTCAATCCCGGTGAAGGGACGGGGAAGGTGTCGGTACGCGCCTTAGAGAAAGCCGAGAAAGCCGCGCCGGTAAAGCCGTCGAGTCCCGCGCAGGAGGTTGACACGACGTCAGACCGTCAACCCTCAAGTCGTTCGACGGTCACGTTAGCTTCCCAGGACACCGCTGGCGAGATGGAGAAGGCCCCTGATACGAAAACTCAGGAGGCAGAGTCTTCTGAGGCGAGTAGTGGCAGCCGCAGTAAATCTCGCACCACTCGCCGTCGCCGTCGTCGTTCCTCAGCTAGTTCTGACTCGTGACCCCATTGGCGTTAAATCTGCCATCTCGCTCCTCTTGGGAGCGGGTGGCTGGGGTGGATGAAGTCGGGCGAGGGGCCTTGTTTGGCCCCGTCGTGGCGGCGGCGGTGCTGATCACCCCTGAACAAGGGCGCACCCTGGCCCAATTGGGGGTGACCGATAGTAAACAACTGCGTCCCCGACGACGGGAGGAGTTGGCCCAGGAGATTCGCGCGATCGCTCTTGAGGTCCAAATCGCTCAAGCTAGCGTGGCAGAAATTGATCAGCTCAATATCCTTCATGCGAGTTTGTTGGCGATGAAACGGGCGATTTTAGCCTTGACGATCGCCCCCGACGGCTGTTTAATTGACGGCAATCGGGCAATTCGGGAATTACCGATTCCCCAAGAAACGGTGGTGGGGGGCGATCGCCGCGAGATGGCGATCGCCGCCGCTAGTATCCTGGCCAAAGTCTGGCGCGATGCCGAAATTCTTCGTTTAGCTTCAATCTATCCCCAGTACGATTTAGCCGCCAACAAAGGCTATGGCACTGCGGCCCACCGCCAGGCGTTACAGGTATTTGGCGTATCTCCCCACCATCGTCTGTCCTTCGCTCCCTGTCGCGCGCAGGTCAAGCCGTCCGTTGAACAATCTCGACGGATCGAGTGACACTCAGCTTTGGACCGAGCGAATTGGCCTAGCGAAAGCGAGTTCGTTCTAAGAGGCGATTGAGCAGTTCAATATCATCCTCAAAGACCTGGAGGCGGATAAAATCAGGATCGGCGGGCCGCCAAACGATTTGATAGGTGTAGTTTCCGTTGTACCAGCGATAGATACGGCGAGAGGGAGTTCCTCCCAACTCAACATTCCAGAGTTCGAGGATATCTGAACTCCCCAGGGCGCGGCCGCGATAGTAGTATTCACCATAGGCCATCGAGAGAGAGACTTCCCAGGCATCATCCTGAAACGTGCCGATGGGTTGTGATTGGGCGATCGCGGGCCGCTCTACCACCACATCCACCAAAGCCGGAACCGAGAGACCCAACAGGGCCGCTAAGGTCAATCGATGTAACATCATGATTTAACCAAGTATCCTGTTTTAGCTCCACTGTAACCGATACCAACCGGGGTTTTCTGTTAAGTTTTAAGACATTCTCTTGTCAGTTTTCCCGTAATTTGTTGCGTGAATTCAGATTAGAAATTCAGATCTCAAAACAAGATTGTAGCCTTCGCTACAGTCGAGAGGCGAGCTTCAGCCAATGCTAGACATAAGTGCTAGACCTAAGAGAGCTGAAGGTGCAGGAGAGCCGTTTGTGAAGCTAGAGACCTACGACCCAACCGGATATTATGACGAGCTATTCGCGGGTAAAGGAGAACCGAGACCCTCCGCGAAACCCCTCATTGACTGGATTAACACATTACAGCCCGGCGACCTGCGGCGATCGCAGGAAGCCGCCCAAATTGCCCTATTTAAACTGGGAGTGACCTTCAACGTCTACAGCGACAATCAGGGCATCGAGAAAGTCTTTCCCTTCGATATTATCCCCCGCATCATCGCCGCCCAAGACTGGAAACGACTCGAACCGGGACTCAAACAACGCATCACAGCCCTGAACCTGTTTCTCGACGATATTTATAACGACCAACGGATTCTCAACGACGGCATCATTCCCCGTCATATCATTGAGTCCGCCCCAGGATTTCTCAAACCCTGTGTCGGATTGCATCCCCCCGGTGGCGTCTGGTGTCATATTACCGGAACAGATCTGGTGCGCGATCATGACGGACAATGGTACGTCCTCGAAGACAACCTACGAGTTCCCTCAGGAATCTCCTACGTCCTCGAAAACCGCCGCGTCCTCAAAAGCACCTTTCCCAGCGTCTTTCAAACCATGGCCGTGCAGGCCATTGACCACTACCCCAGTCACCTCCTCGAAACGCTCCTCTCCCTAGCCCCGCAACAACTCCCCAATCCCACCGTCGCCGTTCTCACCCCCGGTATTTATAACTCCGCCTACTACGAACATTCCTTCCTCGCCCAACAAATGGGGGTTGAACTCATCGAAGGGCGAGATTTAGTGGTTCTCGACGGCTACCTGCAAATGCGAACCACCAAAGGACCCCGGCGAGTTGACGTCGTCTATCGTCGTCTTGATGACATTTTCCTAGACCCGACGGCCTTCAACCCCGACTCGTTACTGGGGGTTCCCGGACTCATGGACGTGTATCGGGCGGGACGAGTGGCCCTAGCCAACGCTCCCGGAACCGGCGTTGCCGATGATAAAGTCGTTTACGCCTTTGTCCCCGAGATGATTCGTTACTATCTCGGTGAAGACCCGATTTTACCCAATGTCCCCACCTATCTCTGTTGGCGAGACCAAGACCGAGACCATGTCTTACAAAACTTAGAAACCTTGGTGGTGAAATCTGCTAACGAAGCCGGAGGCTATGGAATGCTGGTCGGGACTCAATCGACCGCAGAAGAACGAGCAGCTTTTGCTGAAAAAATCAAAGCCAATCCCCGTAACTATATTGCTCAACCGACCATTTGTTTATCGCAGGTTCCCACATTAGTCGGAGAGGGCAACGAGATTGCTGGACGACATGTTGATTTACGTCCCTACATTCTTCATCGCGGTGATGACGTTTATGTTCACCCCGGTGGATTGACCCGAGTGGCTCTCAAAGAAGGGTCATTAGTGGTCAATTCGTCTCAGGGAGGCGGTGCTAAGGATACCTGGGTTTTGACGGATTGAACACTCGCAAATACAGTAGTCGTGCCGAGATAATCAATCGTGATAACACGTCATTCGTAACCAATTCATTCGTGACAAATAAACAGCGGTTAAACCTTGATCAAAAACGAAGACTTTAAGGAGTGATGAGAAAACCATGCTGAGTCGTGTTGCAAATTCTATTTATTGGTTGAACCGCTACATTGAGCGAGCCGAAAATGTCGCCCGTTTTATCGATGTCAACCTTAACTTGATGCTTGATTTACCCTCGGGTGTGAATCAGCAATGGAAGCCACTGGTCGTTACTACAGGCGATCTCAAATTTTTTGAGGAACATTATGGTGAGGCAACGGCTGAAAATGTGATTCAGTTTCTCACTTTTGATACGAATTATCCCAACTCAATTTTATCCTGTTTACGTGCAGCCCGAGAAAATGCTCGTTCCATTCGGGAAATCATTTCATCTGAAATGTGGGAAGAAGTCAACACCTTTTATCACATGGTGAAAGAGGCTGCCGTCAATAATGGTCATCATAATGTTGATAATTTATTTCAACAGTTGTTTTTCCATGTTAAATTTGCCAGTCACCGCTTTGCTGGTGTAATGGATGCCACCATGAGCCATAATGAGGGCTGGTATTTTGGACAGTTAGGACGCTTAATTGAACGTGCCGACAAAAAAGCACGAATTTTAGACGTTAAATACTATATTCTCTTGCCCTCGGCTCAATTAGTGGGAACGCCTTTAGATCAAATTCAATGGATTGCCCTTTTGAAATCTGCCAGTGCCTATGAGATGTATCGGAAATATCAACATCGGATTATTCCGGCAACGGTGGCTGAGTTTATGATTCTCAATCGGGAGTTTCCCCGCTCAATTAGTTTTTGTGTTCAGGAAGCTGAATGCTGCTTACATCGGATTACGGGAACTCCTGTCGGAACTTGGTGTAATGGTGCAGAACGGTCATTGGGGCAACTGTGTGCCAAGTTAGGATACATCACGATTGAGGATATCATTGACAACGGCTTGCATGAATTTTTAGATGGCTTTCAACGAGAGTTGAATGGCGTAGACAGCGAAATCGCAGCGACCTTTTTTAGCCTCGCACCGTTGGTTTCTGACCCCCCAATTCAGCGGCAGTTTCAAACCTTGCAATGGTGATATCGCAATTTCTATGTTGGTGAGGTATAGACGCTTGGGTCGAGAGGGAACAGGGAACAGGGAACAGGGAACAGGGAACAGGGAACAGGGAATAGGTAATAGGTCATAGGTCATAGGCAATGGATTCTCTGGAAAAGTGGTCTCTCATTAGACTGGGAACCGCTATAGAAGGTTGAGTATTGGTTGTGGTCTTGAGGATTACAGAAAAAAGCGAATGTGGCCCCAATGTGAGATGACAGGAGGCGGGGTGAGGGGACTGTGCCAGTTGGCTAAAGCGACCGTGGAGGGCGATCGCCACTGCCCCCCCTTGCGCTATACTCCAGGTTTTCATCTTGACCTTGGAGTTGCCCTCGTTGGCGAGAGCAGCACCCTGGCAATTCAGGACATTCAACACAGCGAAACCAAGACTCAAGAAAGGGTTTCTCGTTGACACTTGTCAAGTATCAACTGTCACGTCTTCATATTTACCGTCGCCATGTTGCATCGTTTTTCTGTTGTCTCCCTGTTGCTGTCTCCCCTGCTTGCGTTGACAGTCAGCCCCCTCTCCTACGCCACTCCCCCTCGGGAGGCCGATGTTAAACAAACCTGTGACCTCCTCGTTGCGGGGGGTGGACTCTCCGGGGCGGCCGCCGCCTATGAAGCCTTACAGTTAGGGAAAACAGTTTGTCTGACGGAAATTACCGACTGGGTGGGGGGGCAAATCTCGGCCCAGGGAACCTCGGCCCTCGATGAACGTGATACTCAACGCCGTCTCCTGTTCTATCCCCGAGGCTATCTGGCGCTACGCTCGGCCATTGAAGACCATTATGGAATGCTCAATCCCGGTGCCTGCTGGGTGAGTGAATCCTGTTTTATGCCCTATGACGGTCATAACCTCCTCTTTGAATTGCTCGAAGATGCGGCCAAAGCGGGACGGGGAACGTTGCACTGGTTCCCCAATACGGTGATTAAAGACCTCAGCTATAACCCTGAGGGTAATCAAATCACCTCGGCCATCGCCATTCAGCATCAACCGCAAGCCGATGCCCCTCCCCTCAATACTCTGCCGCTGTCGGCCACCATTGAAGATGCTTTCGGTTATGAAGACTCTGATCTGTTTGAGAAAACGATTATCGAGTTTCGTGCCAAATCCCCCGATGCAACCCCCAATTCTCCTGATTGGTATGTGATTGATGCCACGGAAACCGGGGAGTTGATTGGCTTGACGGATGTCCCCCACCGTCTGGGGATTGACCCCCGCTCTTTTCTCGAACCCACCTCATCGAGTGAAACGGGAGACCCCTATTGCACCCAAGGTTTTACCTATACGTTCGCGATGGAAGCGACGGAAGAGCCGCAAGAGCATCAGCTTCCTGACTTTTATGAACAATATGAGCCCTATTACAGTTATGAACTCGAACGTTTGGCGAACTTCACGCTTGTATTTACCTATCGCCAAATCCACAGCATGAAACCCGAGGAACCTCGTCCGGGAAATGTGCGGGAGTTCCCCATCTATCCGGGGGATATCTCGATGCAGAACTGGACTTGGGGCAATGATTACCGTCCGGGAACGGTGGAGGATAATCTGATTTATACCCGTGAGCAACTTCGGGACCGGGGACAGTTAGATCCCGGCGGCTGGTTGGGCGGGTTACGGACGGAAAGCCTACGCCGAGGTGAGGAGAACGCGATTGGCTATTTTTATTGGCTGGTGCAGGGAACGACGGATTCTCAGTTGGGGGCGGGGGTTAAGGAACCTCACCCCAATCATCGCTATTTGAGTGGTTTTGATTCCCCGATGGGAACGGCTCATGGTCTCTCGAAATATCCGTATATGCGGGAAGGACGGCGGATTATTGGTCGGCCGGGATTTGCTCATCCCGATGGTTTTACGGTTTGGGAAGTGGATATTACGATGGCGGATTTTCGGGATGAGTTTTATGAGAATACTCTGACTCCGGCGGCGTTACGGCATTTGTGGGCGGTGTTGTCGGGAGTTGATGCGGCGGGGATTGCGTCTCGGGAATTGTCTCGGGAGGAGGTGACACGGCGATCGCGGGCCACGCTCTTTCCCGATACGGTGGGGATTGGCCATTATGCGATCGATTTCCACCCCTGTATGGCGTTGAGTCCCCCAGAAGCCCCTGGAAATTACGAGCGGCCTGGGGAACGACGGGGCCAAGGACGGGCCTTTCCTTTCCAAATTCCCCTACGAGCTTTGATTCCTCAACGCTTGGATAATCTCTTGGTGGCGGGTAAGAGTATCGCCACGAGTCATATTGCGGCGGCGGCCTATCGGGTTCACTCGTTTGAATGGTCGGCGGGTGCAGCGGCGGGGACGACGGCGGTGTTTGCGTTAGAGCAGGATCTCGCGCCCTATGAGTTGGTGGATAATCTCCCCTACCCGGAACCGCAGTTAGAAACTTTACAACGGCAACTTTCCAATCAGGGTAATCCGGTGATGTTCCCGGATACGTCAATTTTTAATAACACGTGGGATGAGTGGCGTTGAGCTGGTTATCTTGCTGGCGATCTCGAATGACTGGCTTCGGCCGCCGAGAGGATTAGGATAGACTGGATGTCTGAACAGTTATTCATAGGTTTGTCATGAGTACGTCGTCGGGTTGCGGCTGTCACGAGACCGTCTCTCCGCCTCAGGAACACGCTAATCGCTTTCCCTGGGGAGAGTTTGGACTCTTGGGAGTGGCGATCGCCTGGTTTGGGGTGGGTTTAGTCCTCTCGGTACAGGGACTTTTGCCCCTGTGGGGGGAATGGTTGTGGTTTATTCCTGCCTATCTCTGGGTGGGTTGGGGGGTGCTGACGACCGCCGGGCGACGACTGGTGCAGGGAAAGGCCCTGGATGAGAATTTCTTGATGACCCTCGCGACGGTCGGGGCGATCGCCATTGGAGAATTGCCCGAAGCCCTAGCGGTGATGCTGTTTTACCGCTTGGGGGAAGCCATCCAGGATCTGGCGGTCGATCGCTCTCGTGATTCGATTCGCGCCCTGTTGGCGATTCGCCCGGATCTCGCCAACCTGAAAACGGCGGCGGGCCTCGAACCGGTCTCCCCTGAATCGGTGGCGGTGGGGGCGGAGATTCTCGTTAAACCCGGTGAGCGGGTTCCCCTTGATGGGGAGGTTCTCGCCGGGGAGAGTTATCTCGATACCTCGGCCTTAACAGGGGAATCCGTTCCGCGATCGGTGAAACCCGGTGAGGGGGTGTTGGCGGGGTCGATTAACCAAACTGGGGCGTTGACGGTGCGGGTGACTCGTCCCTTTGGGGAATCGTCCCTGGTGCGGATTCTGGAATTAGTCGAACAGGCCCGCCAGCAGAAAGCCCCAACGGAGAAGTTTATTAGCCGGTTTGCGCGTCGCTATACGCCGATTGTGGTAGGTTTGGCGGCGGCGATCGCCTTGATTCCGCCTCTACTGGGGGGAAGTTTGACGCAATGGGGCTATCGGGCTTTGGTGTTGTTGGTGATCTCTTGCCCTTGTAGCTTAGTGGTGAGTATTCCTTTGGGATATTTTGGAGGCATTGGCGGAGCGGCAAAACAGGGAATTTTGCTGAAAGGATCGGTGTTTCTCGATCGCCTTACCGACATTTCTACCGTGGTCTTTGACAAAACCGGAACGCTCACCGAAGGCAGTTTTGAGGTGACTCAGGTTGAGGCGAACCCGCCCTGGGATAAAGATACACTTCTCCATTACAGTGCGATCGCCGAGTCCCAATCTACTCACCCGATCGCTCAATCGATTGGCCGGGCTTGGACTGGCCCCCTCGACTCCCATCGGTTGCAGACGGTTCAGGAATATCCCGGTCGGGGCTTACGGGCGACCTTGACAAATTCTAGGGTCTGTGATATAGACATCGGCAACGAACGGCTCTTCCAAGAGTTGGGCCTAACCCCTTTGCCAATGTCCCAAGGCTCAGGAACGCAGGTGCGGGTGGCCTTTGATGGGCAAGATGCGGGAACCATCGAGGTGTCCGATCGCCTACGAGACGATGCCCCCCAAGCGATTCAGGAGTTGCGAGATCAGGGCATCCAACGGATTATTTTGCTCACCGGAGACCATCCAACGGTGGCCCAAGCCGTCGGCGATCGCCTCGGCCTCGATGAGGTTTATAGCGAACTGCTCCCGGAAGACAAAGCCAAGCTCCTAGAGCGGTGGCTACGTGAGCCGAGAGGACCGGGAGCGGTGATTTTTGTAGGAGATGGCATTAACGACGCGCCAGCCCTAGCCCTGGCGGACGTAGGGGTGGCTATGGGAGGGTTAGGCTCCGATGCCGCCATTGAAACGGCGGATGTGGTGTTAATGGAGGATTCCCCGGCCAAACTGGTGCAGGCGATCGCCATCTCCCATCGCACTCGTACCATTGTTTGGCAAAATATCATTCTGTCTCTTGCCGTCAAACTACTGGTAATTATCCTGGGAACCCTCGGTTTAGCGGGACTTTGGGAAGCCATCATTGCTGATGTTGGTGTGGCCCTGGTCGCGGTGGCCAATGCAACCCGAGCGGCGAAGGGATAAGGAGGCAAGAGGCAAGAGGGAGGTTCTCCCCTATTCCCTGTTCCCTATTCCCTGTTCCCTTCTTTATCCACCGAAATTGGCTTAGCATTGCCTCCAACTTGTTGAACAAAGAACTCTTCGAGGCTGCGACGGGAGGAATTGAGGCGTAGGAGTTTGCCGCCGAGGAGGTTGAGGCTGGCAAGGAAGTCGGGTAACTCGCCCTGGAGGGTTCCTTGCCAATCACCTTTGTCAAACTCTAGATCCGGAAGCCATTTTTTCAAGACCTCAGCCGTGCCGCCATGACCGTAGACACGATAGCGATCGCCAGTTCCGAGGAGTTCGTCAGGAGATCCAGTGCAACGGAGTTCGCCGTCACAGAGGATGGCCACGCGATCGCAAATCACCTCCACATCCGAGAGAATATGACTGTTGAAAAAAATGGTTTTGCCCTGGGATTTCAAAGACAGGATAATTTCCCGCATCTGATAGCGGCCGAGGGGATCGAGTCCTGACATCGGCTCATCGAGGAAGACCACTTCAGGATTACCCACCAGGGCCTGAGCCATGCCAACCCGTTGTAACATCCCCTTAGAATACTCCCGCAGAGGTTTGCGGCGGGCCGTCTTTTGGCCAATTCCCACCCAGTCGAGGAGTTGGCTAATCCGCCGCGAGCGATCGGGTTCCCCGAGGTTGAACAATCCCGCCATAAAGGTGAGAAATTCCCAGGCCGTGAGACTGTCATAGAAATAGGGATTTTCTGGGAGATAGCCGACAAACTGACGCACCGCGCGATCGCCCAGAGGACGGCCCAACAACGTCCCACGACCCGACGTTGGACGAACAATCCCTAACAACATTTTCAACAGCGTGGTTTTGCCGGCTCCATTCGGACCGAGTAAGCCAAAGGTTTGTCCTTGGGAAACGCTTAAGGAACACCGTTTGAGAGATGTCACGGTTTGGTTGAGCCAAAAGCCGGTGCGATAGCTTTTGCTGAGATCTACAGTTTCGACAACAAAGGGAGTCATAGGAAAAGGCAATCGGCAATCAGCAAGCGAGCAATCGGCAATGGGCAGCTTCTGCCCCTAGTCCCTTACAGGAGAGGAGACGTCTATTGGTTTGGATTGTAGAACATT
>LSZA01000111.1 GCA_001637315.1 Phormidium willei BDU 130791 | reverse complement strand
TTAACCTGGCTTGTTCTAGCTTCTCCTCAACCGAACGCACTTTCAACCAACCTAGCCGTCTTTCACACATCCTATATGACCGTCATCAGCCCCGATAAAACCGCTCTCGATCTCGATCACGCCAACCAGTACCTAGCCAACGCCAATGCCAGCCAAATTGTCGCCTGGGCCGTTGAAACCTTTGGCGATGGCCTCGTGATGAGTAGCAGTTTTGGGATTCAAGCGGCGGTGATGTTGCACCTCGTCACTCAAGTCAAACCTGATATCCCTGTGATTTGGGTTGATACCGGCTATCTTCCTCCAGAAACCTATCACTTCGCCGAAAGCCTACAGCAACGGCTTAACCTCAATCTAAAAATCTACCAATCCCCCATCAGTCCGGCCCGCATGGAAGCCCTCTATGGCAAACTCTGGGAACAAGAAGATGTCGCGGCCCTCAATCGTTACGATGCTATCCGCAAAGTTGAACCCATGCAGCGGGCCTTACGAGAACTCGGGGGCACCGCCTGGTTAGCTGGGTTACGAGCCAACCAAACCCAGCATCGCCGCCATCTACGTCCCATCGAACAACAAGGAGACTACTATAAAGTCTTCCCAATTCTCGATTGGTCATCGAAAGATGTCTATGAGTATCTCACAGCCCACGATTTACCCTATCATCCCTACTTTGACCTTGGCTACACCACCGTCGGTGATTGGCATTCAAGTCGTCCCGTGACCGCCGATGATGACCATGAACGAGATACCCGCTTTCGTGGCCTCAAGCAAGAATGCGGCTTACATCTCCCCGAAAGTGATGGTGAGTCTGAAAGTCTCGATTCGAGTTCACTGTAATCCCGAGTTCTCCATATGGCTTCTTTTCGAGATGTTGTCGGATATTTCCGCGCCTATCGTCGTTCGGCAATTCTCAGCATTCTCCTCTCCGGGGGCTTTGAAATTCTGGATTTAGCGGTTCCCTATGCGGTTGGACAAATCCTCAATGTTCTCTCGGGACAAACCCTCGATCAATTTTCCCAAGTCCTCGTTCAGACTACCGCCAATATCCTCAACCTGACCCCTAATCCTAATCTGGAATTGGGGGTCTTTGTTGGTATTATTTTTGTGGTCTCTGTCTTACGCGCCCCTCTCCAACCTTGGTTAAGTGGTTGGTTTCACTGGTTTATTTCCCTGCAAGCCCGTCAAGATAAGTCCAAGTCTGTTGTGGCAAAAGTCTTGGAGTTGCCCCTAAATTTTTATGATGAAAATAACCCCGGACGTATCGCTGGACGAGTTGCCAAAGGCATTACCAATTACACCTGGACTTATCCAGAGATTGCGGGGCAGTTTCTGCCCAAACTCATTCGTGTTTTTGGGGTTTTTATAATTATTGCTTTAATCGAACCCTGGGTTGCTCTTGTGTTTGGGCTGTCTTTTGTCGGGATTCTAGGGTTTAGTTTACGCCATTTAACCGCAATTGTCAAAAAGGAAAATGCACTCGATCGCTACCTGGAAAATATCGATAGTCGAACCTCAGAAATTATCACCAATATCAAAACCGTAAAATCCTTTGCTAACGAAGGACGAGAATATAAGCGCCAACAACAACGAATCGATCGCGCTCACTATTTCACCATTCACCGCATCCACCGTCAATATGTCCTCCTCGACACTTGGCGGCGTACGGTGATTCAAGTGTCTCTATTTGGCATCCTCGTGATGACCCTTTGGGCCACGGTAAACGGGCAGATTTCTTTAGGTCATTTTATCACCACCTTCACCATCTCGAGTTACGCCTACGCAGAACTGCGCCCCCTCAGTCTGATTGCTGAAGTGTTTGCCCGCCGTTATAGTTCCATGCTGCGCTTTCATGAGTTACTCAATACCCCCTCGGGACAAGATGCAGCCCATTTAGCGTTAGATGACAGCCAAGAAACCCCCTATCATTTCAAAGGGGCGATTCAGTTTCAGCATGTGGTCTTTGGTTACAACCGGGATATCCCCATTTTGAAAGGACTTGATTTTGAGATTCAACCTCGGCAAACGGTGGCATTGGTGGGACGCTCTGGATCTGGAAAATCAACGTTAGTCAAGCTCCTTTTTCGCTATTTCCAGCCGGATTCGGGGCAAATTTATCTCGATGGTCAAGATATTCAGTCTTTGGATGTGGGACAGTATCGCCGCCGCTTGGCCATTGTTCATCAAGATGTGGATATTTTTAATGGCACTCTTTTAGATAACCTCAAATATGGAAATCCTCAAGCAAGCTGGGAACAGGTTAAATCCGCTTGTGCGATCGCCCGTGTCGATGAGTTTCTCCCAGAACTTCCCCAAGGCTATGCCACCGTCGTCGGCGAGCGCGGTGTCCGACTCTCTGGAGGACAGCGCCAACGCATCGGCATTGCCCGCGCCTTAATTGTTGAACCGGATATTCTGGTTTTTGATGAGGCCACATCCAGCTTGGATTACGAGTCAGAACGCTCGATTCAGCAAGCCATGCACTCGATTTTTGGCACGCGCACGACCCTCATTATCGCCCACCGCCTCAGCACAATTCGCGATGCGGATAAGATTATTGTCCTCGATAATGGTGCGATCGCCGAAATTGGCTCCCACCAAGATCTCCTCTCTCAAGGTGGACTCTATCGCCGACTTCACGATTTATCTGAAAGCGGAGACTTACTCGACTAATCTTCCTCCTAGAGATGTTCAAAATCTTCCCGGAAAATCCTTGACAGTTTCCCCAAAAATGGATTATAATCAAGACAAAAATACAAATAAAGTCTTAGCCCGCCTCGGGTAGCACCAATTTTTCCGACGGTTAGGAGCAAGGCTTCGCGGCCCCGGTGCGGGCCGCGCAAAGCCAAACATCTAAGCTGCGCAATTTTTTTTAGGTCTCCAAAATCTCCCCAAAAATAGGTTGTCGACAAAACCTATAATGGGTTCTTAAACAAAGTTGCCCTTTCTCCTCTTACGCTCAATGAACCGCCCCCCCAACTCCCCCCTCAACCCACGCATCTGCATCTTGGGCGGCGGTTTCGCGGGACTGTATAGTGCCTTAGCCCTAGCCAAAATTCGACTCTTAGAACAATGGCAGATCGTCATCATCGACCAACGCGATCGCTTTGAATTCAGTCCCCTACTCTACGAACTCATCAGCGGCGAACTCGAAGCCTGGGAAATCGCCCCTCCCTACTTGCAACTACTACGAAATTGGCCCATCACCGTTTACTGCGATCGCGTCGAAGCCATCAACTTAAATGCTCGCCAAATCCAACTACGCGATCGCGGTTCCCTCAGCTACACCTATCTCATCATCGCCCTCGGCGTTGAGAGTCGGCGTCCCCCTCACCCCAACGTTCTAACCTTCAGGAGTCTGGCCGACGTCGAGAAACTCAAGGCGGAACTGCAACGATTTGAGCATCAGCCCTCCCTAAACATCAGCATCATTGGTGCCGGAGCCAGTGGCGTCGAGTTAGCCTGTAAACTGTCCGATCACCTCGGCCATCGCCAGCAAATTCATCTCATCCATCGTGGTAGCCAACTCCTACCCGACTTTAGCCCCGCCATTCGCAACGCCGCCGAGAGCGCCATTCACCAACGTCGTATCCGTCTTAGCCTCAACACCAACGTCGAGAAGATTCAACATCAGGGAGACTTCGAACTTCAACTGACGCAACACGAACAATCCTTCCGCGAAACAAGCCATCTCGTGATTTGGACCGCCGGAACCCAAGCCAATCCCCTAATTTCTCGCCTCCCTGGCGGCGATCGCGGCCAACTTCAGGTCACCCCCGAATTACAACTAACCCGCTACCCCGAAGTATTCGTCCTCGGCGATGTCGCCGCCACACCCTTTCCCAAAACCGCCCAAGTCGCCTACCAACAAGCCTCCCACATCGCCCAAAACCTAAAATCCTACATCTTCCAACATCCCCTCAAACCCTTTCACTACAAACACCTCGGAGATATGCTCACCCTGGGCATCCACAACGGTGTCGTTCATAGCTTCGGCCTCACCCTTACAGGAAGATTGGGCAATCTCATCCGCACCTTAACCTATATCCAACGACTCCCCACCCTTCAGCAAAGTTTGCGTGTCTTCGCTCATCGACTCAAACGAATCTTCCGCCGTTCATCCCCCTGAGTCGGGCCGAACGGGCCAACCCAGGCGCGTTGGCTGTTCATAGACATACCGCAACGTCCCGAGATCTCGGGGTGAAATCCTCGGGGGGCGACGGACTTGGGAATAATACATCACATCCGTGGGGCGATCGCTATGGCCCCAAATTCCCAAAGCATGACCCAACTCATGACGTAGAGCCGCCATCGCCGCCTCCGTTCCCTGAGTGGGACTCAGGAGAATCTCAAAGCGATGGCTCAACTGGTGCTCTCGCCAATCGAGTTGATAACTGACTCGGGCCGCCGCCGCCCGAAAATCGTCCCCAACCCGTCGCGGTGGAGGACGACGCTGCCAAACCACAATATCCGCCCTTTCGGACGCTTCAATCTGTTGCAGGGGCAAATAGTCCCCCCACTGCTCAACGACAAACCTCATCTGGCTCTGCCAAGTCTCCGGAGCATTCTCATCAAGATAGACAGTGACCGGAAACTGTGACCAGACTAACGCCCCGATCGGCGTTTCCTCTAACTGATCCCCATAATGCTCCTCAGCGGCGATCGCGTCCAAAGACTCCGGTAGAGGATGGACTTGATAGGGGATCTCATCGAGGCGAATCTGCTCAACATCAACCTCATCACTGGCTCTCAGCGGTGTAGCCAGAGCGATCGCCAAAACAAGGGCAATAGCCGCAGCCATCCACCCTTGTCTGATCCAGTGTCTGATCCAGCGAGAGCGTCGAATCGCGCTACACCCAACCCGCACTTAAAACCACCGTACAACCCATAAACAAGATCGTTAGAGTCCATGTAATCCGATTCAGGGTCGTCTCAGCACTCTTCGCACTGGTAAACAGTTGAGCCTGGCCGCCAATTCCGCCAATACCATCCCCTTTGGGAGAATGAAGCAGAACCACCACAACTAAGCTAACCGCCGAAATTACCCAAACCAATTGAACAATCGTTTCAGTCGTCATAAGGTCACAAAAGAGGGTACAACAAAGATTACAAACAGAGAGAACAACCCGAGAAGGACAACCCGAAGTCGACTAGACGCGAACCGCGATCGGGGTTCGATTCGGATGCACCTCATAACTAGCCGGAACCAGCATTGAGCGTCCCGTCATCTCTGGAGGTTGCGGTAGGCCAAGAATCTGGAGAATCGTTGGGGCAATATCCGCCAAACGACCATCATCTCGTAAAAGCACCTCACCGCCATAGCCGGGAACCTTAGCCCCTTCCCCTTCAATGAAAATAAACGGAACTGGATTAGTCGTGTGAGCCGTCCAGGGATTTCCCTTTTCATCCTTCATATATTCAGCATTACCGTGATCCGCAGTAATCAGGGCCGTTCCGCCCACCTTGCTAATACTATCTAATAGACGACCCAAACAGCGATCAACGGCACTAATGGCTTCAACCGAAGCATCCATAATTCCCGTATGCCCCACCATATCTGGGTTGGCATAGTTAATGACCACCAGAGAATAGACCCGTTGCGCGATCGCCTCGACCGCCACATCCGTCACCTCTTGGGCCGACATGGCCGGAGCGCGATCATAGGTGGCCACCATCGGCGAGTTAATCAAATGACGATCTTCCCCCTCAAAGGGCGTTTCCCGACCCCCATTGAAGAAATAGGTCACATGAGCATATTTTTCCGTTTCTGCGGTCCGGAACTGTTTTAAACCATGATCCGCAATCACTTCCCCGAGAATGTTAGTCAAATTTTGCGGCTCAAAGGCCACCCACACAGGGAAACTGGGATCATACTGAGTAAACGTCAGGAAATTTAGCGGCACATACTCGCGCTCAAACGCCTTAAAGTTTTCATCTACCAGGGCCTGAGTCAACTCCCGAGCGCGATCGGGTCGGAAATTATAGAAAATCACACTATCATTGGCTTCGATCGCCCCATCGGCCACACGAGTCGGCAGAATAAACTCATCCGTCACCTCCTCAGCATAAGCCGCTTCGATGACCTCGGCCACCGACTGATCCACCTGAGTGCTATTGTCCGTCATCACCCGG
This sequence comes from Phormidium willei BDU 130791, assembly GCA_001637315.1. GTDB lineage: Bacteria > Cyanobacteriota > Cyanobacteriia > Cyanobacteriales > Geitlerinemataceae > Sodalinema > Sodalinema willei. The sequence goes on along the minus strand of LSZA01000111.1, from coordinate 9,202 downwards.
TAGGCCTTCTCCACCCGATCCCAGCGGTGATCCCGATCCATCGCATAATAGCGACCGCTGACGGTGACAATCTCTCCAACTCCCACTTCATCAAGATGTGCTTGGATTTTGCGAATAAAGGCACTCCCCGAGTGGGGGTTGGTATCCCGACCATCAGTGATCGCGTGGATGCAAACCTGGTCAATATTTTCGGCTTTGGCGAGACTCACTAATCCCAGTAAATGGTCAACATGGGAGTGAACCCCACCGTCAGAACATAAGCCAATTAGGTGAAGCTTTCCGCCTGACTCTCGGGTGGCTTGGCAAACCGTCTGAATAGCAGGGTTGTCACGGATCGAACCATCCTCGATCGCATCCGAGATCCGCACCAGTTCCTGGGGAACCACTCGTCCCGATCCCAGGTTCAAATGTCCGACCTCAGAATTTCCCATTTGTCCGATGGGCAGCCCCACATCCTTACCAGAGGTGCGGATCGTGGTACGGGGGTAGGCGTTCCACAGGCTGTCCATTACGGGCGTATCGGCTGCGGCAATGGAGTTATTGGTGTTTTCTTCTCGATATCCCCAGCCATCTAGAATCACCAGCACCACCGGAGACACAGGTGCTTGACTCATAATCTTGCTGCCCTTTCGCGATAAGAATTCAAACCCATGATACCACTGACTCTTCCCTCATGGTGTACCCCGGGGGCAACTTTTTCGAGATTTTTGCTAAAAATCCGCAGAGATGGTAATGAACTCATGGGAATCGAGGTCAGTTGTATCAAATCGCAGTCTAGTCTAATGGGAGACACAAACCTGAGACCCAGAATCGGTTTTCACCACCTCCACATGGGTTTGAAAGGCCTCTTTGAGATGAGGAATATGAGTCACCGCCAAAATACAGGCAAAATCCGGGGCGATCGCCTCAATTGCCGAAACGAGCCGTTCACAGCCGCGATCGTCTTGAGTGCCAAACCCCTCATCAATCACCAACAACTGCAACGCCGCCCCCGATCGCTGAGCCAATAGTTTCGCCAGGGCCAAACGAATCGCAAAGTTAATGCGAAAGGCCTCACCTCCCGAATAGGTTTCATAAGCCCGCGTTCCCCGCGCATCGGCAATATAAATATCGAGGGTATCAATGAGCTTGCGAGTTTTCTTACTGCCTTTCGAGGCCCGTTGCGTCACAAACTGTACATGAAGCTGATTGGCACTCAGCCGAGCCAAAAACTGATTAGCTTCGGCTTCTAACTGAGGCAACACCGTCTCAATGGTGAGCGCCTGAATACCATTCTTACCAAAGGCCTGAGTTAACTCCTGATATACCCGATGTTGTCGGTGACTGTTAGCCAACTGCTGCCGCTGTTGCCCTAACTGATCCTGTTGCGCCTGACGATGCTGCTGTTGTTGTTGCAATCGCCCCAACGTGGCTAACTGCTCATTAAGCTGCGATCGCCGCTGTTGTAACTCGGCCTGAATCTGGGCAATCTCCTCAGTACAATCGGGACAGTCGAGCCATGCCGCCTGAGCCGCCTCAATCTGCTCTCGCCATTGCTGTAACTCTTGCCCTCGTTGCTCTAAGCGATCGCCCACCGCCTCAAGTCGACGCTCCACCTCAGGAAGCCTCTCCTGAGCTTGCTGGAGATCTTGCCATTGCGATCGCCATCCCTCGGCCTCGTCTAGCTGTTGCCGTAACTGACGATGGGCCTGAACATCATAGTCAAGACTCTGAAGATAATGCTGCACATCTCGTAGCTCTCGGGCCGTCTCTGACTCACTCTCTAACTCTTGCAGAGCCGCCTGAGCCGCCTCCACCGCTCCCTGCAACTCGGGCCGTTGCTCCTGTAGGCGCTGTATCTGTCGGCGGGATTGCTCAAGTTGTGCATTCTGTAAATCCGCCCAGCGGTAGCGTTCGACCGCTCCGCGAGCTAAAGCCAACTCCCGCTCATCATAATTGAGCTTCGCCAACTGCTGTTCAATACTGGCCAACTCCTGAGCGATACCAGGCGCATACTCCCCCTGAGCGATCGCCTCGGCCAACCTCTGACACTCGGCTCGCACCTCCTGCAACAGTTCCCATTCCTCCTGAGTGGCCGTCAGTTGGGCCTGTCGTTGTCCCCGTTCTTCTCGCAGTCGATCATAATCGGCCAGTTGCTGTTCAAGTTGGCGATATTCCTGCCGCAAGACTTGAATTTCTCGTTCAGAAATGGCAATCTGCTCCTGAATCAGCCAGCGTTGATGGCGCAACTCTTGATGTTGATCCTCATGTTTATCAGCGACTAACTGCCAATGATGCTCGTCGAGAGGGCGATCGCACAACGGACAAGCGGCATCAGGAACCTGCAATAACGAGCGTTTTTGCTCCATCTCCTCTAAACGCCGCTGATACTCCTGTTGGCTAGCCTGAAGGCCATCTAGGAAACTGCGACGTTCGAGGCCTTTTTCCTTAACTCGTTGCTGATACACCTGTAACTTTTCGAGAGCCGTAATCTGCTCACTCACCTCAGCTAAAGCCTGTTCGAGTTCGGGCCGTTGCTGCTGACGCTGTTCGAGCTGCTGTTGTCGTTGCTGTTGCTGCTCAAGTCGGGCTTCGAGTTGCGCTCGGGCGCGATCGCGTTCGGCTTCTAACCGTTGTTGCCGTTGTCGTAGTGGCGCGGCTTCACTATGACAATGTTCTAACTCTCGTAACTGGGCTTTGGCTTGGGCCAGTTGCCCTAACCCGGCTTGAACCTCGGCTTCTCGTTCTAAACTTTGTTGTAACTGGGCCAGTTGGCGATCGCAGGCCTGAAGTTGCGCTTGTTCTTGATGCTGTTGTTGTTGGGCGGCGAGTTTGAGGCGATCGAGGTCCTGACGCAGTTGCGTCTCTCGTTGACTCGCATCTTGATAGTGACTGAAGGTTTCGGTGGCGGTTCGTTCTTGGGCCTGTAGGGCTTGATAGTCTTTATACCCTTGCTCAATCTCCCCGGCCCGCTCTAACATCGCCTTTAGCTGCAATCGCTGCTCCCTGAGATGTTGCTGCTCGTGCTGTTCGCGCTCATAATCAGTTTCAAGGCGATCGCCGCTCGCAGCGGCCCAGTCTAACTGTTGCTGCCAACGCTGTCGCTCCGTCTGCTGTTGTTGGCGATCGTGCAACCGTTGCGTGGTCTGCTGCTGTTGCTCCTGGAGCCGTTCAACTTCGGCCTCCGTTGCCTTCAGTTGCACCCCTAACTCAACGGAGGCGGCCAACGTCTCCTCTAAACGTTCAACGGACTCTTGCAACAGTTTACTTTCGGCCTTGGCCTGACTGGCAATCTCCTTGGCTTGAGCCGACAGTTGGTCATAATGATCTAACTTCAGCAAATCCACCAAGACTTGTTTACGCTGAGCCGGCTTTTTCACCATAAACTCATCAGCCCGACCTTGACGCAGATAGGCAGAACTGAGAAACGTATCATAATCGAGTTTAAGCTGCTCAATAATCTGTTGCTGAGTGGCTCGCAGTCCTTTGCCAGTGATAGAGCGAAACCCTTGACCCGTCTGAATCTGAAACTCCAGGGAACTCGACTGGCCTCGACGGTGCGATCGCTTAATCCGAAAAATCTGCGCTTGACATTGAAAGACAAAATCCACCCAGGCATCGGTTTCACCGATACGGATAATGTCATCTTCTGAGCTGGCTCGGGACTTGCCCCAAACCACCCAAGAAATGGCCTCTAGCAGCGAGGATTTTCCGGCCCCATTTTCCCCGCAAATACAGGCGGTATGCAATCCACTAAAGTCTAAACTGGCCGAGTGGTAGCTAAAAAAGTTGTGAAGTGTCAGTTGCCGAGGAATCATAAGGTAACGAACAGCCGATGTCCCGAGTCTTGCGTCTAGGAATTCATCTCCTTCAGACGACTTGATTGAGGTCGAAGCTCTAGCGTTAAAGTCTTGACAATGGTGAAGTCAACCTCCATGGTAAAGCCCTCGGGTCCATCTTGGGGAGTTTAACCCATCATCGACGCCTGTTGTTTTAACTTTTCTCCGTCACAGCACTCCTGTAGACTCGAAAACGAATCCTCGGCTGGGCCAGTGGGTTCGGCTTTCGGAAACATCCTCCTCAAATCTACGTTCAACTCCCTTCCCTCATTGATCTATGAATCCTAATTCAGTTCGCTTTTTACAACATCAAGCTGCCTCACTGCTGCTCTATCAAGGGGTGTTGATGGGTGAGGCGGGGGAAGCCTTTGTCCAGCTACTCGAAACTCTCTATCGTCACGATAAACCCAGTGCCTGTGTCTATGCTTATGCTCGTTGGTTTCGGGCCTTGATGACTCGGGGCCAGAGTTGGCAAGATTATCTGATCCAACGGTTACTCTATGATGACAATCCTTTTACGCGTCAGGCTCAATCCTATCCCTTCAGCGACCTCGATGCGACCTTAGTTCAGGCAGCCCAGGATGATTTGGCGGCCCTGCAACATTTGGCCACCTGTGGCGGCCCCACCCTGAGTCAATGGGTGCGTCAGGTGACCAAATCGGAGACATCTTTGGTGGCGATCGCCGATCACATTGGCGAACATCCTGTGCAATTGGGAGAGGTTTGGACTCAGGCCCTACCCCAGTTAGCAGCGTTTCATCAACATCATGGGGCCGGCACTCTAGCTCAATATCATGTCCTGCGTTGGCGTCCATCCCACTTACAGGCTCACTTACAGGCCCGCTTACAGGGGGTGGCAGTGCCTGATCCAGTACGGTTAGAGGATTTGGCAGGCTATGAGTCTCAGAAAGCCACCCTCGTCGAGAATACCCAGGTGCTGCTCGATGGTAATCTGGCACAGCATGTCTTGTTGTATGGCAGTCGGGGAACCGGGAAATCCTCTCTCGTGAAAGCGTTGGTGAATGAGTTTGGCGATCGCGGCCTACGCTTGCTTGAACTCCTCAAGTCTCAACTTCAGGATCTGCCCGATATTATTGAACAGTTACGAGATTTACCGCAAAAATTTATTCTCTTTGTCGATGATTTATCTTTTGAAGACGATGATGAGGCCTTTAAAGCCTTAAAAGTGGTCTTAGAAGGGAGTGTCACCGCTCGGGCGCAAAATGTTGTGGTCTATGCCACGTCTAATCGTCGCCATCTGATTCCTGAGTTTTTTGACGATCGCCCCCGCCCCAGTGCCGCCGCAGAAATTCATTCCTGGGATACTGTTGAAGAAAAACTCTCCTTCAGCGATCGCTTTGGCTTCACTCTCACCTTTGATGCCACCGATCAGACTCGTTATCTACACATCGTCCGGCATCTCGCAGGACAACGACAGTTAAATCTCCCCCTCGAAGCCTTAGATGCCCAAGCCCTACAATGGGCAACCCGTCATAATGGACGTTCAGGACGAACCGCACGCCAGTTTATTGAATACCTAGACTCTCAACGTCCACTGACCCCTCCAACCCAGACCGATGATCCCTGGAACGCATAATTTTCACGGGATCAGGATAAAGTTTACATTAACTTAAGAATCTTATCAGATTGATTGATAGCCTCTAAACCTGGGCAATATGTCACCAAAAATGGCAACTTGAGTTAAGATGGAGCGTAATAAAAAAATAGTTTAACTTATAATCTCTTTACAAATGGATGAGTTTATCAACGTGGCGGGGATCGAGTACCAGGGGAGATCTGACCATCGGCTTAAAGCTCCATCATCACCGTTGTCTATGTCACCCAAACTCTCCTCCCCGCGAATCAATCTCAATAAATTTTTTGAGTTATCCCCGGATTTGTTGGGAGTCATTGGTGCTGACAGTCATTTCAAACATCTTTCTCCGGCTTGGGAATCCGTCCTCGGTCATAGTAACCAAGAGTTAAAGTCTCGCCCTTGGATTGATTGGATTCATCGTGACGATCTTCAGAAAACGCTCTCCCATATCAATAACTTAGTCATTGTCGGCAAAGAGAAGGTCATCTTTAAGAACCGCCTCCGTTGCCGCAATGGCAAATATCGTTGGCTGTCTTGGCAAGCCAATTATGATGCCCAAAACCATTTAATCTACACCCAAGTCTCCGACTTAGGAGAACGTCCTGGTTGTAGCATTAGCCCGAATCTATCAGTGCAAAAGTTTAATAGCCCGGAAGAACACTTCCGTCTCCTCGTCGATGGGGTCAAGGATCACGCCATCTATATGTTAGACCGTCATGGACGAGTCATTAGCTGGAACTCAGGAGCAGAACGGATCAACGGCTGGGAAGCTCATGAGATTATCGGTCAATCGAGCAATATCTTTTTTACGCCCGAAAGTCGTCAACGGGATCTTCCCCAAAAGGTGCTAACGGTCGCCGCCACCTCGGGCCGGGTCGAGTTCGAAAATTGGCGGATGCGTAAAGATGGGTCTCGTTTCTGGGCCAATGTCACCCTATCGGCTCTGCGAGATGAACAGGGTCAACTCCTCGGCTATGCCACGATTACCCGAGATGTCACCGATCGCAAACGGGAAGAAGAAGCCCTACAATACGCCTATGATAACCTCGAAAAACGCGTCGCTGAACGCACGGCCGAGTTACAAGCGGCGAATAGCCGTCTGCGCGAAGAAGTCCAAATTCGTTGCCAAACCGAAGAAGCTCTACGCCAGTCTGAACAACGACTGACGCAACAAGCCGCTCAACTTGAACAGACGTTGCGGGAGTTACAGAACACCCAGGCGCAATTGATTCATACCGAAAAAATGTCGGGTTTGGGACAGTTAGTCGCTGGGGTGGCTCATGAGATTAATAACCCGGTGGGGTTTATTCATGGCAATCTCGAACATGCGAGTCATTATGTTCAGGATTTATTGCGGCTCATTCGCTGTTATCAAAAGCATTATCCGCACCCTAATCCAGAAATTGAAGCCGAGATTGAGGAAATTGACCTAGATTTCCTGATTGCAGATATGCCGAAGCTTTTGGCCTCGATGAATCAAGGCACAGAGCGCATTCAGGCGATTGTTCAGTCATTGCGCCATTTCTCAGGACTCAATGAGGCTAAATACAAAGAAGTTGATCTTCATCAGGCTCTCAACAGTACCTTGCGGGTATTGGATCACCGCTTAAAAGGAGATGGACCGTATCACGAGATTGAAGTCATTCGTGAGTTTGACGCAGATTTAGTCAAAGTCGCCTGTTTTCCGGGCCAGGTGAATCAAGCCTTCGCCAATGTCATTAGTAACGCCATTGATGCTTTACGGGAGCGGGAAGATTCTCTGCAAGAGTCGGACTATCAGCCTCGCTTGACCGTGCAAACCCAACAACTTGACGATCGCGTAAGGATTAGCTTTATCGATAATGGTTCGGGAATGCCCGAATCGGTGCGATCGCGCATCTTTGACCCCTTCTTTACCACCAAACCCGTAGGGAAAGGAACGGGTTTGGGACTCTCCACGACCTATCAAATTATCGTGGAGAAGCATCAGGGAAGCCTGGTGTGTGAGTCACCAGATCAACCAGGAACGGTCATGTCCTTGGAACTTCCCCTGAATCGATGCAGTTAATCTCTCATTGAATCTCTCATGAATGTGTCATGGATGTCTTATTTATAAATGGGCATCACTCCTCGTTGCAAGCGATCCCAATAGTTCTGTAAATCGGCGGCCACTTCATTGGAGAGAATAAATCCTCCTAACATATTGGGAAACGCCATCGTCAGTAGCATCATATCGCTGAAATCCAAGACTGATCCCAGATTGACCACAGCCCCAACAAAGACGCAAAACACAAAAATCACGCGGTAGATTTGGGTTTGTTGATCTCCAAACAGATACGTCCAGGCCCGCTCGCCATAGTAACTCCAAGAAATCATGGTTGAGAAGGCAAAGAGAAACACCGCAAGAGACAGCAGTATGGGAAACCAGCCAATCACGGTTCCAAAGGCGGCCGCTGTTAGGTCAACGCCGGTGCGATCGAGATCTTGGTAAACTCCGGTAATCACCACCACTAAAGCCGTCATATTACAGACGATTACCGTGTCGATAAAGGGTTCGAGGAGAGCCACAATTCCTTCTCGTATCGGTTCCTCGGTGCGGGCCGCCGCATGGGCGATCGCCGCTGAACCAATGCCTGCCTCGTTGGAAAAGACGGCTCGACGTATCCCTTGAATGAGAACCCCAATAAAGCCCCCTTCGACGGCTTCGGGGGTAAAAGCTCCGGAAATAATGGTAGCAAAGGCACTGGGAACCTCGGCGATATTGGTCAGAATAATCCACAAAGCCGCCAGCACATAGATCAAACACATAGATGGAACAATGGCCGCCGCCACCGAACCAATACGACGAATACCGCCAATAATGACGAGGCCCACTAGAAACGCCAGAATCAGTCCATAGGCCCAGTCGGAGATGGGGATAATCTCGGATACGGCTGAGAAGGACTGATTTGCCTGAAACATATTGCCCCCACCGAGGGAACCACCGATGCAGAGAATGGAAAACAGAACCGCTAACCCTTGCCCTAGGGGGCGTAAACCTCGTTCAGCCAAGCCTCGGGACAGGTAATACATCGGTCCGCCGGACACGCGACCATCGGCAGATAGGGTTCGATATTTCTGGGCGAGGGTACATTCGACGAATTTACTGGTCATGCCGAACAGTCCCGCCAGGGTCATCCAAAATACAGCACCGGGTCCCCCAGTCTGGACGGCGATGGCGACCCCGGCAATATTGCCGAGGCCCACTGTGGCTGACAACGCCGCTGAGAGAGCCTGAAAGTGGGTGAGTTCGCCTTCTTCGTCGGGATCGTCATAATGACCGGCGATCACATAAAGGGCGTGTTTGAAGGCACGAACATTGATAAATTTCAGCCGCAGGGTGAAGAAAACTGCCCCGCCAATTAGCCACAGGACAATCAGGGGGATGCCACCAATGCTAAAGAAAAGCACCCCGGCCATGGACTCGACGAGACCGCTAAAGATGCTATCGATTAGAACGAGAATGTTCTGCGGGCCATTGCCATTACTGGCTCCTTGGGCGGCTTCCTGGGCGATCGCCGCTGTGGGAAAGGCGAGTAAGATGATAAATAGTAGCCAACGTTGTCTCATATTGGGATGTTCCGCATCTTGCAACTGAATCTGAATTGGAGTTCACTTTACCAAATCTTCTGGGAATTGGGAGTTTTATGGCTCTTAAGCCGGCGGGTTTGTGTCCGGTGATGTGGGATTGCACTGGAGGTCTAGGGCTACTTTGTTATGGGTTCAGTCAGTGATTTTGGGGGGGATTCTGGGGATAATTCTGGGGGGT
>LSZA01000110.1 GCA_001637315.1 Phormidium willei BDU 130791 | reverse complement strand
AAAATTCTCCTTGCAGAGAGACAACGGGATCTATTGTCCCTAACATCTGCCCGAGATAGTCTCGGGCGATCGCATCCTCGAACACCCAGGCTCGCAAAAACACCCCAGTCCAGCGAGCGAGGGTATCGAGGGCAATCTCTTGAGGTAAATCGGGTAAACGAGGATCTAACGGGGCCTGAGGCGGATTATTAACGTTGGTAATCCCGTAATGGTTGGCCCCTTCTAGCTCTAAATAGAGTTTAGGCGGCGTGGCCAGCCTTATATAGGTTCCCCGGATCTCGGCGGCCGGCATCAGACTATCACGACTCCCCGCCATGAGGGCCAGAGGTAATCCGTGGCTATTGAGGGGGCGATCGCCGTTGCTTTCTAGCTCCAACTCTACCTCCAACAAACTCCCATAAAACGCCGCTGCTTTCAATTGAGGCGGTAAGCTATAATCCCCCGAAGCAAAGGAGACGGCTGACGCATTCACCACGGCATCGAGTCCCACGATTCCTCCCTGAGAATGACCTAACAGAGCCACATTCTCGGGATTAACCCGTTCAAAGAGGGGCGACTGGGGATTTTGGGTTTCCCGTCGTAGGGTCGCCTGTACGTCTGCAACCAGTCCCGTGGCCGCAAACAACTCCTCCCGCCGAGGTAAACGAGTTTCGGGGTCGGGTAAGGCCACCACAAAGCCATACTGTGCCAAACGTTGGGCATAGTAGGAGTAATGGTTCGGGGCGACGTTTAATCCTTTGAGGAACACCGCCAAGGCTAAAGGCTGATCGCTGGCGGTGGGGTAATGAAACGTTACCGCCATTCCGCCAACGCTCTGACTGTTCAAGGGCGACATGAGGTTAGAAGAGATTTAGGAGACGGCCTCAACTTCGTCGAGACGAAAATGGGCGCGTAATTTCTTCTTACCCACCAAAAATAGCACTTGAACCGGAAGATTGGCACTAATCGGCTTTCCGTCCAACTCTTCAATCACGTTTAGGACGTCCCCCTCACTCCCTTTCATGTCAAACGGTTGGTTGCGATGTTCGGGGTGATGGTAGACAATGACAGATTCTTTGACGCGGACGCGACTGCCGACTTCAATCGTTGACATGTGTTTGCTCTATAGTTCCCAACAAAAACGACGGACGATTTTATCATAGGACTTACCGACCGTACGTTATGTATCTTGCCACAGAAGCTGTACCGGACAAAGTCGCGGTTAACGAATGCCTATCTCAACAATTCTTGCCAAGATATTTTTATAGTTGTGGATAGTTATGGCATTAAAACGTCATGGCTGAGAATCCAATGGTCCCGAGTCCGTTGTATCAGTCCTTCCTCCTCAAGTTGTCCGAGAGTCCGAGTCACCGTGACACGGGAGGTTCCCAGGATTTCGGCGATCGCCCGATGGGAGAGTTTTAACTCGATGACGCGACCGTTCGCACTCTCACGGCCGAATTTATAGGACAACCATCGTAGAAAGGCTAAGATGCGATCGCGGATGCGTTCTTGACGCAAGATAGCAAGAAGGTGTTGCGATTCTTGGGCATGATCAATTAACTGGTCTGTAATTGACCGCCAATGCGATCGCGGAATCGCCTGAACTTGCACATCCGTCAGACATTCAAGTTCATAGGGAGTCACCCGAGATAAAGCCACCCCAACGACATCTCCGACAGTCCACAACCCCAAACTAATTGGCGTTCCCGCCTCAGTCCAGGTGAGGCTACGCACAACACCAGCCGTAATTTTCCAGAGACTATCGGTTTGGGACGGAATAAAACTCCGCTGACGGAACGGACGCAGTTGAACGGGAGGATAAGCAATCCGAGGTTCTTGAGTAGCAAACACGGCAATTTTCCAAACGGAGAACAAAAATGGCACGAAAGGACAGAAAATGGGGACAGAGACGAACCTCCATCCCCGGTTTATGACATAAGAGGTGTGAGGTTTCCTGCAGCCAGGCTAGACGGCAAGCCAAGACGAGTCGGTCGGTCTGGCTCTCTAAAATTTCCGCCCAGCTATCAGTCCAGTAATTGCAAGTCATTATCAATTACGACCGTATTGTAGCTGATTTTGGCAACTATTGCAAGTAAGTCTCAATAAACAAGGTTCCTTTGTCCCGAAGTAGAGAACAACCACAAGGGTATCCCCCCTCTTGCCTATGGCCTTGTTCTCCCCTGTTCTCTATCCCCCCAACACTCGAACCGCCCGCCAAACATTGCCGCCCATCAAGGCAGCGGCTCCGTCAAGCAACGGCCATTCCGGGATAGCTTGAGGTAACGCTTGTCCCTGGGCGATCGCCGCCTGAGCCGCCCGAGGATGCCAGTCCAAGAGATTCACCACCGCCAAATAAGCATAAGCATAGGGATTCTCCCCATCGATCGCCACCACCCGTTCAAACGCCTCAATGGCCCGATCCGCCCGTTTATTGAGAATCCAGGCCAAGGCCACAGCATAGGCCCAATCCGCCCGTTGGGGCTGTTGCTGTAAGCGGACCTCCAACGACTGAATCACCCCATCGAGATAAGCCTGAACCGGGTCATACTGATTAATGCGACTAATCTGGGCAAACATCTCCTCAAACCCCTGCGTTCCCTGGGGGAGAACCTGGGCCAACTGACGTAACTGGGTGGACAAATCTAACTCCGGGGCCGCGATCGCCGTGGCCTCGGGATCCACACTCACCAGCACCTCAGGAGCCTCAATCGGGCTAATCTCCCCGGTTTGTGGATGTAGCCATTGCAGGGATAACTCATAACGTCCCGGCGTGAGCGTCTCGGGGGGCAACATAGCGAGACGTTCGATGACCTTGAAGTGACAGCGATCGGGGTCTTGGCGACAACGACTCTGCCCCGTTGAGGGCGTTTCAAGCCATTGCTGTTGCGTAATGGCGTGATCGTGAATCCAGAAATCCTCACCATCAGTCTGTTGCCAAGTCACCAAGATCAGGCCATCTCCAATCTCATCATGATGTCCCGACCACTCATAGGTCACCGGAACCGCCGTTCCCGGCAAAATTCGCGGCGGAACGGTCACCTGAGTCAGTTGCAAGGATTCCGGGACTTGTCCCTCTTCAGCGATAACGCTAATTGGCGGAACGCGGCGGTGATAGAGGTTTAAGATCTCGCCCTGGGGAAGTGACCATTGTTGTAGTCGCTCAAACTCTCCTCCCTCCTCAATGCGAGTCACCATATCGTCATAGGTATCGGGGACTGAACCGGGATCTCCGGTTTGGGTGACGAACCAAGACAGCGATCGCACATCAGCCGCCACATCCTCCTCCCGGACTCCCACCTGACGGCCATAGACCTGAAACTGCGATCGCGCCCCATAATAATTCAGATTATGTTGATTGACGCTCGCCGTGGAAGGCAAAACCCCCAATGTGGTTTGTAAATAGGGCATTTCCTCGACAATCCGCTCAATCACCTCCTGATGGGGAAACGACTCCCCGAGATAGACACGGGAACTCGTCGGCATAAACACCAGCGTTGGCCGCAATTGGAACGCCAGAACGAGACTGGTTAGAGTGATAACCCCCCAACGAACTCGCCATCCCCAGGCCATCAGTCCATAGGAAAGGATCAGCGAGAGAATCGGCAACATAGGCAGAATGTAGCGAGGATTCTTATTGGGATTGAGGGAACTCAACAGATAGCTCCCTAAAAGAATCACCGCTAACCAGTGAATCGTCCCAGACCGCCGTGGCGAGGGCTTAGGAACCTTCACAAGCGGCTGAATCAGAGGCCCGAGGACTAACAGCAGCAGTCCTCCCAGGCCGGCCAACAGCAGCACCCAGGAGATGACCTCCGGTAGCCGCAACAGATAGTAAGTCCAGGCTTCTAAACTGGCCAGGGAGGGATCCCCTTGTTCCGCCGCCGCCGTGATGGTGGCTCGTTGGCTACCCGTCAGGACCAATAACCAGTTAGTCCGATACCACCAGCCCCAAATTAGGGTTGACCCTGCGATCGCCGCCAGCAACTGCCCCAAGCGTCCCCATTGGCGATTCAGCAGTACCACAACCAGAGTCCAGAGAATGGGAATCAGCAAAAATAGGGCGATCGACTGTTTGACAAAAATGCCAATTCCCAGGGATAGGCTGAACAGCACGGCCCAGTGACGACGATGTTCTTGACTGTTACGCCAGCGGGTTAAACTCCAGAGAATGGTCGAGGTGGCGGCTACGAGGGGATAGTCGAGAACATAGTGAAAGCGAAAGGTGACTAAACCGGGAAAGAGGATACAGAGTCCGGCGGCCCACAGTCCCACTCGCGGCGTGGACAGATGTTGTCCTAAATCGAAGACGGTAAACAGCAGTACACCGGTCCAGACGATATAGGGAAGAAAGGCGACTTGGCTAGAGAGTCCGAAGAGGCTATGAAAGGGGGCGGTAATGAGATAGATCAAGGGGGGGATTTTGGAGGATAACAGCCAAAGATTCGTCCACCATTCCCCTGAGAACCAGTTTGGCGTTTGCAGGAATTGCCAGTAGTTGAGGCTTCCGGTGAGATAATCGGCGGTATCCCAGTCGGGAACGGCGCGATCGAGGGCCAGCCAGAGGCGATCAACCCCGACGGCGATCGCCCAACATAGCAGCAAGGGAAGACCCCAGGTTAGGGTAAAGGCAGGAAAAATTCGTTGAAGCCGTTGGATTGAGTTCAAGGCGTGCATCCGTCCACAAGTTTTATCAGGAATGGTGAAGCTAGATTGGTATAGTGCAGTGAATGGTTTGTGTTGTGAGGTTTGAATATGAATGCAAAGCCGATGTCTCGATGGGTGCAACAGTTGGTCGCGGTTCCCCTGATTAGCTTCAGTTGGCTGATGAGCGCCGAAGCCGTTGAACGACAAAAACAGCTTTATAACCCGAGTCCCTTACCACCTAGTGGTGAGTTGTCCGGGAGTCTAACCGAAAACGATATTCCCACAGGACAGGGTGGCTTCGCTCACGATTATGTCGTGCAGTTGGACGAAGGGGATCAGATTACCATCGATGTCACCTCGGACAGTTTTGATACTATTGTGTCGCTCCTAACGCCGGATGGGTTGACCATTGGCGAGAATGACGACGGCCCCGATGGGACAACGAACTCACTGCTGTTTATGCGGATTCAGCGCTCCGGGACCTATATTATCCGAGTTCGCGCCTTTGGTGCGGCGGGCGGGGGTCCGTTCAACCTGAAACTGACTCGCTTACGCCCGATGTAGTTTCCGAGGGTCGGTGGGGCGATCGCCGGGCCGATCGACTCCACCGATTTTTTTTCGCCCAAGGGGTTGCGTTCTCTAAATAGGTCTGTTAGGATGTTTAAGCACTGAAGAAAACAAGTGTTTTCTGAGTGCAGTTAGCCGGGATAGCTCAGTCGGTAGAGCAGAGGACTGAAAATCCTCGTGTCGGCGGTTCAAATCCGCCTCCTGGCATTTTAAATTTTCTAGATTAAAATTTTCAGAGATGCTGGTCGTCAAGGAACGGCAAGCCTACATTTGATGACAACGTTTGATGACAACGTTTCATATCCAAACTGAGACGGTTCCCGTCATTGTCTCCTTACCCGCCTTACCACCCATGAGTCGTCAGGAGTTCCTGGAGTTCTGCCAGGCTAATGAACCATTGCGGATTGAGCGGGCGGCGACCGGGGAAGTTGAGATTATGCCACCCGCTTTTTCCGATACAGGAAACCGCAATTTTAACATCGCCGTACAACTGGGAATTTGGACAGAACAAGATGGAACTGGGCTAGGATTTGACTCCAGTGCCGGTTTTACGCTTCCCAATGGGGCGATGCGATCGCCGGATGCCTCTTGGATTCAACGAGCTCGATGGAATCAACTCAGCGAGGATGAGAAAGCCTCGTTTGCACCCATCTGCCCGGATTTTGTGGTGGAATTACGGTCTAAAAGCGACGCACTGGCTCAGCTACAAGCGAAGATGCAAGACTACATCGACAATGGTGCATCGTTAGCCTGGCTAATTGATCGCCAGCAGCGACAAGTTTGGCAATATCGCCCCCAACAGCCGCCTCAATGTCTGGAAAACCCAGTACAGATGAGTGGAGAGCCTGAATTGCCCGGTTTTCAGTTAACCATGGCCTCGATTTGGTAGGGGCTATTTTGGCCTGGCGTCACTCAGACACGATATCTTTGGGGCGATCGCGTTTCAACATCACCGTGGCCAGGATAATTCCCACAATGGCTAATCCTCCCATCGGATAAAACGCATAAATATAACTGCCTAACCAATCTCGCAATTGTCCTGCCACCAGAGTTCCCAACAAGGCTCCTACCCCATAGGCGGTGAAGACAATCCCGTAATTTTGAGCATAATCATCAGGATTAAACAGCCGTAGCGTCGCCGTGGGGGCGAGGGCTAACCATCCTCCCAGGGAGAACCAAAAGAGGCAAAAAGCCACGATATAGGTGGCGACTTGTCCCTCTTGGGCATTGACCATCAAAATACAGGCAATGAGAATCAGGGTATAGGAGGCGATCGCCACATAACGGGGTTGCAGGCGATCGCACAACCAGCCAAACAGGGGCCGACTCGCCCCATTAAATAAAGCGAAAATCGAGACACTTGTTGCGGCCAGTCCCGGATCAATCGCAATAATTTCTTCCCCAACAGGACTCGAAATCCCAATCGCACTGAGCCCAACAAAAGTTCCAATGGTATAACAAATCCAGAGACCATAAAAAGATGGGCTTTTGAGCATCTTGTCGGGATAGCGAACCGGCGCAATCATAGATGCTTGATTGCTATTTTTTTGCGCTGGAACCCAACAAGATGGGGGTAATTTCATGGTTGTTGAAATTGCCAAAATAATGGCCGTAAACAAAACCCCCAAAATAAGTAGAGCCGGTCGAACTTGATAGCGATCAATCAAAAACTTAGCCAAAGGAGCCGTAAAAAACGGAGATAAACCAAAGCCCACAATTGTTAAGCCCACGGCCAACCCTTTCTTATCCGGAAACCAACGAGCTGACACCGCCATCGGCACGCCATAGGTAATGCCCACACCAATTCCAGCAATCACACCATAGCCGATCACGATCACGCCAATGCTATTGGCAAAACTGGAGAGGATATAGCCGAGCCCCACAATTAAGCCTCCAATCGCCGTCATTAAACGGGTTCCCATCCGAGTAATATAAAACCCCGCAATGGGCATGGTAATGGCGTAGCATAGCAGCGCAATCATATAGGGTAGCAAGCTTTCAGTTGCCGTCAAGCTCAACTCCGCCTCAAGCGGTTTTCTAAAAATACTCCAAGAATAAACAGTTCCCAAACAAAGTAAGACCAGCATTCCCAACGGAAGTAGAAACCAACGTCCTCGTTCCGGTGGAAGTCCAAATAGCGTTAGGTCTGATGTTGATGTAGAGATATTCATCACTGACCCCTGTTTTTAGGTTCCTAAACTATAGAGCAATCAAGCAAGAGAAGCAAGTCTCCCGTAGGCGTTCGTTAACAAAACCCGAACAATCACCGAAAGTCCCGGCGGCCATCTAAAGTCCCGGCGGCCATCTGGGGTACAATCAGAGCAACGGAGATAACCAGATGGGGCGGAAGTACGTTGTCTACATACACAGGTCGTTACCAAAGCCGGTTTTTTAACTTTGTTGCCGAACAGTCGCTGCGGTTGGGCAACGCCACCGCCAAAGCCGCCCGTCATGTTCGCTTTGCGGCGACAACGGCGGTTCAAGCCGTCCTCTATCCGGTTTACGCCCTATTTCAGACCGCCCGTCGTCTCGATCGCCAAGTACGAGGCGGCCAGGGTCAGCCAACCCCTCTCCCTCCAGCCGATGGTCCGATTCAGGAGATCCTCGAAGAGGTCGCCCGCCTCAACCTCACCTCCCAACATCCCATTCAAGCCCTAGCTAGTTCCTGTTCTGATGGACATTTGGTGCTGATCACCCCTGACAATCAGGTTCTCGATCTCCTCACTCGGGAACAACACGACGATCTCGATCAGCAGCTTCTCCAAGCCGTCGCCGGCTATTGGCATCAAACCCTCAAAGCCGTTCGTCCCGCCGCGAAACCCTATCCAGTGCGAGTCTTTCATCGAGCGATGCGTTGGGTGCAACGCAGTCCCCTGGCTTTATCTCTGAACTTGTTTCAGGAAACCGACCTGGTGCAGCCAGTCCCCAAGCCTCGGCCCGATTCCCCACGGGAGGGCCAACCCTCGGCGTTATCTCCTCAAGCCGTGGCCCTCATCGATCGCCACATCGCCTATCTCGAAAACGAGTATCTCCTCCCCATCGTCGAGGAACCTGAACCCGTTTGGGTTAAAGTGGGTCTGCTGGTACAAGCGGCGATCGCCTATTTCTTTGGCGACAACAACAACGACAACGAGTCCGAGACCGGCCTGAACCCCGCCACCACTTCAGCATCTGCCGAATCCTTAACAGGAGATCACTCGCCCCAACTGACCGCCGGTGGTGGGGCCATCAAACGCCACTCCAACCGAGTCGCTGTCACCGCCAAACCATCGAATCACGCCCGATTCTACCACCGCATTCAAGACCTCATCGAAGGGGCGATCGCCTACTTCTTAAACCTCGACAGTCCCCGCCACCCCAAGCAACGCCGCCAGTTCCAGGCTAACCCCAACCGGGGCGATCGGACCCTCCCCGATCCCTGGGATACCCCAGAACTGGCGGCCCAATACCCCTTTGGCATCATCGCCGCCGCCACCGCCGCCATTCCTCTCCCGGAAGCCGTCAGCCTCACCAACCCCTTCGGTGAGTTTCCGACAACCGCCATCAACCCGAACCCTCCAGGAGATCTCGCCTATCCTCAAGTCCCCAAATCTAGCAAGCCGCAAGTTGTTCAGCCTTCCCATCAGGCTATGACCCCCTCAACCTCGATGACATCTGGGGAGATGGAGACAGCCGCCGCCTATTCCCAGGATGAATGGCGACCCGAGTTTAAACCTGAGTGGATTGAAGCCTATGTCAATGATGCTCACTATGTCCGTCATCCCTTGGAAGTGATCCTACATTGGCTCGATACTCTCTTGTTAAAACTTGAAACTTGGGTGATTCGACTCTGGAAACGGTTGTTTCAAAGAAAGGAATAGGGGATAGAAGGGAACAGGGAACTCCGGAACAGGGAACAGAAGGCGAGAGGCGAGAGGCATAACCCACCCCTGGCCCCTCCCAGGAGGGGATGTCAAGAGGCAAGAGAAGGGAACACCGGGACACCGGATACCCGACCCCGCCCTGTGGGTATCCCTCCCAAGAGTGGAAAGAGGTAGGGGCGTACCCTTGTTGTCACCCTCTTGTTGCGGCAACAATCATTAAATTCATCTCACAATTCCTCACAAATGTTACAGTCTAAAACCCCATTTTTAGACGCTCTTAAAGCTGAGGCAAACTCGTCTCACACTCCCTTTTACTTTCCTGGACATAAACGGGGACAGGGGATTGCTAATCCCTTAAAAAATTGGCTGGGACTTGAGATGTTTCAAGGGGATTTACCCGAACTTCCTCAACTCGATAACCTGTTTCAACCTCAAGGCCCGATTAAAGCCGCCCAACAGTTAGCAGCAGCGGCGTTTGGGGCTAAGCAAACCTGGTTTTTAACCAATGGTTCTACCGCTGGCGTGATCGCCGCGATTCTCGCCACCTGCAATCCAGGGGATAAAGTACTGCTGGCCCGAAATAGCCATCAATGTGCGATCGCCGGACTCATTTTAGCCGCCGCCGAACCGGTGTTTATTCAGCCAGACTATGACCCCCAGTGGGATATGGTGCTGAGGGTGACTCCAGAGGCGCTCGAAACTGCCTTGAAACAAAATTCCGACATCAAAGCTGTTTTAGTGGTTTCTCCCACCTATCACGGCATTTGTAGCGATGTTGCCCGACTGGCCGCCTGTTGTCATCGTCATGGGATTCCCCTCATCGTTGACGAAGCCCATGGCGCCCATTTGGGGTTTCACCCTCAATTCCCGGCATCGGCCTTGCAGGGAGAGGCGGATCTCGTAGTTCAATCGACTCATAAGAGTTTGACGGCCTTATCTCAGGGGGCGATGTTACATTATCAGGGCGATCGCATCTCCCCCGATCGCATTCAAGCCGCCTTACCCCTAGTTCAGTCTACCAGTCCCAACTCCCTAATTTTGGCGAGTCTGGATATGGCCCGCCAACAAATCGCTACCGAGGGCTATCAACAGTTACAAGATTGCGTCGAGATGGCCCAACAGCTGCGATCGCACCTTAGCCAACTCCCCAGCGTCGCCCTATCCCCCCACGCCGACGATCCGAGTCGTCTCACGCTGCGTATCGGCCAACTCACCGGCTATGAGGCTGACGAACAACTCACTGAACACTTTGGTGTGATTGGCGAACTTCCGCAACTCCATCATCTCACCTTTGCCCTCACCCTCGGCGATCGCCCCCCGGACGGCGATCGTCTCCTCAACGCCATCCGCCACCTGGCCCAATCAGCCCCCATTCCCAGCCCTCTCTCAAGCCAAGATTTATCACCGATACCGCCGGCAATCATGACCCCCCGTCAAGCCCATTTTGCACCCAAAAAAAAGGTATTCTTTCACAAGACATCAGGAGAAATTTGTGGCGAACTAATCTGTCCTTATCCCCCAGGAATTCCTATCCTGATTCCTGGTGAACGTATCACTGAAACGGCTCTCATTCACTTAAAGGAAACGCTCGCCGCTGGGGGAGTATTAACGGGATGTCAGGATACAAGCGGCGAGTTTTTGAGTGTTGTTGATCGGTAGAAGGCAAAAGAAGGGAATTCCGGAACTGGGAACAGAAGGCAAGAGGCAAAAGGCATAACCCACCCCAAACCCCTCCCAAGAGGGGATGGCAAGAGGTAAGAGGCAAGAGGGGTTTTTGGGTAATTCTTAAGATTAAGACTTAATGATTAATTGTTTTTGTGTGGTGTCTGACTCATCGGATTGGGATTGTTGTAAGAGAAAATAGGCACCAACCGCCAGCAAAACCACCATAATTAAGAGAATCCCCTTTAAGACGGGTCCCATCTGAGACGACGAATGAGACGTCGAGGAGGGAAACTTCGCCGCCGAACCCTCCTCAGAAACCTCTTCGTGACCTGGAGAACCTGTTGCACCTTGAGATTGGGAAAAAAGTAGATTGGAATAGCCTCCCACCGCCACTGCGAACTCTTGTTGCCAAGCTGCCGCCGAATTGCCGGTTTTGCGACCATAGACCCGAACCCGATCAACACCTTCAACTTCCCAGTTGACCACCTTCACCCGTACCATCTCCAAACAATTCGGGCGATCGGGTACATTATCATCCGCCTCTAAAATCACATGCAGACAACGCTGCTTCGTGACCACCTTCGATCGCACTCCCCAGGATTTCAGTTGCTGATTTAACAGGGCTGAAATCGCCTTGGAATCGCCCTTACGAGCCAGTTCATGTAAATCCTGTTGCGTCATGGGGTTGGGTATATCCTCAAGCCGTCGTCCCACCTCTAAGGATAACGGATTCTCGCAAAATCAGGAGTGCCATTCACGAGAAGCCATTGGGGGGCTTATTGGAACCGGGATAGGGAACCCGAATCACCTGATTAACCATCGGCGAGATTAACGTCACCGTTGCGCCATCGGGCCAGACCACCTGAAGTCGATCAATCCGGCGATGGCTTCCCAATCCAAAATGGGCCACCGGTTCCATCTGACAAAGATAGCCACTCCCGGCATCAATGACACGAACTTGATGATTTCCGGCGACGGTGAGGCGGCAGATTGCCCCTCGGGCCGGCGCACCATAACGGGTGAGGGGGGCCACTCGTAACCAGGCGCGATCGCTGCCCTGGGGACGATATAAACTCAACGTTTGCCCCGCCGACTCCCCATGAGACAGCAGCAATTCTAACTGGCCATCCCCATCAAAATCTCCTACCGCCGCCCCGGTTCCCAAGCCATCGGGTTCCCAAGCATCGCCAATGTCCAATTGTCGCCAGGCCCCATCCCGCAATCCAAATAGGCGATTGGGTTCCCCGAGACTATTAAAGAAAATCTCCTCAATCCCATCATTATCAAAATCCGCCGCAATCACCGTCCGTACCCGTGACGGTCGCGCCATTTCCCGGGGGGCAACATTACGAAAATGTCCCCTGGCCCCCTGTAAAAATAGACGATGACTTCCTTCCCAATTGCCATAGACCACATCAAACTTCCCGTCGCCATCAGCATCGAGAACCGCCACGCCGCGACCCTGTTCATGGACATCTTGTAAGCCGGCTTCAGCCGCCATGTCTTCATAGGTTCCATCGGGGTGATGGCGAAATAGGCAATTGGCCCCATTTTCGTTAGCAGCAAAGATATCCATCCCCTTACTCACTAGGGGTAAGGCGACCACACCGCGAATCCCGGCAATCCGCTTTAACCCAATCTCCGCCGCAATATCTTCGAGGCGATCGCCCCGTCGTTCATAAAAGTGAATTGAACCCGTTGAATCGGCAATAAAAAAGCCATAGTCTCCCTGGCCGAGGCGATCGACGCAGACCGCAGACCGCCCACCGGTCGGCCGTAGACTCGTCTGTTGGAACAGATCCACCCATCGCTGGCCCTGCCAGCTTAGTAGTTGATCGGCGTCGCGATCGCTATTGAGACAATAGAGTTCTTCCCAGCCATCCCCATCGAGATCTCCGGCGATGAGTCCCAAAGTTTGCCGCTGGCCATCGGCGATCGCCTCAGATTCAAGATCAACGAGGGTTTGGCCATCCCACTTCAGTACCCGATTCGGACTTCCCCAGCCAGCCACTACGATTTCAAAGCAACCATCTCTGTCCACATCGGCAATCGTAATACCGTGGTAATTGCACCGGGGATTCCTCTGCAACAAATGACTGGCATTGATAAACATTAGTGCTGACAGTTCGTGTGAGGCATATCCTACTATTTTAACGAATTTGCCCATGGGAGGCTGTCAGAGTCACCTCGCAGAGACCACCGAGAATCTTGAACCCCTGACAGGGTCTGCGAGGAGATTGCCGCACCGCTTAAGATGGTTTATCGCCAATATTCAATTCTCTTTTCGAGGCTTTTAGCTGTTTCCAAAGATCTTTAATCGCCTCGTAGGCTTCACCGGGGGGCAGTTTACCACTCGTCTCCAGGTTACAGATGTAATTTACCCGCTGAGCAAATTCTTGTAAATTGGCGTTAAACACCACGTTTTCCGGCTTAAAGTCACCGTAATAGCGATTACGAGGAAAGAGAAATTCATCGCGATCTGTCATTGTTAGCTCCTTGGGGTTACATGAATCACCAGAACGTCCCCCAACCTAGACTTGAGACGCCAAACCTGGGAAGGGCGATCGCCGGGTCGCCCTCATTCTAACGACTAATTTAAGGAGCGATTGGCGGGTCAATTCCCCGAACGCCCTTGTTCAAAAGGAGTACAGCGTCCACCGAGGGCATTTGTAATCGTACAAGTATTCGAGGCGATCGCCGCCATATAGGAGTCTCCCTCGCTTCCTGGGGCACCAATGGAGTCTGAGTAAAGTTTGGTCTGGGCCACCTCCACCCCGGCTTCTTCGGCGACCGTGTTAATCAACTGAGGATTAATCGTGGTTTCGGCGAAAATGACGGGAACTCCACTTTCTCGAACTTCATCGACAAGCTGACTGAGGGTTTGGGCGCTCGGTTGTTCTTCGGTACTCATGCCAATGAGGGTTCCCAACACCTCTAGGCCATAGGCGTTGGCATAATACTGGAAGGCATCATGGGTTGTCACCAGTTTGCGGTTATTTGGGGGAATTGTGGCAATTTGCTCCTCAATCCAAGTATCGAGTTGTGCCAGTTCATCGGTGAACATGACCGCATTCTGGGTAAAAATGGCACTGTGAGCTGGAGAGGCGTCGATTAGGACATCGCGAATATGATGGGTCATGGCGATCGCATGACTGACATCTCCCCAAACATGAGGATCGGGTTCGATGGCCCCATCGCTTTCAACATCCAGAGGTTCGATGATTTCCCCCAGGGCCACGGTCACCGCATCCCCCTCGATGGCTTCAATCATGCGAATTAAGCCCGGTTCGAGGTTATGACCGTTATAGAAAATCACATCCGCCTGTTCGAGAACGACATTGTCTTGGGGGACGGGTTCATAAATATGGGGATCGGCACCGGGGTCTAAAATTCCCTCATGGGCGATCGCCTCTCCCCCGACCGCTTCAACCCAATCGCCGATGATGGTATTCGTCGAGACCACCCCAAGCCGCTCCTCTTCCCCCATCGGAACCCTCGGCGTACAAGCCCCCAACCCCAACACCAGCGTGCCGAAAACTCCTGCGAGAGACAATTTTAGCTTCATAACTCCGTTCAACCTGTTTTTCATATTTCTTTCATATATTTATCATATTTATCTCATTTTTAGGATAAACTAATAGAGACAAGCCAACGGCGCGACCCCGGTTTCAGCCCGAGTCTCCCCTCTTCCCCATTCTTTCTCCATTGAGTGACCATGCAGCACCTTTCCCTAATCCCAGTCCAATCCTGGAACTCGAAGCACCCCAACCAGGTGGCCCAAATTACCCCCTCCCCCGCCATCGCCGTCAAACAACTCAACGTCCACTATCGAGAGATTGAGGCCCTGCGAAATATTAACCTGGACATCCAACCGGGGAGACTCACCGCCATCATCGGTCCCAACGGCGCCGGGAAAAGTAGCCTCCTCAAAGCCATGTTGGGGTTAATCCCCACGACAACCGGTCAGGTTCACAGCGCCGGCAAACCCCTCACCCAGCAACTGAAGCGAGTCGCCTACGTTCCCCAGCGATCGCAAATTGACTGGACTTTTCCCGCCACTGTCTCAGATGTGGTCATGATGGGGCGCATCCGTAAAACCGGCTGGTTCCAACGCTACTCCCCCACCAGTCGCCGCCTCGCCACCGCCGCCCTCGATCGCGTCAAAATGGGCGAGTTTATCCATCGTCCCATCGGTGAACTCTCGGGAGGACAACAACAACGAGTTTTCCTGGCCCGTTCTCTGGCCCAAGAAGCCGAAATTTTCTGTTTTGATGAACCCTTCACGGGAGTCGATCGCAAAACTGAGACGATTCTCTTTAAGATCTTCCGAGAACTCGCCGACTCCGGTAAAATTGTCCTCGTCGTCAACCACGACCTCGGCGAAAGCATCCGTCAATTTGATGATCTGATTTTACTCAATCAAGACCTCATTGCGACGGGTCCTCGTTCTGAAGTTCTTACTCAAGAGAATATGTATCGCGCCTACGGTGGAAGAGTCCAGTTTGTTCAATAATTGATTTTAGGGGCAAAAGGCAAAAGGCATAACCCACCTCTAACCCCTCCCAAGAGGGGAAGGCAAGAGGCAAAAAGTCAAGAGGCAAAAGTCAAGAGGTGAGAGGGAGGTTCCCCACTGTTCCCTGTTCCCTGTTCCCTGTTCCCTATTCCCTATTCCCTATTCCCTATTCCC
>LSZA01000109.1 GCA_001637315.1 Phormidium willei BDU 130791 | reverse complement strand
GCATCAATCGGCTCGAATTAAGGCATAAATTATTAAGGTATTCAGCCATCTAATTCTGCAAAAATGCCGGATTATTGAGCAATTGAAGCGAGAGTTATGGGGGCGATCGCCATCATCTATAATCCCAAATAGCCCTACTGATGGGATTTTTAGATTTTCTTAACAAAGCTAACTCAGATTATAAAGAAATAATTAAAGTTTTTTGCTTGCTTATTTTTTGTATCACCTGTAGCAAAATTTAGCAAAACGACTAAACTCGAAGCAATTCCTATTCACTCGAATGAAGGAGTGTCCAGGGGCGATCGCCAGCAGCGGCAAAATTTCCATTTTGTATCCTAACTTGCATTTCATCTCTCGCGAGCAATGTTACGATGAGGCATCGATCCATAACATAAGAGAGACCAAGCCCTCTCAGACTTCGCCGTCTCTTTTACGAGAATTTACGGAAATCGCTTCATGTCTTTCATTCCTTGTGCTAGGAAACCATCATGAACGACTGTCAGACTGCTGTTGTCCGTGACACCGAACCACCTCACCTACTCGACACCACCCTCCGGGATGGCGAACAAATGGCCGGGGTGGCCTTAACGCGAGACGAGAAAGTGGCGATCGCCCGCTTACTCGATGCCATTGGCGTTCCCGAAATCGAAGTCGGAATCCCGGCCATGGGAGGCGACGAAGCCCTAGCCATCAGCACTCTCGTCAACAGCGATCTCAACGCTAAACTCCTAGGATGGAACCGAGCCGTCATTTCGGATCTAGCCGCTTCCTTTAATTGCGGCTTGCAACGAGTGCATATCTCCCTTCCTGTTTCCGACGTGCAAATTGCGGCCAAATTTAGCGGCGATCGCCAACGGCTTTGGCAACACTTACACGAGAGTCTCAGCTTTGCCCGCGATCGCAGCCACTTTATCTCCGTCGGCGCAGAAGATGCCTCCCGCGCCGATCCCGACCTACTCCTCGCCGTAGCTCAAACCGCTCAACACTTAGGAGCGCAACGGTTTCGCTTCTGTGACACCGTCGGCATCCTCGATCCCTTCGAGACCATGCACCAAGTTCAGCGTCTCGTGCATCATCTCCAGATTCCCGTTGAAGTGCATACCCACGACGATTTGGGCATGGCCACCGCCAACGCCCTAGCTGGATTGCGGGCTGGGGCCAGCGTCGTGGATGTCACCGTCAATGGGATCGGTGAGCGAGCCGGAAATGCCGCCCTCGAAGAAGTCGTCATGGCCATGCGTCGCCTGCAAGGTTGGGATTTCGGCATTGATAGCCGTCAACTGCCGTTACTGTCACGACAGGTTCATCAATGGATGGCCGGGGGAACTCTCCCTCCTTGGAAAGCGATCGTGGGCGACAATGCGTTCGCCCATGAAGCCGGGATTCACGCCGACGCTATCCTCAAAAATCCCCAAACCTATGAACCCTTTCCCCCCCAATGGTTGGGGGCTGAACATCAAGTTCGCATTGGCAAACATTCCGGGCGACGAGCCATCGCCGCCTGTTTAGAAGCCCAGCCAAAGCTTGATCCTGGTTGGGGCAATCCAGGGCTTCTCGATGCCGTACGAGTGCGGGCGATCGAACTCAAACGCGGCTTAGCCGTCGAAGAAGTCTTAGCCCTCGCCGCATCATCCACCCCCCAAACCTTGCCCTCGTAACCCTTCAGTAGAAGGCTCACGAGGGAAGGGGAACAGCCATCTCTGGCCGCAATCGAGATCTAATCGACGCCGATCATGACATGACCCGCTTTAATGACCGCGTATGCTTCTTTCCCTTGCGTTAACTCCAATTTTTCAGCCGAGGTTTTCGTCACCATCGCCGTAATTTCAACCCCTGGGTTGATCTCCAAGGTAACTTCAGCGTTGACCGTTCCCAAATTGATGTGTTTGATGGTTCCTTTCAGGATATTGCGTGCCGTGAGTTGCATCGTTTTTGTCGGGTTAGTAAGTGGGCAGTTGAGCTACTCTTGTTATACCCCATAACACTCAAAAACGAAATTGAATCTGTCAAGAAAGTAAGACATTTATCAACATCAAAATTGAATTAAATTTGCCTAACTTTAAATCTGTCTTTATTTCCAGAAAATTGTCTTATTTCCCCATCCTTATAGAGCGTGAGCACTTATCATGGCCTACCGCGAAACATCATTCTATCCCAGTTGTCAGAAATGCCCCGAGACCTGTTTTCCCCAGGATCTATCCGAATTCGGGTATCACTCCAGCCAACGCGATCGCCGATCCCTCAACCTCCAGATACGTGACCTAAACTGGCTTCCCGTGGGATCAAACTGTTCCCATCACCAAGGTTATCCCCAACAACATCCCCTAGGAAATAGCCTCAACATTGCCTCAACCCTCGTCATTTGGGAAGGATGTAACCTCCTGACTCAACGACAGGATATCCCCTGGACTTGGCAAGCCGGTCGCTGGACCTACTGCAAACCCGTAAAACGAGGACGGGGGGAATTACAATTCTGGCTAACCGGGGATCAAGGACAAGAAAAAACCGCCTCTGACATCACCGAGTTTGACATTCGTGCCGCCTGTTTACATCTCATTTATGCCGCCCAAGCCACTCAATTAGCCCAGCCCTGGCAGGAAACATTTTCTTTGAGCGATCGCGACCTCGCCGCCTATGTGGGACTACAACGACGACGTGACCTAAACCAACAGGACAAAATCAACCTCCTCGAACGCCTAGTGCAACAAGTCAGTCGTCTCTCCGTCGCCATCCGTTGGCTGCAACAGGGCGATATTCCCGCCTTTACAGAAGCCGAACATCCCCTTTGGGAATTAGTCGATCTTCACCATCACCAAACCCCCGGTTTCACCGTTACCATTCGTCCCGGAATTTGGGCGCGTCATTTCCTCAACCCCCACGGCCAACAACAAGGACAAGGATTTTATCAAACCACCAGCATTGAGCGAGATTGGATTGAACTAGCCTTTCGCAACTGGCAACAACATCCCGGAATGGTGCGATCGCTATTCTGGCTCATCTTTAAACTCCGCTTTGGCCGCCACAGTCCCCTACGAGTCTCCACCTTCATGACCATCGCCTACGGTCCAGCCAAACTCGAACGAGCCGAAGGCGATCGCGACACCCGCAAACGCCTCATCCGCACCTTCGAGCGAGACTTAGAACTCCTCGCCGAAGCCGGACTCCCCCCCCAATTCGACCCTAAAACCTATCCCCTAGACATTCGTCCTCTCTGGGCCAAACTGCAAGCACTCCCCGACGACGACGATCCCGGTAGTTTTTGGATCTCCCAAAGCGAGAGCGATCGCGCCCTACTCGACTTCGCCCCCCGAGGCAAATGGAAACGCCTCAAAAAAGCCCGCTTCTGCGGCTTCAGTTCCTCCCCAGTGACTCCCCAGTGACTCATCAATAGCCCAGCCATCGCCCAAACTCCCCCAACCGATGGCCTAGCGATTTTCTAACAACAACAACCGTGACGGTAACAAGCCCACAGACCAAGGAAACGGACGGGATTTTAACCGGTTCCACTTCTCCTTAAACACCTCCGCCCGTAAATGGTAATCCTGAGAAGTCTCAGGGGGAGTTCCCAACTTGAGATAAAGCGTTTGCCGATGAGGGGTTTCACTACTCCCCGCGATCCAAGCCGGGAAACGATTAGACCCCTCTAAACCGTCCAAAAACGCAATATGATGAGCGCGAATCCCCACATGGGTTTGCAGCGGCGACACCAATTCCTCCGTTTCCAGCGTACAATTCCAATCCAACGCCCGAATTTTGTGAGTTGCCAAGGGTTCGAGGCGAGAATAGTTCTTACATCCCGTCAACTGAGCCACCGTGACACTTCCGGGATCCTCAAAAATCCCGTGTTTATCCCCCTGGGCCATCATCTTTCCGTCACAGAGAACCAACAGTTGCGGACAAAGACGATACGCTTCCTCTAAATTGTGACTGACAAATAACGTTAAACCTTGATAATCCGCTAGAGTTTGACTCAATTGGGTTTCCAAAGCACTGCGTAAATGAGCATCCAGGGCTGAAAAGGGTTCATCGAGGAGTAATAAATCCGGTTCCGGGGCCAAGGCCCGGGCCAGGGCCACTCGTTGCTGTTGGCCCCCCGAGAGTTGATGAGGATAGCGATCGCCCAACCCCGCCAGTTGCATCTGATCCAACTGTTGAACGACTCGGCGACGTCTCTCAGTTTTCCCAGCCTGTTTCAAGCCATAGGCGATATTTTGCCCAACCGTCAGATGGGGAAAAAGAGCATAATTTTGGAAGACAAAGCCTACCCGGCGATCGCGACTTGGGAGATGAATCCCTCGTCGAGACTCATAGAGAACCCGGTCATTCAACATAATCATTCCAGAATCAGGCCGATCAATCCCCGCAATACAGCGTAAGGTCAAACTTTTGCCCGATCCCGAACTTCCCAATAGTCCCAAAGGAGCGCGAGCGACCGTAAAGTCAACATCGAGACAATAATTAGGGAGTTTTTTTTGAATGCGAACCGTCAAAGACATGATGGTCATTCTTCATACAACACAGGGCCGTCACACACAACAGATCTAGGAATGGGGATGACGATCAAACTGTCTTACCCAGTAGAGAAACCCAAAGGCGATCGCCATCATCATCACCACCATCACATTAGCCAGATCATACTCCCGGCGTTCGACCGCCGCATAAATCGCCAGGGGAAGAGTTTGAGTTCGTCCGGGGATACTTCCGGCCACCATCAACGTGGCCCCAAACTCCCCCAAACTTCTAGCGACACTGAGCGTAAATCCCGCTAAAATGCCCCGATACGCCAACGGAAGCGTAATCCGCCACAGAATTTCCCCCTCCGTCGATCCCAGAGTTCGGGCCGCCGCTTCGAGTTCCGGGTTAACATTCGCGATCGCCGCTCGCGTTGACTCAACCATCAGCGGTAACGCCACCACCGTCGAAGCCATCGCCGCCGCCTGCCAAGTAAACAAAATATCAATTCCCAACCACTCTCGCAGCGGACTTCCCCGGCCCAACCCCAACAGCAGGCCATACCCCACCACACTCGGCGGTAACACCAGAGGCAAATTCAACAACGTCGAGACAACTAATTGTCCTGGAAAGCGAGTTTTCGCCAAAAAAATCCCCAAACCCAAACCGAGGATCAAAATGACCCCACTCGCCGCCAGGGTCACCTGCAACGAGAGAAGAGAAGGCTGCCAAATCATCGAGTTGACTGATTATCCGGGAGAACAAACCCATATTGGTCCATCAGCGGTCGTCCTTGATCTCCATTGACAAACGCCGCAAACTCCTTCGCCAAGTCAAGATGAGGGGCATTTTTCGGGATCACCAAAATTTGTTCAATGGGATCATGGAGGTCAGCCGCAAGCATCACCCAACGTCCCGGTTTTTCCACACTCAGCGACAGAGCAACGATCGCCACATCCACATTCCCCGTCATCGCATATTGCTGAGTCTGACTAATATTTTCCCCCAAAATCAGTTTGGGTTGTAATTCCTCCCAAATTCCGGCAGTTTGCAGCGCCTCTCGGGCCGCCATACCATAGGGGGCCGTATCCGGGTTGGCGATCGCCACTCGTGTCACCTCCGGTTTTAGCAAATCCTCAAGCTGGTTAATTTCCAGAGGACTATCTGGCCGTTGCCAGAGCGTAATTCGTCCCATTCCATAAAGCGTTTTGGTCTCCGAAAACACCAAGTCATTTCGTTCTAACTCTTCGACAAACTGGCGATTTGCCGCCGCAAACACATCCACTGGCGCACCCCGTTCAATTTGTTGGGTAAGTTTCCCGGTTGCCCCGAAATTAAAGACCACCTGATGTCCGGTCTCTTCCTCCCACAATTGACCCACTTTTGGAAAAACATCACTCAAAACCGAAGCCGCAGAAACCGTAATCGTGACCGACGAAGAACTTGAGTCAGTCAAGGATACCGACGGACGCAGCCCCGAGAGGCTGACCGTTATCAGTAATCCCAGAACTGTCAAGCCAACAAACCATGACAGTCTATTCATTATTCGTGTTGGTAAAATTCTGAATAAAGACAGTTTAAAGGATTCTCCGACAAACAACGGTGTAACACCACACAAATTGTCTAAAATTGATTTTAACAATCAGAAAAAATACAACCGCTCAATGACTCAACTCTATCTCATTCGTCATGGAATTGCCGCCGATCGCAGTCCCCAAACCTATCCCGACGACAGCCAACGACCCCTCACCGACGCTGGAGTCAAAAAAACCCGTAAAATCGCCAAACGGCTCGCAGAACTCAGTCTACAGTTCGACTATCTCCTCACCAGTCCCCTCATGCGCGCCCAACAAACCGCCGAAATTTTAGTAAACGCCCAACTCAGTCCAAAACCCGAGATTTCCACCGCCCTCGCCCCCGCAGGGCAGTTACAGGATTGGCTACATTGGTACAATACCATCCCCAAAACAGGCAACAACGGCGATGTGGCGATCGCCGTCGTTGGACACCAACCCGATCTCGGCCATTGGGCTGAACAGCTCATTTGGGGAGAGAGTCGCGGTCAACTGATTGTCAAAAAAGCTGGAGTCATTGGAGTCAATCTTCCAGATAACGGGGAAATTATCGGCCAGAGTACACTCTTCTGGCTCGTTCCCCCGCGATTTCTGCTCTAGCAACAAGCATCACATCCAGGGCGATCGCCCATCAATCAGATCCTTAGCATAACCGATGGCTTGGTCTTGAGAGGCGTGACCCTCACTCTGACCTTTCACCTCATCCCCATGGGGATCAATCACCGTCGCCCACCACCAGGCGCGACTATAGCGTGGAATAATCAAATGTCCTTTATAGACTTGGCTTTGGGGTTGCGTATCGGTTAAAACCCGATCGCCTCCCGACAGAGAAGATGTTGCAATCATGATCTTGGGGTCTCCCAGAAACAGACGTCATCCGAGCAACGGAAGATTCACCCTCGTTACTCCCATTATGTCGCGAGTTTTACAGATTCTATACCTTTTTGTTACATCCGCAACATTTTGTCCCTAACGTACACCCCGCATCAGAGACAACAAACCCGTAACAGCCAGGGAGACGATAGGATAGATCGACGATTAACAACAGGCAAACGTTCCCTGAAGCGGGGAACAGCCGCCAACCAGGAGAGTTAGACTAGGATGCCGGCCAAAACCACCACCACACTGCGAGAACGCTTCAACATCTCAAAATGGGCAATTCAGCATCGGCTATTGACCGTCGCCATTTGGCTGGCGATCGCCGTCGCGGGACTCTTCGCCTACGTCTCCTTAGAATACGCCCTCTTTCCCGACATCACCTTTCCCGTCGTCGTCATCAACGCCTCCGGCGACCAAACCACCGCCCTAGCCAGCGAAGACCAACTGGCCAAACCCATCGAAGCCCAACTTCAGGATCTCCCCGGCCTCGACAACATCCAAGCCAGCATCTATCCCGGACGAACCGTCATCAGCGTCCTCTTCAACGTCGGCGTTGACCCCACCCCCGCCAGCCAAGCCGTCCGCGATCGCCTCGACCAACTGCAACTGGCCAACACCGCCGACATCGAGGTGATTCCCCTCAACCTCAACGAATCCGCCGCCATCAGTTACGCCCTCCGGCCCAACCCCAACCCTGGCCCCAACCCTGGCCCCAACACAAACCTAGACGAAATCGCCCGCCTCAGCCGCCAACAACTCATTCCCCAACTCGAACAACTCCCCGGCGTCTTGCGAGTCGACCTCCTCGGCGACGCCAACCTCCCCCAAGGCGATCGTCCCGACCTTCTCGACGACGACATCACCCTCAACGCCCCCACCCTAATCCGCTTCGCCGCCGACAACGCCCTCGCCCTACAAGTCATCAAACAAGGAGACGCCAACACCCTCGATGTCGTCAATCAAGTCGAAACCACCATCACCGAGTGGGACCAAGACTATCCCGACATTCAATTCGACCTCGCCGCCAGCCAAGCCGACTTCATCCGCGAAGCCACCCAAGCCACCATCGACACCCTCTGGGTCGCCATCATCCTGGCCGTTATCGTCATCTTCGCCTTTCTGCGGAACCTCTGGGCCACCCTCATCACCGCCCTGGCCATTCCCATCTCCCTCCTGGGAACCTTCATCATCATGGCCATCTATAACTTCAACCTCGAAACCATCACCCTGCTGGCCCTGGCCCTAACCATCGGAATCATCGTCGATGACGCCATTGTCGAAGTCGAGAACATCGCCCGTCACATCGAAGACGGACAATCCCCTCGCCAAGCCGCCATCGCCGCCACCAACGAAATCGGCCTCACCGTCTCCGCCTCCACCCTGACCATCGTCGCCGTCTTTCTCCCCGTCGCCTTCATGGGGGGAACCGTCGGTCAATTCTTCAAACCCTTCGGCCTCACCGTCTCCGCCGCCGTCCTCATCTCCCTCCTCGTCGCCCGAACCCTCTCCCCCGTCCTCGCCGTCTATTGGCTAAAAGCCAAACCCAGCCCCAACAGCGATCGCCCCCCTTCCCCCGCCCCCAACCTTCTCGATCGCCTCTACCGTCCCCTACTCCGCAAAGCCCTCATCCATCCCTGGCTAACCCTCGCCATCGCCATCGCCAGCCTCATCGCCGGAATCGCCCTCATTCCCCTCATTCCCAAAGGGTTTATTCCCCAACTCGATCGCGGCGAATTCAACATTCTCTACACCGCCCCCCTTCCCGAATTTCCCAACCCCGGCGACGAATCCCCATCCCTAGATTTTGAAAGCTTGCAATTTCCCGACGTTTACCCCGACTTCGACCCCAACACCCGCGAAGACTTCGACCCAGCCTTAAATCCCCGCATCAGGATTCTCAACAGCGCCCAAGACATCGCCGCCGACCTCGAAACCGTCGTCCGCGACCATCCCGACGTCGAATCCGTCTATACCCTAATCGGCTATCGTGGCGAACCCAATCGCGGTCGTATCACCGTCAAACTACGACGCGATCGCCGCCAAGACACCGCCAGCGTCCAACAAGACCTCCGCGATCGCCTCCCCCAGCCCCAAGGAACCCGCATCAGCGTCGAAGACATCCAATTCGTCGAAATCGGCGATAGCAAACCCCTACAAATTGGCCTCCTCGGCGAGAACCTCGTGCAACTCAACCAAACCGCCCGAGAGATTACCGCCGCCATCGACGACCTACCGGGCCTGATTGACATTGAAACCAGCGCCAGCGACCCCAACGAGGAGATCACCACCATCCGCCGCAAATCCGGAGAACGGGTGGCCTACGTCGAAGCCAACCTCCGTCAAGGCCAGGCCCTCGGCGATGCTACCGATGACGTCGTGGCGATCGCCCAATCCCTCCTCCCCGACGGCGTTCACCTCGACCTCGGCGGCGACGCCCAAAACGCCGCCAGCGTCTTCCGTAGCTTTGGCGGAACCCTAGCCCTCTCCGTCACCTGCATGTTGTTGGTGTTAATTCTGCCCTTCGGCCGCCTCTTAGAACCCCTCGTCGTCGGCTTATCCCTTCCCCTAGCGATCGTCGGCGCATTACTCGCCCTACTGATTACCCAAAGTGACTTTGGCATGATTTCCCTCATTGGAACCATCTTCCTGTTGGGACTCTTAGACAAAAATGCCCTCCTGTTAATGGACTATGCCAACCAACTTCGCAAAGCCGGAAAACCCCGCTTTGAAGCCCTATTAGAAACCGGAACCGTCCGCTTCCGTCCCATCGTCATGACCACCGCCTCCACCGTTTTAGGAATGTTACCCATCGCCATCGGTTGGGGGGCAGGATCTGAATTACGCCAACCCATGGCCGTCGCCATTATTGGTGGCTTAATCACCTCAAGCTTATTAAGTTTAGTCGTTGTTCCCGTCCTCTATGGACTCTTAGAAGATGGCTGGTCAAAACTACGTCGAACAGGAAAATAACCCCAAATCACCCCATCCCAATCGTCCCGTCCAACCCGCAGGAGCGAAAAATGTTTCACCCCCACAATGTTTTTCCCCTCTTGGGAGGGGTGCCCGAAGGGCGGGGTGGGTCCTTGGGAGGGGTGCCCGAAGGGCGGGGTGGGTTATCCAGTGTTCCCTATCCCCTGTTCCCTGTTCCCCGTTCCCTTCTCCCTAAGACTTACACAAAAAATCAAAGTCTTTATGAATATGCTCCATGACCTTAATGGGACTTTCATCGGGCAAAACCTTTTGATAATAAATCCGGGCGATATCCTCAAAAACCGGCGCAACTTGGGGTTTACCAAATTGCTGAGACCAGTCAAACACCCGATAGCGAACACTGTGATAAAATTCAGAAACAGCCTTCTTAGAACCTTTATCAAGAATTTTGAGGATCTTTTTGATTTTTCCATGATCATGAATAACCTCTTCAGGAGTTTTCAAAAGCTCATTTAAAACCACCTGATCTTTTTCCGAAAAACCGCCTTTTTTGGGTGAACCAGGCTTTTGTAATGTCCAAATAAAGCTAAACAGGGCAAACAGAATCAAGAAGTTACGCACAACAAGTTTGCTCACCAAAATAATCTAAACCTTATCCTAACAAGACCCTCGGCAAAACCCCAGCCATGCGCCCAAAAATAGACCCAGTTCTGCTCAGTCTCGCCAGCCTCCCCCTGCTGCTGGCGAGTTGCACCCCCAGTCCATCTCCCGAACCCTCTCCCGAACCCTTTCCCGAACCCTCGTCCGAACCCTCGTCCTCGGGGGCCACATCAGCCACCCCCAACCCCAATCCACCGCAACTCTCCCTAGCCGATCGAGATCCTGAGGTTCAGCAACAGGTACAAGAGTATATCAACCGTCTCGCTCGTCAGGGGTTCGATCCTCAGCAACAGGGAGTTTGGCTACAAACCGACGATGAATTATTAGCCAACATTGGCGGAACCGTTCCCCTTCCGGCGGCCTCCCTCACCAAACTAGCCACCACCCTAGCCGCCTTACGTCAGTTGGGGGTTAATCATCGCTTCTCGACCCAATTTTTCCCCCAGGGAGAATTACAAGATGGCGTCTTAGAAGGGGATTTATGGGTAGTCGGCGCGATGAATCCTCTCTTGGTCTGGGAAGACGCGATCGCCATCGCCGACCAACTCACAGAAGCCGGCTTACAACAAGTCAACGGCGACTTAATTATCGTCGGTGACTTCTTCATGAACTTTGAGGAAGACTCCCTCCTCTCCGGCGAACTCCTCAAACAAGGACTCAACGCTCGTCTTTGGACCTCAGAAGCCGAAATTCAATATCGAACCCTTCCCCCAGACACACCACGACCCGAAATTGCCATTTCAGGCCAAGTTCGTTATCGTTCCCAACCTCCCCCAGAGTTCGAACCCTGGCTGAACCATCAATCCCCCCCACTCTCCCAAATCTTAAAACTGATGAATCGCTATAGTAACAATGCGATCGCTCATATCCTAGCCAACGCCATCGGAGGGGCCGCCGCCGTTCGTCAAGAAGTCATCACCGCTACCGCAATCCCCGAACGAGAAATTCAACTGGTAAACGGGTCAGGATTAGGACGAGAAAACCAAATGTCACCGCGAACCGTAATTCGCATTTATCAAGCCATTGAACGAGAATTATCTCCCCACGGCTTAACCCTCGGCGATGTCGTGGCGATCGCCGGAGAACCCGAAGGAATTTTAACCGTTCGTCCCCTTCCCCCCCGTGCCATCTTAAAATCTGGAAGCCTCAATGCGGTCAGTACCCTTTCAGGAGTATTACCCACCCAAAACAGAGGGGAAGTTTGGTTTTCCATCTTAAACGGCGGCGGCGACATTGAAATTTTACGAGCCGAACAAGAGCGATTCCTAAACATATTAGAAACGCAATAAAAACAAAACAAAAAACCGTAGGGCGCGTCCCGGCTTGCAACCCTTTTGAGCCTCGACCAACACCCTAAAAACCGCCGGAACGCACCGCTTTTGGATTCAGGGTGACAAGAAAAATTTATGACAGATTACATCCGTTGCAGGAGGGGAACCCACCCCAACCCCTCCCAGGAGGGGAACCCACCCCAACCCCTCCCAGGAGGGGAACCCACCCCAACCCCTCCCAGGAGGGGAAATTTTTCGCCCCTACTTGCCAATACAAAAACGGCTAAAAATGCGATCGAGAACAGACTCCGTAATCTCCTCCCCCGTAATTTCCCCCAAAGCGCGAATCCCATCCCGTAAATCAATCGTCCAGAAATCGAGCGGTAACCCCTCCTCAATCGTCGTTTGAACCTGTTGCAACGCCAACATTGCCCGCGTTAACGCCGCCGCCTGACGTTGATTAATACAAAAATCTAAATTGCTAATCTCCACATCCTTCGCATTCGCCTTCTCCAAAATTGCCGCTTCCAACCCCTCAATTCCCTCCTGTTGCGCCGCCACCGTACAAACCGGAGCCGTACAATAAGGAAGTTGCGGCAGTTGAGCCACCAAATCGCACTTATTAAGGATAGTAATGACCGGCCGATCGCACACCCGCCGATAAATCGCCTCATCCTCCGCCGTCCACCCCGACAGCGCATCCAGGACAAACAAGACCAAATCCGCCTCCTGCAACGCCTGGCGCGATCGCTCCACCCCGATTTTTTCAATGCGATCGCTCGTCTCCCGAATCCCCGCCGTATCCAAAACTTGCACCGGAATTCCCCCCACCACCAGTTGCGACTCCACCACATCCCGCGTCGTCCCCGGTAAATCCGTCACAATCGCGCGATCGCTACGACTCCAAGCATTCAACAAACTGGATTTTCCCACATTGGGGCGACCCACGATCGCCACCTTCAACCCCGTCCGTAATAACTCCCCCTGACTCGCCGTCGCCTCAATCCTCTCCATCTCAAGCAACACCGCCGCCAGATCCCCAGCCACCGCCATCTCATCCAACGGCGGTAAATCCTCCTCAAAATCCACCCGCGCCTCAATTTCAGCCAAAATATCCAAACATTGACTCCGTAACTGACGAATCGGCCCGGCCAGCTTCCCCTGAACCCCCGCCAACGCCGCCTGAGACGCCGCCTGAGACTGCGCCCCCACCAAATCCGCAATACTCTCAGCCTGAGTTAAATCAATCCGTCCATTGAGAAACGCCCGTAACGTAAACTCTCCCGGTGTCGCCAAACGAGCCCCCGCCTGTAAACATAACTGCAACACCTCCTGCACCACCATCATCCCCCCGTGACAGTGAAATTCCACCACATCCTCGCGCGTATAAGAGCGAGGCGCTACCATGAGTAACAACAGGGCTTCATCCACCAACGCCAACGTTTGCGGATGACGGATCGTTCCGTAAAGAATACGATGCGTCTCCCAGACTTGTTGTCCTGGGGCGTGAAACAACCGCCGGGCGATCGCCATCGCCCCATCCCCCGACAAGCGCACAATTCCCACACTTCCCTGTTGCGGAACAACCGCCGTGGCGATCGCCGCGATCGTCTCCCGCCGTAGCACTGCTTCAGACATTCGTGAATGCTCATATTAAATAGCCTTGTTATCCTAGTCTGTTGTACAGTCCCTTGACAGTCAACTGTATGTTCCCAGGCGATCGCCCCCACTCAACCAATTCAGAGTCACCTCAGATTGACCTCAGATTTACCCTTGACAACCGTTGCACCCACCTATGACTCAACCTCTCGGCTCACGACTTCTAAACCAACTCATTCAACTCATCCAACGGGGTTGGCGGATTAGCCGCTACTACTACTGGCGACTCATCCGCCTCCAAGATCCCCCCAAATATATCGCCCGAGGCGTGGCCGTTGGCGTCTTTGCCGGGTGTTTTCCCCTCTTTGGGATGCAAACCCCCATCAGCATCGTTTTAGCCCTGCTTCTGCGAGGTCATAAACTCTGTGCCGCCGTCTGTACCTGGATCAGTAACCCCCTCACCTACGTTCCCATCTATTGGCTCAACTTCCAAATCGGGCGATCGCTCCTTCGTTCGAGTCATGACGCTCCCAGCCAATGGGACTCCCTAGACGTTTTTCTCGACGAAACCGGCGAATTATTTGCCGACTTACTCGTCGGGTCCGTCGTGACCGGAACCATCCTCAGCCTAGCCAGTTACATTGGTACAGTCCGCCTCATCAAAGCCTGGCGAGCCAAACGAGAACAAGAACGACAAGAGAACCAACAACGAAAGAAATACCGCCGTCATAACCCCCATCCATCCCAACTCATCTCATCCAACCGCTAATTAGAGTCCCTCAAGAGAGTCCCTCAAGACCATTCACCGACCCTGCACCCGACCCTGCACCCGACCCTGCACCCGAAAATGTTGTCCAGTATAATGAAGACCAGAGATTTGTGGAGTAGGAGCGTCCTGATGTGGCAGGTGCGAGCAAAACCCTAGTGATCGGCACTCTTTTAGATAGACGCTATCGCATCATCAAAATTTTGGGATCAGGGGCCTTCGGCCAAACCTATCTCGCCGCTGACGTTCGTCGTCCTGGATTGCCAAAATGCGTCGTCAAGCAACTCTCTCCCGTCAAGGGAGGCATCGAATGCCTCGAAACCGCCAAACGCCTCTTTGAACAAGAAGCCGAAACCCTCGAACAACTCGGCAGCCACGATCGCATCCCCCGACTGCTAGCCTACTTCCAAGAAGAACAACGACTCTATCTCGTCAAAGAATACGTCGACGGCCATCCCCTCAGCGAAGAAATCCTCCCCGGACAGGCCCTCCCCGAAGCCACCGTGGCCCAAATTTTGTGGGATATCCTACACATCCTCGTCTTTGTCCACCACCATGAAGTCATCCACCGCGACGTCAAACCCGAAAATATCATTCGCCGCGACCATGACCAAGAACTAATCCTCATTGACTTTGGGTCCGTCAAAGCCCTCAGCCAACAAATTGCCCAAGACGATGCCCTACGAACCATCGCCGCCGGAACCCCCGTTTATATGCCCATTGAGCAGTTCCAAGGCAATCCTCAATACAACAGCGACATCTATTCCCTCGGGGCGATCGCCGTTCAAGCCCTCACCGGCGTCTCCCCCAACAACCTACCCAAACTCCAAGACGAATCAGGAACCCTCATCTGGCGCAAACGCACCCAAGTCTCCGACGATCTAGCCGCCGTCATCGACAAAATGGTGGCCTACTCATGCAGCAAACGCTATCAATCGGCCCAGGACGTCTTAGACGACCTCGCCCCCATCCTTGAACGCTATCAAGACAACACCGACACCGACAGTCCCCCAGACAACGAAGCTATAAACCTAGTCGCTCGCCCCTCCCCCACCCGAACCTGGCTTCCCTGGCTTGGAGGCTTCGTCTTTGTCCTCCTAACCTTAGGCCTAGCCGTTTGGCTCTGGCAACGTCCCCGCGAAAGCCGCGCCCAGGACCTTTACGATCGCGCCCTCACCCACGTCGAACAGGGCCAGCCTGACGCCGCCCTACAAGCTCTCAATCAAGCCATTCGCCATAACCCCAACCATAGCCAAGCCTATTATCAACGGGCTAATCTACGCTTTGATCGCGCCGACCATGACGGGGCCATCGCCGACTACAGCCAAACCCTAGACCTCGATCCCAATAACACCGACGCCCTCTATAACCGAGGCCTAGCCCGAGCCAAAGCCGGAGACTTAGAAGCCGCCCTAACAGACTTTTCCCAAGTCTTGCAAGAATCCCCCAACGATG
>LSZA01000108.1 GCA_001637315.1 Phormidium willei BDU 130791 | reverse complement strand
TTTTTTTTCCCATGACCGACCCTCTCCAACACCGTTCCCGCTTCCCGCAGGAGGGTCTATCCCTGATGGGCCTGGAGCGTTTCCCAATAATGATGGGATTCTTGATCGCATTCTCGATTTCGGTCGCCGAATGGGAGGGTTTGGGGAAGGACCTAATGAAGACTTAGCTGAGCGTATACCTGGCTTTGGTGAAGGGGTTACTACTGATGATTTAGCTACATATATATTTTATATAGAGGTAGTGATACCCGCCTCCTCTTATGAAGAAGCAAGAAATATTGCATTGGAAAAGATGGGCGAGATCGATCCTGCAACCAGGACTCCCTACTATGGACGACTAGGTATTGGCAGGAACCGTATAGTTGGTTTTGACACTCGACCTAATGGTGTATATAAGCGATTTCGCCTGGACTGGGATCTAACAAAAGGCCCTCATATAAATGTTACAGTTGGCAGGAGGGGGACTAAAGCCGATTATGCTATAACTTTTCCAGGGACTGAAGCAGATGTTGCACGAGAGTACGATAGGTTAGAAAGGTAAAAAAGTTTTTGAGTTTCATAGGAATCAATGAAAAAGCAACCGAAACTTATTATTCCCAATTTGGCACGATTTTTAGAAAAAAGCCGAGAGGATTTTCAGCTTTTGCCTCCAGAAAAAATTGAATACTGCCCGATAACTGAGTGGCTTGAAAGCAATTTTCCGATTGCATCTTGGGGGCGCATTAAGTGGAGTAACTTTCCAGATCATTGTTGCCTAACTTGGGAAACCTATACTGAATTATTTTCATTATTTCAGAAAATAGTCAATGAACAAAATTTGGAGGGAAAAGTGGTAATCATGTGGGGAAATGCTTTAAGAATCCCTGTACAACTAGATTTAAATGTTTTGGTAAAATATAGAGAAATAGCTTTCGATGAAGATTTTGATCTATGGATAATCAATCGAAAACTTGGGTGGTGTATAGAAATTTATCATTCAGGGGAAATTTGTTTTGGGTATTCGCAGATTGGCTCTGTTGCAGAAACTGAGAAATAATAATGTGTTAACAAATCTATAGAATCATTACCCTAGACAATTTCGACAATCGCCCGGTCTCGATTCAAGACCTCCAATGGGCGTCCATGGTCGCCTTAGCCGAACAAATGTCCGTTCAGGGCCGTGGCGATGACGTCAAGGTGGGATTGATGGCCTTCGGCAGTAACGCCCTGACCGATATGGAGGTAGAAACACCGGGCTTCCAACCCTTTATCAACCTGACCCAAGACGACAACGGCAACCAAGTCGCCGATTACCGAGAAGCCATTCAAAATCCTCGTTCAGGAGGAGCGTCAGCCGTAGGAACCTCGGAGATTGCCGTAGCCGCTGGACTAGCCGATAGCTTGCCCGATGATGAGACCCTGAACGTTATCTTCATGTCTGATGGCTTTATTCGCATCGACGAAGA
Organism: Phormidium willei BDU 130791; assembly: GCA_001637315.1. Classification (GTDB taxonomy): domain Bacteria; phylum Cyanobacteriota; class Cyanobacteriia; order Cyanobacteriales; family Geitlerinemataceae; genus Sodalinema; species Sodalinema willei. The sequence continues at coordinate 14,345 of LSZA01000108.1, read as the reverse complement.
AGCCGTGGCCTCCCTCGGTGAGAAGCCGAACGTTAACCTATCAGCATTTGCCATCGGCGAAACGTCAAACCTTGAGACGATGCAGCAAATCGACCCCAACGCCTTACAAGTCAGTCGTCCGGAAGACTTAATCAATATCTTTGGAGGCTGGGATGCCAGTTCAAGCAACGAACCCTTCCTCGAAAACGTCACCGTCTACCTCGACCTCAACAACAACGGACAGCTTGACGAAACTGAACCTTGGCAAAAAACCCAACCGAACCCGACCCTCTCCCTAACCGGTAAAAGCGACCCCTATTACTTCAACTTTGAAGGGTTATTGCCAGGAACCTACCCCATCCGACAAGTGCTGCCCAACGGTTCCCAGGAAACAACGCCAGCGACGGGTTCGTTCGTCGATACTGTAACCGTCACCGGCGGCGAAACCTTCTCCCATCTATTCGGTCTCCAGACCATCAGTGAGCCAGCCAACGCCGCCCCCGAGTTTCAGACCACTGCCCCCGACGCGCAACTGACAGCCGGAGAACAATGGCGATATTCCGCCCTCGCCCTCGACCCCGATGCCGACCCCATCAGCTACGACCTTCCCCTCGCTCCCCAAGGCGCCTTCGTTGATGCCGAAACTGGTGTGGTGGTTTGGAAACCCCAAGCCGAACAAACAGGACCCTTCGATATCTTACTGCGAGCCCAGGATAATCGTGGCGGGCAGTCAATCCAAGCCTTCCAACTGACCGTAGACGCCCCCAACCAAGCCCCCGTCTTCGTCACCGACGACGCAGCCATCCCCTCCCCTCAAGTGGGCAAACCCTTCGAATTCCAATTCCAAGCCATCGACCCCGACGGAGACACCATCACCTACAGCTTGGCAGAGAAGTCCTCGAACCGAGTTAGCCTCAATGACAGCGGTCAGCTGACCTGGACCCCCAGTGCCAACGACCTCGGAACACAGCAACTGACCCTAGTGGCCCAAGACCATCACGGTGCCGAAACCCAGCAGGTCTTCCCCCTGACCGTTATTGAAGCCCAGTCCAACCAACCCCCTCAACTCGCCGAATCCCCTGCACCCAATGCTCGCGCTCAAGTGGGGGTTCCCTACACCTACTCCTTGCCAGTTAGTGACCCCGACGGCGATACCCTGACCTACCAGGTGATGACACCCAGTCCAGCCGGATTAGACATCGACGACAGGGGTCGGGCAATTTGGATTCCCAGTGCCGAACAATTTGGTCGCCATGACATCGCCATCGAAGTCAAAGACGCCCAGGGCGCAACACAACGGGTCACCTGGACTGTTGACGTGACCCACCAAACCAGCAATAGTGCCCCCGTCATCACCTCAAAGCCGCCTGCTGTCGCGACCTTGGAGCAACCCTATCGCTATCAACTCGAGGCAGAAGACCCCGACAGCGATGCCCTCATCTGGCAGCTAGACAACGCTCCCACCGGCGTCGTCCTCGACCCCCTCAGTGGCGTATTAAGTTGGCAACCGACTGAAAGTCAACTCGGTCAGCATGACATCAGCATCCGCGTCACCGACAGTCGAGGTAGCTTCAGCCATCAGGACATCAGCGTCCGTGTCAACAGCACCAACACCCCTCCCGCCATTACCTCAGTTCCCCCCACCGCTGCCGCCGTTGGACAACCCTACCGTTACGCCGTTGATGCCAGCGACCCCGAAGGAGACGCATTACACTTTAGCCTAGGGGAACGACCCCAAGGCATGACCATCGACGAGCTGACTGGAGAACTCCTCTGGGACAGCCCCCAACTCGGCAACCACAATGTCGAAGTGATGGTCAGAGACCCTCTTGAGGGTCTCAACCGCCAGCGTTACCGCCTTGTCGTTGACGAGACGGCCATCAACCAAGCCCCTCGCATCAACTCCAATCCCATCACCGTTGCCGATAGTCAAAGCCCCTATCGCTATGACCTACAAGCCTCAGACCCCAACGGTGATACCCTAAACTACCAACTCCTCGAAGCCCCCGAGGGGATGGAAATCGATGCCCTCACCGGGGAAGTTCTCTGGGAAACCCCTGTCTTGGGAACTCATACCCTTGCCATCGGCGCCAACGATGGACAGTTAGGCGCCGCCCAACGCTTTACCCTGACCGTTGTGGATAACTCGCCTCCTAAGTTTACGTCCGAACCGATCGCCACGGCGGTCGTCGGCGGTGATTACAGCTATCCCGTCGAAGCCTTGGATGTCGATGGCGACGCGCTTTCGTATCAGTTGATTGAAGCCCCAGAGGGAATGCGTCTCGATCGCTTCGGTCGGGTGCAGTGGCAAGCAACAGAGGAGGGAAGTTTCCCCGTCAAAGTTACTGTTACCGATCGCGTTGGGGCGACGGACGTTCAGTCCTATCAACTCCAAGTGATTGGAGATACGGCCTTACCCGAAGTTGAACTGTTCCAAAGTTCGACTTCGGCTACCATCGGAGAGTCGGTCGCCTTCATCGTCTCTGCTACCGACGATACAGGTATCTCCTCATTGAAGTTGACGGTTGATGGAGAAGCGATCGCCCTCGATAGCAACGGACGAACCCGCCTCGACTTTAACGAAAGTGGAACCTACACCATCGAAGCTATTGCCACCGATCGCTCGGGCAAACAAGCAACTGTTGCCATCGACTTCCCCGTCTACAATGCTGGAAATGGCTTGGCTCCGACCGTATCTCTGGCCAACGATTTCGGTGAAGGCCTCGTCACCGAAGCCACAGATATCATCGGAACCGTTGATGATGTCGATCTCGATTACTACACCCTCGCCGTTGCCCCCGTTTCGGGAGGGGAGTTCGTTGAATTTTTCCGCGACGACGATCCGAATCCCATTGAAAACGGACTTCTCGGCGCGATCGATCCGGCAACCCTCATCAACGACAGTTATCGCCTGCGACTCACCGCCATTGACAGTGAAGGAAACTCTGCCTTTACCGACGAAACCGTTCATATCGGCGGAGAATTTAAGCTGGGACATCTGGAACTGTCCTATACAGACTGGTTCGATACCCTCGACGGCGTACCAGTCAAAATTACCCGGTCTTACGACAGTCGCTTAACCAACGCTACCGAACGACTGGGGTACGGTTGGCGGCTCGAGATGCTCGATACGGACTTGCGGACCAGTTTGCCACCGGACGAGGTCTTTAACGAACTCGGTCGTCCCACCATTGCCTTTGAAGAAGGAACCCGCGTCTATGTCACGACTCCCGACGGAAAACGGGAAAGCTTTACCTTTGAGCCGCGTCCCGACTTCATCAATTCTTATTTGAAGGTGAGCGCTCCTCCAGAATCCCCCGATCCGGACGTTGCCGAGAAGTTCGATCGCGAGTTTGGCAGTCGCGACCCCGGAATCTACCATCCAGCCTTCGTTCCCGACGACCCGAACTCAACGAGTCGGTTGACAGTTCCCGATTTCAACTTACAAAAAGTGGGCAACCAATACTACGGTTGGGCCATCGGAGAACCTTACAACCCGGCGAATCCCTTTTTCGGCGGTCAGTACGTTCTGGAAACGGGAGACGGTATCGAGTACGTCATCGACGGTCAGAGTGGGGATCTCGTGAAGGCGATCGGCGAAAGTGGCGGTGAGGTGTACTTTACCGAAAACGGCGTTTCGAGCGAGTCGGGCGTGCAAATCGTCTTCGATCGCGATCGCGAGGGGCGAATCACTGCCGTAGATGTTCCGGGAGCCAACGACGCTGTCTATCGATACGATGCCGCCGGAGATCTCGTCAGTGCGACAGCATTCGATGACGAAGACCTGCAAATGGAGACGACTCAGTTCGTCTACAGTGAAGACCCCGCACACTGGATCGTTCGCGTCATTAACTCTGAAGGTGGAGTTGAGGTTTATCAGACTGGCAATGGAACCGCGAACCGTCCACCAGAGATCGAGCCAGATACGTTCTTCACCCACGAGGGACTCGAAAAGCAGATTTCGCTGTCCGATCTCGTGCGAGATCCCGACGGTGATTCGCTCGCCTACAGCGTTGAAAACGCCACGAACGGAATGGTGTCCTTAGCCAGCGACGGCGAGACAGCGGTATTTATCCCCGATGTCGATATCGATGGCAGTGCCAGCTTCGAGTTAGTGGTAGACGACGGGTTTGATAACCCCGTTCGACAAACCATTTCTTTAGAGGTGAGCGATGCGCCGTTAGTGCGATTGGATTTCGTCGATCGCGTCCCAGTCCTCGATGCGGGCGAGACCACCGAACTCGTGGTTGTCGGCGATTTTGCCGATGAAAAAGATGTCGTCTTACCGGATTCCTATCTCGATTACGACTCTGACGCAATCGAGATAGCCACTTTCGACGAAACGGGTTTAGTCACTGCGATCGCCGATGGCGTTTCGGTCTTGCGGGCTTCGCGAGGGCCGGTTCAGGCGGTGACGGCTTTGCGCGTCGGCGAACTTCCACCTCCTACAACCGAAGACGAGTTTAACGTGAGTCTGGCTGAATCCTACGGTCTCGATGTCTATCCTCGGGCAATTACGTTGGCCGAGAGCATTCAACGACAGTTGTTAGTAGGAATTGCCGGGTTAGAAGACTCTCCCGATCTGAAGTTTGGTGATGCGGGAACGCGCTACTACGCTGGCAATACAGATGTCTTAGACATTTCTGAAGACGGACGCATTTCCGTCAAACAGACGGGAGTTGCAGACGTGACCGTCGTTCACGGAGGCGCAGAAACCCTAATTCCGCTGTTGGTGGATACCCCCGTTCCCGGCCCAGATGTCGTGACGGAAGAGGGAGGGGCGATCGCCGGATCGAATGGCTCTCTGGTCCTGTTAGCCCCGGGGGCGCTGTCCGAGGCGACGACAGTGAGTATCGAACCCCTAGCCGAAAGCGAACTCTCGACCCCCGTTCCCGATCGCTTCGGGTTTGTAGGAGGCTTCGAGTTAGACATGGGAGACGAGCCGTTAGCCGTTCCCGCACAACTGGCGATTCCCGTTCCGGATGGGGCGAATTTAGAACCCGGAACGGAAGTGTTCTTCTTGCGCAAGGGCGAGTTACCCGACGAGACGGGAACTCTCAATCCGATGTGGTTCGCTCGAGAGTCAGGTATTGTCAGCGAAGACGGTCGGCGAATTATTACTCAGTCCCCCCCTTGGCCGGGTGCGGTTCGTTCCGGTGAATTTTCCTTAGTCGTTCCCGAATTCGATTATTCGGTCGAACGGATTCGGGTCGGGTTAGATCGCGCCCTGTCAGGACTGGTGTTGACGAGTCAAGGCGTTGCGACCGCAGTGGGAGGTGGCATTTCCGGTGCCTTAAGCGGCATTTCACGGTTCGATGCGGGTGCGGCTCGATTTGCCGAAGCGATCGCCATTCTCGAAGAAGCCAGTCAACCTCGCGTCGATGTGGTTTCGATTCCTCGAGTAGGACTGCCGTTTACCACTGAGTCAGGTGTCGAACTCAATCCCGGTCAAGTTGGTACGCTAACTGACATGATTCCGCCTCCTACCGATCCCGACGCAGTTGCCATTACGAAAGTCGAAATCGGTGTCGCTCCCGATGCTCCAGAAGCCGGGCCGGTGGTTTTCCTGACTGGGGACAACTTCGGGATGAGCCTCGAAAACCTTACCGTTCAGTTCCATCTCGGCGACGAAACTTACGAGGGAGAAGTCCTCCCGCAATCGAGCCAGTTGACGGACACAGAGGCTCGGTTGGCAGTCGTGACGGATAAAGTTCCTTATGGGGAAGCTCGCATCTCGGTAGAAAAAACCGTTCTCAACAGCCTCGAGGTTGAAGAAACCCTCGCCTCAGAAACGGTCAAGCTCCCTGTTCCTAAAGATATTGGACTGGCGTTAGTACCGACCGCCAACGGGAAAACCCTCAACGTTCTCAATGCTCTCAATCCTCACGAGGTGGTCGCTGCCACAGGATCTCAAGACTTGCTGCAAGCGAAAATTCCTCTAGGGGACGGCATCGACGCTCGAGCGAAATTCGTTGCCAATACCCGCGATGCCACTCGAGCTTACGTGACCTTAGAAGATTCGGCAAAAGTCGCCGTAGTGGATTTATTGGGACTGCGTCAGGTCGATGCGCTGCCGGAAACCCAGGCTCTCGATGCCATCGACCTTCCGGTTCACGCTTTTCTCACCGATATCGCCATCGGTGCGCGCGATCGCTACGCCTACGTTGCCGACGGTCGCCTCGGAGCCATTTACGTCATCGATATCGACCCCAACTCCGAAACGTTCAACCAGCATCTCGACACGCTGGACTTCGAGGGCGGCGATAAAGGACTCAACCGCCTCGCCGTCAGTCCCGATGGAACTCGTCTGTTCGCCACCACGGATACGCCGAAAGCCAATAGCAGCAACTCCTACGGTCAGCTTCTCGTGTTCAATATCGACCCGGCCGATCGCCCCCTTGAAGGCGAAGCCAATCCCCGACACTGGCACGAATCCATCGCCGCCATTGAAACGAGCTGGCGACCCGAAGGATTGGCCGCCACTCCCGACCCCAACCAAATGGTCTTCACCAACCGTAACGAAGACGCCAAGGGATACGGCGTGCTGTCGATTACCCACAACGACCCCAGCGATTTCCAGGCCACGATTCACTACACGCCGCTGTCTCTCGGCAGTCCCTTCGACGACTTCGATGTCAACGAAGCCGTTGAAGTGGTTGTGGTTCCTTACGAAGACACCCACTACGCCTTTGTCGCCGGTCATAACTATCGCGCCTTGGGTCTCGGACTCCCCGGTTGGAACGGTAAAGGCAACATCGGCATTATCAAAGATGCCTTGAGCGACAACCCGCAATTGGTGGCGGGGACGCAGCCGTTGCCAGAGGCTCAGGTTAACGGCGTGGCGCTATCGGGTGACGGAAAAGCCTTGTACGCTGCCTATCCGGGACTCGAAAGTACCTTTGTTTTCGATGTCGAGCAGATGTTGGCCACGGCGAGTAATCCGAGTCATTGGGAGGATTTGAAACTCAAACCCATTGAGGAACTCAATCCAAATATTTTCCTGGCGGGACGGTTGAGGACGAGTGAAAACCCAGAGACGGGAGAACAACGCTACGAAGTCGATTCGGACGACCCCTTGGCTCCCATCAGTACTGAGGGTGAAGATTACAGCGTCACGGTGGCTTCGACACCCGCATGGGAGATGTCATTAAATCCTCCACCAGCCATAGAAACTTGGTCGGAAGACGCTCTGACTCCAACCCTAACCTGGGAATTTGACGACCTCGACTCCGATTCCGTCGAACAAGTCAATCTTTACCTCAGTACCTTTGACGAAGGGGAAGGATTATTACCGGGCGATCGCTGGTTCGAGTTAGAAGAAGTCGGTGGTGATACTTTCCAACAACTGAGTTCGAGTGAAAAAGAAGAGTTACTCGGTCGCTGGAACGATGACCTCGGACTCTACGACTTCAATCCCAATCGCATTCTCACGGCGACTTGGAGCCGCGACCCCGATACCGGCGAAGTCGACGGTTGGCAATGGGGAAATGGGGAACGAACGGCGGACGGTTCCAATACTCAATTCACGTTGCCTGAAGAGCTGACCTTAACCGCCGGTCAAGAATACAACTGGGCAGTAGAAGCCTTTAGCAACGGACAACGTCAGTTCCAAGTTGGTGAATTTTGGACACCGGTTCCACCAGCTCAAAACGGAGACAATACCTTCAGTGGCGTTACCGTTTTGACTCACGGGTTCCAATTTCCCCGAACAACCAATCACCAGTCTCAGCTCCCCGATCGATACTATCAACTCGGTCACAGTATTGCCCAAGGTAGCCCAGACCGCGAGGGTCTAGTCATGGACTACGATGCCAAGACAGGTTATTGGGTTCCTGTCGATAAGAACGGACGACGAGAGCCTGAACTCAGCTCTCACCTTGGGAACCCGGACTATCTTACTCAACTGGGCAACTACATCCGAGAGGAAGGCTACCTGCAAGACAACGAACCGCTGGTTCTGCTGCCCAATTGGTTGACTAGCGAACAATCGGCAGTTCCCGACGCTGGGTTTACTGAAGCCGCCGCCGACTCGCTGTTTTCTTCCTTAGTCCAGCTCGACAACTTGCTCAAACCGAACTCAGATGCCGAACAGGGAGCGCTGTTCGACTCTCCCCTACACTTGATCGGCTTCAGTCGCGGTACGGTGGTCAACAGTGAAATCGTACAGCGATTGGGAACGTATTTCCCCGATGCGGGTGGAAAAATCGGTTCGAGCGTTCGGGATTTGCAAATGACGACCCTCGACCCCCATGATTTCAATCAACCGAGTTTGGAACTGTTGGGTTTTGATTTCTCCGATTTCCGGGAGCCGAAAGTACAAGTTTGGGACAACGTCACCTTTGCCGATAATTACTATCAGACGGTTCCCGAGCTGGAAGGAATGACGTTCACGCCGGGCGGTCGAGATATTCCCAACCTTGATGTGTCGGTGCAGTTGGGGACTCGCCAGGGAGAAGAGGGTTACGAAGACGGACGAGCTGGCTTTACTCGCGAAACTGATCCTCTTTTCGGGTTCGGGGGAACTCACACACGCGTTCCCAACTGGTATGCAGGAACGGCTGATTTGTCCCCGACTCATTTCCCGTTTGATTCTGAGTCGGATGAAGGAGCGTTGTTCCGCCGTCGGGGAGATGGTTACTACGACCATTTATATGATGAGGCGTTTCCTCGCGTGAGTCCTTGGTATTCGCCGGACCATCTGGGAGCAGAGTTCGCTCATGGAGAGGAGAGCGCACCTTGGGAAGGGATTGGTACGGGTTGGTTCTATTCGGTGTTGGGCGGCGGTGCGGCGTTAGAGCTGCGTCCGTCATCGGATGTGGAACGGGTGCCGATGGCGTTTGATAATACTTACGATGCGCCGATGCGGGGAGATTTTGCGGTGCCGACGCTGTTTAATGGGAATTTCGATGCGGTGTTTCAGCCGAAGGATGGGTTCCGTAATTTGATTTCTGATGCGGTTCCCGGTTGGTCGTTCCATAATGGGGGGAATCGGGTTTCGACTTCTCAGTTGGTGGATTTGAAGGATGTCGGAACTCTCGAAGAGCATTTACAGAACGTGGGGAACGATCCGAGTTCGGATGGGTATCAAACGGATTATGCCCTGAAGCTGGGAGATGGTGACAAGATTACGCATAATCGCTTTCTGGTTCCCGATTGGGGAACACTTCGTTTCGATTTGCACGTGCCGGAACCCCAGGATGGTCTTCTCAAAGTTTCTATCAAAGGAACGGAATCGGATGATGAGTGGATTTCAGCAGGAGAAATCGATCTGAAGCTCGCTGAAAATCCGGCTGAAAGCGAAAGCGCCGTTGGCTACTATGATTATGTTGACGGAGAATATATAGATCCCTACACTTACAGTCTTGATTATGCTTTACAAGGATTGGAGACCTTCCATTTAGATATTCCTGAGAATCTACGAGGTAAGTCGGCAGTGTTGCAATTTACTCTAGAAGGAGACAGTACAGTTTATCTGGATGATGTTTTCTTCAAGAGTGCTCATCTCAAGTTAGGCAATCCTACCTTGGCTCGACCATTTGAAAATACACATCGCGAGAATTATCTGATTGAGAAGCCTCAATACTCGCTATCTTACAATGATGCGATTAAAGGACCTAATTGGGTAAGTTGGCAAGTTAACAAGTCATGGATAGGAAGTATAAAGAGACCAAACAAGGATGAGGCAAAAGATATTGGCTATCCTCCCACGAACTTTCCCCCTAATTCGATCTACTCTGCCGATTTATTTGACTACCCATGGCTATCCGACAGCAGTTTGCCCACAAATTGGGTTAAAACTGCAAGTCCAGACTACAGAGCGAGCTTTGGGCTTGATAAAGGACATATGATTCCTTCCGAAAACCGAACTAGAACGCCCAAGGATATTTACTCCACTTTCTTTACAACGAACGTACTTCCACAATCCAATCATGCTAATCGGCACGGTGCCTGGAGAAATTTTGAAATATATAGCAACAATTTAGTTGAGGATAATAAAGAACTATATGTTATTGCAGGCGGATTTGGTTATGGATCGGAAAGACCAGTAGGTTTTCCTTACCCAACTGTTCGGAATAACATCTTGCTAAAGGATGGGACTATTGATACGGATCGGAATGGCAGACCTAAACTAGCCACTCAAGTACCCCGAGATCCAGACGGAAATCCCGATCCGAGATATAGCCTACAGCAAGTAGAAAATTCCAAACTAATTCGTGTTCCTGAATATACTTGGAAAATTGCTGTAGTTTTAGAACCTGGACAAGGAGTTGCAGATATTGACTATGAAACCCAAGTGCTAGCTATCATAACTCCTAATAGAGGTGAATTGGTAGCTAGTCCAGATAATCCAAAGCTTGTTCCAATGCCTACAGGAGGATTCAGATTTATTACCAATTGGAGTGACTGGAAACAATGGCAAGTTAGTGTTGATTCCCTGGAGGAAATAACCGGATATGATTTCTTATATAACGTGCCTTTAGACGTTCAGAAAGTCATTGAAGCTTGAATTGGCGAACTTATCTGATGGCTTCTGATACCAAAGGAGACCTCAATAAATTCAAGCTGACTGAGAAATAGGCTATCCTAACAGAGTAAGAGTTTTCGCTAAACTGTATAAAAAGAAAGCTCAAATCGCGAAATCCCTTTCTAGATGAAGGCTACAGGCATTTCCCCTACACGCCAAGATCGGAAGAGCCGGATAACTTCAGTCAAAAGGTGGGATCGGTAATGACCTTTCCATTGGGCCAAATAGTTTCGTTACAAAGAGATTCAACAATGCTAATCTTGTCAAAAATAGCTCCTCTAAAATTAGTTCTATCTATCAAAGTCATCGCTAGTTCGGCAGAGCTGAAGTTAGCTTCTTCGCAAATAGCATCGCACAGGGTCGCTTCTTGCAGCAGTACCTTTGTCATGTTGGCATATTTCAGATTAACCTCATCTAAAATAGAGAATGATAAGTCAGCACCTTCCAAGTCAGCACCTTCCAAGTCAGCACCTCTGAGATCGGCGCTAGTAATAGAAGCCGATCTTAAATCAGAACCTTCTAAAGTAGAATTTGCTAAGTCGATTTCGTCCAGTTTTGCATTTTTTAAAATTGCCAAGCTGAGATTAGAATTGTTCAGCTTGGCTCCAAATAAGTTCGCCCCAGTTAGGTTAGCTCTGCTCAAATCAACTCCACACAGTCTTTTTCGATTTAAGTGGACATTACTCAGATCGACTCCAGAAAAATTTCTTTCTCCCGCTGCATAGCGCTCTAATAGTTCCTCAGCCGTCATTTCCATTGTCATATCTCCCTCCAGCTCAACTCACGCTGCACCTATCTCAATTATACTGGAGTCCCCAATCCCCAACACTGGCACGAATCCATCGCCGCCATTGAAACAAGCTGGCGACCCGAAGGACTGGCCGCCACTCCCGACCCCAACAAAATGGTCTTCACCAACCGCAACGAAGACCCCAACGGAACCTCTCTAACCTACCGCCTCGACGACGACTCCCTAGCCAAAGGCTTAACCCTCGACCCTGCCGGTCGTCTGCGTTGGACCCCCAGCCTCGAGGACATTGGAGACCATACCATCAGCCTCGACATTGCCGATAGTTCCGGTGCCACAACCCGCCAAACCTTTACCCTGACCGTAGCTGCCGATACCACAGCCCCCAAAGTCGAACTCTTACCCCTCACTCCTCTCTCCCTCAGCGCCGACGAGACCTATCAAGCCAATCTCGGCGATGAGATGCGTTGGCAAGTAGCCGCCACCGATAACGTAGGCGTAACCGGGTTACAGTTATTCGTCAACGGCGACCCCCTAGCCCTCGATGCCAACGGGACAGCAGTTCTAACAGCCGCAGAAGCCTCGACCTTAGAAGGATGGGCCACAGACGCAGCCGGGAACATTGGCACCGCCACCGTTGCCCTATCGGTCCTTGACCCCAGCGATACCAATCCACCAGTGGTGTCCCTCGACTCAACAGTGTGGGAAACCCCGATAACTAACATCACCGACATCCTGGGAACCGCCTATGACCCCGATGGAACCCTAGATTACTACAGCCTAGACATAGCGCCCGTCGCTGGCGGTGAGTTCATCGAATTGCTACGGGTTGACGATACTGACGTAGAAACGAATTCAACCCTAGGAGAATTTGACCCCACCACCTTACTCAACGATAGCTACCACCTGCGTCTGACCGCCGTCGATACCGGTGGAAACCTATCGAGGGTCGAGGACATCGTTCATGTTGCCGGTGACTTGAAACTGGGCAACTTCCAACTCTCATTCACCGACCTAGAGATTCCCGTGTCGGGGATTCCCATCTCCGTGACGCGGACGTACGATTCATTAACCGCCCACCAGTCAGACGAATTGGGTTACGGCTGGCGTTTAGAATTCCGCGACACCGACCTGCGGACCAGTTTGCCGAAACCCACACCAGAACAGGCGTTATTGGGACAGTTGCCCGGATTTGACGAGGGAGACCGAGTGTATGTGACCCTTCCGGGGGGCAAACGAGTTGGCTTTACCTTTGACCCCGAACTTGACCCAATATCCCAGTTCCTGCAAACACCCGGCGCCAATGCTGGCTTGTATCAACCGGAATTTGTAGCCGACGAGGGGGTCTTTGCCAGTCTGCGTCCGAAGACCGCCACAGCCGGACGTTCGGCGAATTCGACCTTAACCTACAGCAATGGACAGTATGTGCAGTTGGGGACAGGACGACCGTACAATCCCGCTGACCCGGTCTTTGGGGGGTCTTACATTCTGACGACCCGGGATGGGATTGATTATGAAATTGATGGGATAACGGGGGATTTGGTTGCCGCCACAGACCTCAATGGCAACGAGTTGAGGTTTACTGACGACGGTATCTTTAGTGAGACGGGAGTGGCGGTGACCTTTGCACGGGATGCTGAGGGTCGGATTACAGAGATTACGGACCCGGATGGGGAGGTGATTGGCTATGAGTACGATGCGGTGGGAGATTTGGTCTCGGTGACTGACCGGGAGGGGAATACGACTCAGTTTGGCTATGGCGTGGATGAGCGTCCTCATTATCTCGATGAGATAATTGACCCCTTGGGACGTTCAGCGGTGCGCACGGAGTATGACGAGCAGGGTCGGTTGAAGCGGACGTTGGATGTGAATGGGGAAGCGGTTGAGATTGATTATGACCCTGAGAATTCCCTGCAAACGGTTGAGGATGTTTTTGGCAATCCCACCACTTACGTTTACGACGGACGGGGCAATGTGGTCACGGAAGTTGACCCGTTAGGCAAGAAAACTGAGCGGACGTATGATGAGGATAATAATGTCTTAACTGAAACCCTCGTCACCGTCGAAGATGGGGTCGAACAGCGACGCACGACGACTTGGACTTACGACAACAATGGCAACGTCTTAACCGAAACCGACAGCCTTGGTCGGGTCACTCGTTCCTCTTACGACGACAACAACCGTTTGCTGACGGAAACCGACCCCCTGGGGAATACGACAACCTATGACTACGATGAACGCGGTAATTTACTCTCAACGACAGATGCACTAGGCAATGTTACGAAGTTTGAGTACGACCATCGTGGACAGTTACGGTTCTTGAGCGATGCTGAAGACAATCCCACGGAGTTCGAGTACGACAATAAAGGTAACGTTCGTCAGGTCACCGACGCCCTCGACGGAGAAACCGTTTACCGCTACAATCCCAGCGGCTTGAGAACGGAAGAAACCCAAACCGTCACCACACCAGACGGCATCGAAGACGTCGTCACCCAATGGCATTATGACGCCGAAGGTCGCCTCAACTACCATCTCGATGCCGAAAACCAGCGCACGGACTACAAATACGACGATAACGGCAATCAAATCGCCGTCACCGACCCCCGAGGCACCACCACCCACTCAATCTACGACGCCAAAAACCAACCCGTCGAAACCATTTATCCCGACGACACCCCCGATACCCTTGACGACAACCCCCGCAGCGTCACCGTCTACGACCGAGGTGGACGCCGTCGCGCCACCATCGACGAAGCCGGACGAGTCACCCATTTCCGCTACAACGCCGTCGGACAACTCATCGAAACCATCGCACCGAACGGCGACGAAAATGGCTTGACCCCCTTCTTCGAGGCCTTGGGACTGACGGGAAGCACCGTTTCCGATGTGGATTGGACACAGGTGGTCTATCCCGACGAAACGCCAGAGTATCTCAACGACAGCCGCTATCCCCGTACCACCACTGAATACTACGCCACGGGAGAGGTCAAAGCCCACATCGACGAACGGGGACATCGTACCGAATACCGTTATGACACACTGGGTCGCCGTACTGAAACCATTTATCCCGATAAGACTCCCGAAACCCTCGAC
>LSZA01000107.1 GCA_001637315.1 Phormidium willei BDU 130791 | reverse complement strand
GGCAAGAGGGACGTTTTTTTGTGGGCGAACCCTTCTGGCTGAACGCCGCCTTAAGTCACTTCAGATAATACGATTTCAAATGACTAAAGCCATGCCTTGACAGAGTTTATTGGCTGTTTGTCGTCAATTTTTAAGTGTCAATTTTTAAGTGTTAAAGTTCAATGATGATTCACATCTCCCGGCCACAGTTCCAGACACTTCAGCATCATGGAGAAAGGGCCTATCCCCGCGAATGTTGTGGCTTGCTGCTGGGAACTCGTGAGGGGAAACAGGCTTGGGTGAGGGAGGTTTGGCCGGCTGAGAATGCTTGGGATGAGGAGTCGGTGGTGCAGTTTGAAGAGGTTGAGGATGGGGCGACTGCCGAACGCCGTTATACCATTGCCCCAGAACTGATGTTAGCGGCTCAGAAGACGGCCCGCGATCGCCATTGGCAGATTCTCGGGATTTATCACTCTCATCCCAATCATGAGGCGATTCCCTCAGAGTGCGATCGCCAATGGGCCTGGCCAGAGTACTATTATCTAATTCTGGGGGTTCGTGATGGCCACGCCGGGGACAGTCGTTGCTGGCAATTGGATGAGAGGTGGCAGTTTCAGGAGGTTCTCATTAGCCGTTCCCCTGAGGGGTCCATCGATTGCCCTTAACATTCACGAACGGGATCTCTCGACGGCGATCGCCGTCGCTAGAATAATACACGGGAAAGTCCGGGAGCGTGGTAGCCCCGCGATTTTAATCCGGGGCGGAAACGCGACTCGTGCGGCTTTAGCCGCAATGATATAATCGCAATTACCTTCTCTGTGACCCGAATGGAAGGGGCTTAACATCCCGTGAGGGCAGACTTGCATCACGCAGAAATGTCGGTAGCAAAGTGGTTTCATCGGCGAGAGGCAAAAGGAAGTTGAGGTAAAAAGTAAAGGGAAGCCTTTGGGCAACCCATAGAGGCGTATTTGACTTCGCCTATGAGTCCGATCTAAGTCGGAAGTTCTAAAATCCCTATTAGGAATCCCCGTGTTTTCAAACTGGGGAGTAGTCAATGGAGAATGCAACCTTCTCGACTCTACCAAGTCTTAGACCCATTATCATGCTCAATCCAAACTTAGAGCAAATTCAACTGACGAATGCGGACTATGAACGCTATTCACGCCATCTGATCCTGCCAGAAGTTGGATTAGAAGGGCAAAAGCGTCTGAAAGCCGCCAAAGTGCTCTGTATCGGAACAGGGGGACTCGGATCTCCCTTATTGCTTTATCTCGCTGCCGCTGGAATCGGGACTCTGGGTATTGTAGATTTCGATGTTGTGGACAACTCGAATCTACAACGCCAAGTGATTCACGGAACCTCTTGGGTGGGGAAACCGAAAATTGAATCCGCCAAAAATCGCATTCATGAGATTAACCCCGATTGTGAGGTTCATCTCTATGAAACGCGCCTGTCTTCGGAAAATGCCCTAGACATCATTGAACCCTACGATATTGTCGTGGATGGAACCGATAACTTCCCGACGCGGTATCTTGTCAATGATGCCTGTGTGTTACTCAACAAACCCAACGTGTATGGTTCCATCTTCCGTTTTGAGGGCCAGGCGACGGTGTTTAACTATGAAGGTGGCCCCAACTATCGAGACTTATATCCTGAACCCCCACCACCGGGAATGGTTCCCTCTTGTGCCGAAGGAGGGGTTTTAGGGATTCTACCGGGAATGATTGGGGTGATTCAAGCCACCGAAACCCTCAAGATTATTCTCGGTCGCGGCACCACCTTGAGTGGCCGGCTGTTACTGTATAATTCTTTAGAGATGTCGTTTCGGGAATTGAAGTTACGACCCAATCCCGAACGCCCCAAAATTGACAAGCTCATTGATTATGAGCAGTTTTGTGGGATTCCCCAGGCCAAAGCAGAGGAAAATAAACAAAAAATGGATCTTCAAGAAATGACAGTCTCGGAACTCAAAACGCTGATTGATAGCAGTTCTGATGACTTTGTTCTCGTTGATGTCCGCAATCCCAATGAGTATGAAATTGGTAAGATTGACGGCTCAACCTTGGTTCCCTTATCTGAGATTGAGGAGGGGAACGGAGTCGATAAAATCAAATCCATGCTTGACGGCAAACGTCTGATTGCTCATTGTAAGCTGGGTGGACGCTCGGCTAAAGCGTTATCGATTCTCAAGGAAGCAGGTATTGAGGGAACAAATCTCAAAGGCGGTATTATCGCCTGGAGTGAAGAGATTGATCATTCAGTTCCCAAGTATTAAATCCTCGTGAAGTCGCCAGCGCTCTATCATCTCAATGATGAGCGCTGGCGACTTTTTATAGAGTGCAAGGTATAGAGTGCAAGGTATAGAGTGCGAGGATTATCTCGATCTAAACTTCCTTCCTAAACCTCCTTCATCGATAAGCCAATCCGTTTCAGCCGCTCATCGACGGTTAACACCTTCACCTTGATCACATCTCCGACTTTAACCACCTCATTGGGATCACGAACAAAGCGATTCGCCAACTGAGAAATATGCACCAGGCCATCCTGATGCACTCCCACATCCACAAAGGCGCCAAAATTGGCGACATTGGTGACAACTCCTTCTAGGATCATCCCTTCTTGTAAATCGGCTAACGTTTCTACTCCTTCCTTGAAACTGGCATAGGTAAACTCATCCCGAGGATCTCGTCCCGGTTTCTCCAATTCCCCTAAGATGTCTCGTAGGGTGGGTTCTCCAACCTCGTCACTGACATAGGCCTTTAAGTCTCGCGATCGCATCCCTTGTGCGATCGCCTCCGGGTTTGCCAGAGACTGGCCCAAATCCTGAGCGATCGCCTCAACGACGCCATAGCGTTCAGGATGCACCGCCGTATTATCGAGGGGGTTTTCCCCATCGCGCACCCGCAAAAATCCCGCCGATAACTCAAAGGCTTTCGGCCCCAATTTAGGAACCTTCAACAACTGGCGACGATTGCGAAAGGCTCCCTGTTGATCGCGATAGGCGACGATATTATTGGCCACCGTCTTCGATAACCCTGACACCGAGGTTAACAACGCCGCCGAAGCGGTATTGAGATCCACGCCGACATAGTTAACGCAACTTTCGACGGTTTCGGCCAATTTCTTCTTGAGTAAGGTTTGATTCACGTCATGCTGATATTGGCCCACACCAATGGATTTGGGGTCAATTTTCACCAACTCTGCCAGAGGATCTTGTAACCGTCGTGCAATACTAATCGCGCCGCGAATGGTAACATCGAGCTCTGGGAACTCGGCGATCGCCACCTCACTCGCCGAATACACCGACGCACCCGACTCATTCACCAATAAGGCGATCGGCGACATCTCCATTCCTTGCAAAACGTCCCGCACAAACCGCTCCGTCTCACGGCTGGCGGTTCCATTGCCGATCGCAATCAACTCAATCTTATAGGTATCTACTAGATTTTGTAGCGTTTGCGCTGCCTCCTGGCGGCGTTTACCCGACTGATGCGGGAAAATCGTTTCATACGTCAAAAACTTGCCCAAGTCGCTAATAACCGCTACTTTGCAGCCAGTACGGAAGCCTGGATCGATGCCCAGGGTGGCCTTGCGCCCCGCCGGGGCCGCCAACAGCAAGGCTCGTAAATTGGCCTCAAACGTCTCAATCGAGGCTTCATCGGCCCAATCTCGTTTTTCCCCAATCACCCGATTGGTTATCGAGGGTTGCAACAGACGTTTATAAGCATCGTGAATTAGAGTTTGATAAAACTGACGAAGTGGGCGATCGCCCGTGCGGATGAGACGGGCCTCTAGTTGCTCAATAAAGCGATCGTCATCATGAGTGAGTTTAAGATCTAAAATCCCCTCTCGTTCCCCACGCAACAGGGCCAAGAGATTGTGGGGGGCAATTTTACGACTCGAAATCTGATACTTGCGATAGGTTTCGTACTTGGTGCTGCCTTCAGGATAGTCTTTCTTAATCCGCGACTCAAAACTCCCCTGTTCCAAGAGAGTTTGACGTAACTGAGCGCGAATTTCCGCATCCTCGGCGATCGCCTCAGCCAGAATATCCGCCGCACCTTGTAGGGCCGCCTCCACCGTGTCTACCTCCTGCTCGGGGTTGACAAATTTTGCCGCTTCTGCATCTAAATCAAACTTGGCAGCTTGAGGACAATTGTGGGCCGCGATCGCCTCCGCCAAAGGGTCTAAGCCACGTTCACGGGCGATCGTGGCCCGAGTGCGACGTTTGGGGCGATAGGGGAGATAGAGATCTTCGAGATCTGTTTTTTGATCACAGGCG
This sequence comes from Phormidium willei BDU 130791, assembly GCA_001637315.1. Classification (GTDB taxonomy): domain Bacteria; phylum Cyanobacteriota; class Cyanobacteriia; order Cyanobacteriales; family Geitlerinemataceae; genus Sodalinema; species Sodalinema willei. The sequence continues at coordinate 11,576 of LSZA01000107.1, read as the reverse complement.
AGGATTTTTTGGCGTAACTCATCCGTGAGTTTTCCCTGGCCGGCGATGGCCTCTAAAATCGTGGTTTTGCGCTCCTCCAACTCACTCAAATAGCCGTAGCGATCGAACAACTCCCGCAACACCACCTCTGTCATCTCTCCGGTGCGTTCCTTGCGGTAGCGGGCAATAAAGGGAATCGTCGCCCCATCGAGCCAGAGTTCGAGAGCATTCGAGACATGACGAGGCGTTAACGAGAACTCCCGCGCCAGAATTTGAGCCAGTTGTAGATTCAGCGTTGCCATATCGAGTTATTGATACACCGAGCCATCAGGAAGAATGGCATCCGTTAGTTTACTCCCTGTCAGTTTCACCAACAAGCGATTACCGCTTCCCACTTTAGCCCCCCGCAAATCCGCATGACTGAGATCCGCGCCACTCAAATCGGCACCAATCAAGTTCGCATCCCGTAGAATCGCATATTTGAGATCCGCTTCGAGCAAATTGGCCCGAAACAGATTCGCCCCCGACAAATCCGCCCCCGTCAAATTCACCCGGTGCATAAACGCATCACTGAGATTAGCGTCTACCAAAATCGCTCCCTCCATATTGCGCCCTGACAGGTCTTTTTCGCGGAAATTTGCGCCCCGTAAATCCGCGTGACTGAGATCCCGCGAGGGACGACGAGGAGGGCGACTTGAGGGGCGACTTGAGGCCTGACTTGAGGTATGACTGGAGGGACGCTGAGGTTTCGGGGGGGCCGGGGAATGTGATCGCCGAGCCGCTTGGGGCCGAGGTATCCGACCCTCTCGATGGGCGGCCCGCAAGCGATCGCGGGCTTCGTTGATCGATTTGAGCTTTTCCTGCGCTTTCTCCTGTAGGCGGTGATTATCACCCGGAATGCGATCAGGATGCCAAATAAACACCAGATCCTTATAGGCCTGATTAACCTCTTCGATTGACGCACCCGGTTCAAGTCCGAGCAGGTGATAGTAGCGATCCAAATTTTTCGTCACCGCATTTTTTGAGCAAGGGGACATCCAGCAGGGATAAAATCATTCTAGCGGAGGGTTTAATCGCAATTAGTCGGGTTGACTGGACTCCCTGACCGGCTTCACCCACTCTGAGCATCTCAACATCCCCCGCACCCTCATCCAAACCCGCCCGGATTTTGCTTAAATTCGTTTAGGCTATGGATTAAGCCTCCAACCGCCGTTTTACTGATCCGATGAGCGAAAACCCCCAGTCTCAGTCTCCCACCTCCGACATCAATAGCCATCTAAATGGCAACGAAGATGGCAACATCAATGGTCAGGGAAACTCGCCACTGACGGCGGCCAACTCATCTCGGAGTCTTCAATCGACCTCAACAGCTCCTTCCGAGGCATCCACCGCCTCCACCTCAACTCGCTCAGCGACCCTCGCCTACCTCAAACGCTACCCCAGTTTTGTCATTATCGTCGCCATCCTGGTCACGATTGTTGGTTTAGCCGTCGATAGCGTCTGGTTAGCGTTGGGGGGGTTAATTATCACCCTAGTGGTGTCGGTGATCCTGATTTTGCCGAGTTGGTCCAATGTTTGGCAACAGGTGATTCCTGACCCCTGGCGCAAGTTGGCCATCGCCACCTTGGGATTATTAGCGTCGGTGACCGGGTTATTAGTTCTAAGTACCTCGAACCAGCAAGGAACCCGCGCCATTCGTATTAACTGGGATGCGGTAGGGGCCTTGGGGGAGATTGTAGGCGCTTTGGGACAAATTGCGATCGCCATCCTCGCCGTTTACGTGGCCTGGCAACAATATGTCATTTCCCGAGATTTAACCATTCAGCAAAACCGGATCACCCAGCAACAAACCATTGACGCCTATTTTCAGGGTATTTCCGACCTCACCATCAACGATGAAGGCTTACTCGAAGATTGGCCCCAAGAACGGGCCATCGCCGATGGACGGACAGCGGCCATTCTCAGTAGTGTTGACGCCACCGGGAAAGCCAAAATTCTCCGCTTCTTGTCTCAATCGCGGCTGCTAACGCCCCTACAGCGCGATCGCCGCCTCGGCCGGCCCATGCTGGATGGTTCCGGCGGCTACTCAGAAGATCGCCGTTATGGAACCCGCGTCATCGATCTCGGGGTGATGCTGGCCGCGACAGATCTATCAAAAACAGATTTACGCTGGACTGATCTCAGTGATGCCAACCTAGTCCGCACCAATCTCAGTGATTGTGACTTGGTGATGGCCAACATGACCCGCTGTATCCTCTATCAAGCTAATCTCGTTGGGGCAGATCTCAAAGGAACCCGTTTGTTCTACGGGAAACCTGAAACCGCCACCCCACGCACCCGTCAAGACCTCCCCAACTATGAAACCGGCGAATACACCGGCGCGGTCGTTGAAGATGTCAATTTCAGCGATGTCCAGCGACTCTCAGAGGGACAACGCTATTATTGCTGTGCCTGGTGCGGTGAAACCGCCCGCCAAACTATCCCCGGCGGCTGCGAGGGGATTCCCAACAAACTGGGCCGCTAGAGCGCGATCGCCCCTCTGGGTTTGTTATTCTGTTAACCGTCCTTGGATTCTCCAAAGTTATGTCCGATGCCATTCGTCTCGAAGATGCCGTTGAGTTCGCCGAAAACCCAGAACCCCGCTGTCCCTGTATCCTCCTATTGGATACCTCGGGTTCGATGGGTGGTTTACCCATCGAGGCCCTCAATGATGGTTTAGAGACATTCCGGGATGAACTCAATCAAGATGATTTGGCCCGTAAACGGGTTGAAGTGGCCGTTGTCTCCTTTGACTCGAAAGTCAACGTCGTCTTAGACTTCGTCACCGCCGATCGCTTCGAAGCCCCGGTGTTATCAGCCCAGGGGTTAACCAGCATGGGAACGGGACTGCAAAAAGCCCTAGATTTACTCGACGAGCGCAAACGTCAATATCGCGATAATGGCATCACCTACTATCGTCCCTGGATTTTCACCATCACCGACGGCGAACCCCAAGGAGAACCCAAACGGGCCATTGAAGAGGCCATGGCCCGGCTACGGGATGATGAAGCTAACAAGCGTGTCGCCTGTTTCGCCGTTGGAGTCGAAAACGCCAACATGGAACGTCTCGGCGAAATCTTCCCCCGCACTCCCCTAAAACTGAAAGGGTTAGATTTCCGCGAGTTATTCGTCTGGCTATCGGCCAGTATGCAGCGCGTCTCGAACTCTCAACCGGATGATCAGGTTCCTCTCCCCCCACCCGGCTGGGGTGAAGTTTAGGCGAAACGGAACACCAAAACCGGGACTAGATAACAATTTCCCACCCCTCACCTCTTGCCTCTTGCCTTTTGCCTCTTGCCGGAAGAGGGCGACCACAAGGGTACGCCCCTACGTTGTTTCTGTTCCCTGTTCCCTGTTCCCTTCTTCTCCCCTGTTCCCTGTTCCCTTCTTCTCCCCTGTTCCCTGTTCCCTGTTCCCTGTTCCCTTCTTTTTACCAATTTCTTATGAACTGGCGTGTTTTGGGGGCTTCCGTTTGTGGAACCAGCCATCAGAAACGATCGCAGCCCTGTCAGGATGCTTGGTCGGCTAAAATTCGTGACGATGGACTCTTGCTGGCTGCCGTGGCCGATGGGGCCGGATCAGCCACGCGATCGCGCGAGGGTGCTAATTGTGCCGTCGAGGCGGCGATCGCCTATTTGGAAACTCTTGCCTTTCCAGCCTTGACAAATAAACAAGATTGTGATAAGGAAAACCCAGATTCAGAACCGACCTGGGAGCCGTTGTTACAGAAAGCCCTAGAAACCGCCAAAACCGCCGTCGTAGCCGAAGCCGAAGCCGCCGGATTGCCGCCACGAGACTATGCCAGTACCCTGATTTTGCTCATCGCCAGTCCGGCGGGGGTAGCCGTGGCTCAGATTGGCGATGGGGCAGCAGTGATGATCGATGAGAGCGGAACCCTAACAGCCCTCACCCAGCCCCAACAGGGAGAATACGCCAACCAAACCACCTTCCTCACCTCCGAGGGCGCGATCGCCCAAGCCGAAATTTCCCTTCAGCCCACTCCCGCCCAGGGAATCGCCCTCTTTTCCGATGGTTTGCAGCGTTTAGCCCTACAAATGCCCGAAGGAACCCCCCACAAGGGCTTTTTCAGCCCCCTATTTCAGTTTATTAACCAAGACCTCGAATTAGACGGAGCCAACGCACAACTTCAGGGCTTCCTCACCTCCCCCCGTGTCAGCCAACGCACCGACGACGATCTAACCTTAGTATTAGCAGGGGCGATCGCCCCATCTCCCAGAGATTCCTAAACGGATAAATTCCTGTGCAAGTTCAACGGCAGTCTAACGGTTCTCTCCTCCGTCTGGGTCCCCAAATCGCCGGCGGCGGTGAAGGTAAAATCTACAGCGTCACTCAACATCCTCACTGGGTCGCCAAACTCTACCACAAGCCGAGTCCTGACTTGGGGCGCAAATTGGCGGTCATGGCGGCCAACCCTCCCGACGATCCCACCGCCGCCTCGGGCCATGTCTCCATCGCCTGGGTTCTCGATCCCCTTTGGCAACGGGGTCGTATTGTCGGCTTTCTCATGCCCCGCGTCAATGAAGGCTTTCCCCTCCATGACGTGTATACTCCGAGATCCCGGCGCGATCGCTGTCCCTTCTTCAACTACCAATACCTCTATCGCAGCGCCCGTAACCTGGCCGCTGCCGTCAGCCGCATCCATTCCCGAGGCTATGTCATCGGCGATGTCAACGAATCCAACATTCTCGTCAGTCGCACCGCCCTGATTACCCTCGTTGACACCGACTCCTTCCAAGTCACCGACGGGGCCGCCCTCTACCCCTGTCCCGTCGGGAAACCGGAATTTACGCCCCCAGAACTGCAAGGAAAAACCCTGCGCCAAGTCCGCCGCCGCCCGGAACAGGACTGTTTCGGCTTAGCGGTGCTGATTTTCCAACTTCTCATGGAAGGAACCCATCCCTTCGCCGGCGTCTATCTCGGTTCAGGAGATCCGCCCCCCATTGAAGCCCGAATCGCCGCCGGCCATTTCGCCTATAGCAGCCAACGGGTTCCCTATCGCCCCACCCCCATCGCCCCAGCGGCGAATCTCCTCACACCTCAGTTGCAACAGCTATTTACCCAATGCTTTGAACGGGGCCATCGCCAGCCTCAGCAGCGGCCCGATGCCCAAACTTGGGTGAAAGCCCTCGAACAGGCAGAAGCCCAGTTAATGACCTGTTCAGTGAACCCTCAGCATCGCTATGGGAGTCATTTAAGTCAATGTCCTTGGTGCGATCGCAGTCGCAAACTCGGTGGCCGCGATCCCTTTCCCCGCAGTTCTCAGGAAGTCGGCCGCCTACAACGCCAGCCTCCCCCCAAACCCAAAGCGACAGCGAAACCCCGTCCTCGGCGGCCTCGAGTTCCCCAAGCGGTGGGCTATACCATCGCCTTTCCTTCACCCCATAGCCTCAGTAAAATCACCCCGCCAACGGGGATTTTGGCTCAACTTAAAGCCGATATTGGGCAGTATTTTTGGGAATATCGCTATGATTTCCTCGGCGGAAGTCTTGTCATCGCCCTGGCCCTATCGGCGGGACTCTATCTCTCGGAGACCTCGGGCGATCGCTCCCAAGTCTCCCAGTCCTCGTCTCCAACGTCTCTAGCTGGTAGCGAACCCCCTCTCAATGCTGCCAGGACAGACTCAAGTTTCCCCCATGAGGCCGCCACCTCTCTCACCCTTAGCCAAAATATCCCCCAGGACGGCGATGTTAGCCTCACTCTAGCCGATCGCCGCTACGACCACCGCGATCGCGTCACCGCCCTCGCTGTGAGTCCTCAGGGTGACTGGTTCGCCAGCAGCAGTACCGATGGAACCCTGAAAATTTGGTCGTTTCCTGATCGCATCCTCTTGCAATCCCGTCGCCTCTCGTCGGTGTTGGGCCTCCCTGAAGATCAAGTGCAATTGCTGGCTGTGAATCCCGATGGCGATCGTCTCATCGGGGCCACCGCCCAAGGCCTGCAAACTTGGAACCCTGACAACTTCGATCTCATCAATACTCTACCTCTGCCGATTATCCCCAAGGCCCTGTCGTTGAGCGATCGTCAGGGCCTACAAATCGGGGGAACCTCCGGCGGGGATCTGGCCATTTGGGACTTGCAAGGGTTACGAGAACATCGTCGCTGGGCCGCCCATCAACAGCAAATTCTAGCCCTGAGTCCCAAGGGTGAAACCCTGGTCACAGCCAGCCCTGAAGCGATCATCCTCTGGGATGTGGAGACGGGCCAACCTCGGGCCACTCTCCCCCAAACTCCCCCAGAACACCTCGTCGTGGCCCTCAGCCCGGATGGCCAACTCCTGGCCATGACCGTTCCTGCTGATAACGGCGTGATTCAGATTTGGGATACTCACACCGGTGCGTTACTCCATTCTGAAACCGCTAGCCATATCAGTAGTTTGGTGTTTGGGATACAGGGCCAAACCTTAATTGGGGGAGATATCTATGGAAGTATCGGAGTTTGGCATATCAACGGACAATCTCAGATCTCTGCCCCCTCTCATGATGATTCTCCCCAAACTTAATCAGTCTGGACTGATGCTGGACTGATGCTGATAGGCTGAAACGTGACTTAAACTCAGTTCGACAGGATGAGAAATAATAGGTTAAATTAGGAGTGTTCCGCCGGTGACCCAGCCCAGCATTGCCCTAGTTCATGGCTTAGATGTACGCAAATTCAGCTTCTGATTCCTATAGTTTTCCAACTTCAGAACTTTTAGACATCTTTTATCACAATTCTCCGATGATGATGGGAATTGTTGAGTTGGTTGAGGTGAATCATCGCGCTGATATTCGTTTTGTCTGTAACAATCCAGCGAGCTGTCAGTTTTTTAAGGTTCCTCCACAATCTCTTTCTGGCAAAACGTTGTCTGAACTTGGTATTGTCCCCGAGAGTTTGTCGGAATTTATTAAATATTACAAAATAAGCCAACAACAGGAGGAGCCGCTCTCCTTTGAGTATGAGTATTTTGAGGAAGGTAAATCTTGTTGGTTGTTGGTTGTCTTAAATTATTTACGCTTAGGAGACCAGGGGCAGCCACGGTTTTCTTATTTGATTCGAGATATTAGCGATCGCAAACAGTCGGAACTAAAACGGCTAGAAATTGAACGACGCAACCGAGAGTTACAACTCATTGAACCCATTTTTGAAGTTATCTTGGCGGGCTATTGGGACTGGAATCTCCAAGAAAATACTGAATATCTCAGTCCTAGCTTCAAAAAAATGTTTGGCTATGACGAGTATGAACTTGAGAATAGTCCTGATAGTTGGCAATCTCTGATATTTCCTGAAGATTTACCGGGAACATTAGACGCACTTCAAAATCATCTTAATAGTCCAATTACAATCCCCTTTTATCGAGAAGTTCGCTATCGTCATAAAAATGGGAAAATAGTTTGGGTAATTTGTTCAGGACAAGTGATTGAGTGGGACTCAAACGGTCGTCCATTGCGAATGATTGGCTGTCATATCGATATTACCAACCAAAAAGAAGCCGAACTTCAACTGAAGCGAACCAATCAAGAGGTCAAAACGTTTGTAGACAATGCCCCAATTTTGATTGGTCATTTATCCCCTGAAGGTCGTTATCTTAATGTTAACCCAACTCTTGCCCGAACCTTGGGGAAATCACCTGATGAGATTATTGGATGTTCTCTGGCGGACTTTCTTCCTGAAGAGACTGTTCGTCTGTTTCGTCAACGTCTCCAAACTGTTAAAGAAACAATGCAGACCCTAGAAATTGAAGATTCTTTATCTTTTCGGGGTCAAACACAATTTTTTGAAACTATTTTGTTTCCAGTCATTCAAGAGGGAAAAATTATTAGCATCTGGGCAATTGCAACCGATATTACTATCAAGAAACGGCAAGAAATACAGCTCAAACAGAGTGAAGAACGCTATCGAAGAATTATTGAAACAACCCTAGAAGGCGTTTGGTGTCTCGACGCTCAAGGACGCACGGAACTCGTCAATGAACAAATGGCTCAAATGCTGGGTTACTCAATCTCGGAGATGCTTGGAAAATCTTTACTGGACTTTACCTCTCCAGATAAATATCCAGAAATTGAGCAAAAATTAAAAGAACGTCAATCCGGGATTTGTGAACAACATCTTTTTAAATTCCAACATAAAGATGGTTCTGATGTTTGGGTGATTGTCTCGACAACGCCAATTCACAACGCTCAAGGAGAGTATGAGGGGTCAATTGGACTATTGACCAACATCACGGAGATGGTTCAAATACAAGAAGCCTTGAAGGTGTCCGAATTGCAGTTAGAGGGAATTTTGAATAGTTCTCTTGATGGGATTATGGCATTTCGTTCAATTCGGAACTCCCAGGGCGATATTGTTGATTTTGAGTATTTACTCGCGAATACATCTGGCTGTGAACTGACCCAAAAACCCCTGGAAAACTTAGTTGGATATCGCTTGTTAGAGGTCATGCCCGGTCATCGTGAAGATGGATTATTTGCCTATTATGTGGATGTGGTGGAGTCAGGAAAACCCGGAACACGGGAATTTTATTACAATCACGACGGACTCGATTCTTGGTTTGAAAATATTGCCGTTAAATTAGGAGATGGGTTTGCAGTAACCTTCCGAGATGTGACGGCTATGAAACAATATCAAGCAACCCTAGAACGGACCAATCAGGAACTGGAAATGCGGCTGAACGATTTACGAGAACGACATGCTGAAATGTTGACGCTCAGCCAAATTGGTGATTTTTTACAAGCCTGTGTCACTGTGGTCGAAGCCTGCCAAGTGGTTGCAACCTTGATGGAACCTCTATTTCCTCAGTGTTCTGGAGGAATTTTCTTGCTTAATCCCTCGGGTCATCATTTGCAAAATATTGCCCGTTGGGGAGATGTTTTGTATTCCCAATCTAACTTTGATATTAAAGATTGTTGGGGATTACGGCGGGGACGAGTTCATGAAGTTGACGACCAACACGAGGGGTTACGTTGTCAACATATCTTGCCGCTTCCTGAAGATGTCAAAACCTGTTGTATTCCGTTGATTGCTCAGGGAGAAACGTTGGGATTATTATATCTTAGCGCTCATCCTGCTGAGGTCTTTCCGGCTAATAAAGCTCAACTGGCGCGAACGGTGGCAGAACAATTGGGGTTAGCGATCGCCAACCTTAACCTACGTACCATCTTAGAACAACAAAGTATCCGCGATGCCCTGACCGGACTCTATAATCGTCGTCATTTTGAAGACCGACTGCAACAGGAACTCGAACGGTCTAACCGGACTCATTCACCCCTGAGTTTAATCATGTTAGACATTGACCATTTTAAAGTCTTTAATGACACCTATGGTCATGACGCTGGGGATTATGTTCTACAGTCCGTGAGTCACTATCTCAAGGGCAGTTTACGGCTGTGCGACATTGTTTGTCGCTATGGAGGGGAAGAATTGGTGATTATTTTGCCCGATACGTCCCAAGAGGCGGCCCAGGAGATCGCAGAAGGCTTACGACAGGCGATCGCCGCCCTGAATCTCTCCTATGAACAGCAGCTTTTGGGACAAGTAACCGCCTCATTTGGGGTCGCCAGTTGCCCGAACCAAGGGGCATCTCGTTTAGCCCTAGTTAAAGCCGCTGACGGGGCGTTATACCGGGCTAAGGCGCTGGGACGCAACCAGGTTGTCTCCGCTGATGACCTGACTAAATCCTAGAGTTGACGCTGCGTCACAGCGATTTTACCCGAGAAACAGACATCCACATCATCACCAGCGGTGCGATCGCGCCTCGAGTAGTCTCCCTGATAGACAAAGCGATCGCCGTCAGACTCAAACCGCGTCGGTAACGGCCGGCGACTGGCCGGACAAAAGACAATCTCGGGAATGGGACTGCTGGCCACATCCCCAACGAGCGGTAGATGAGGAAAATTCACATTCCAGAAACAGCCCTCGGCCAACGGTCGGGTCATGAGATCTCGCAACACCGCCACGGCATAACGACAGCTGAGTTCCCAGGATATCTCCGGGAGACGGCGATCGCGATATTGAGACAAGGCAATGGCCCGCACCCCTAAAAGGGTCGCTTCCCGCACCGCCGCCACCGTTCCCGAAATATACTCATCTACCCCCAAATTGCCCCCAAAGTTAATCCCCGACAGCAGCCAACGGGCCTGAGGACACAAATGCCTCACCGCCAAGCGACTACAATCCGCCGGGGTTCCCGCCACCGCAATCTCCGTCTGAGTGCGTCGTTCCACAGTGATGGCCGCCTGAGTCGTCACTTGATGGCCACAGCCAGATAAATGGCGGTTGGGCGCAATCACCCAAACCGGGTCATCACTGACGTGCCTCACCGCCTGACGTAACGCCAGAAGTCCCGGTGCATCAATTCCATCGTCGTTGGTCAGTGCGATCGCCATGAGTCACTCTTGTCTAATCCGTCGAAGCCGTACTGCAAAAAACTGGGAAAAAAACCCTCCCCATCCTACCCCGTTCCCCCTGCCCGTGTATCCTGGATCAATTAGGTTATTGTTTGGGACAGTCGAAATCTCAATGGTTACAGAACGCACCCTCCCCACGTCCAACACTCACTCGGTCGAAATTAGCCGTGAAGATGGACTCCGAATCTACAAAGATATGGTTCTCGGGCGTTTGTTCGAGGATAAATGCGCCGAAATGTACTATCGCGGCAAGATGTTCGGCTTTGTCCACCTCTATAACGGACAAGAAGCCGTCTCCTCAGGGGTAGTCCAAGCCATGAACCCCGGCGACGACTACGTATGCAGCACCTACCGCGACCATGTTCATGCTCTGAGTGCTGGGGTTCCCGCCAAAGAAGTCATGGCGGAACTGTTCGGGAAAGCGACTGGATGCAGTAAGGGCCGTGGCGGTTCGATGCACATGTTCTCCAATGAACATAAGCTCCTCGGAGGTTACGCCTTTGTGGCTGAGGGGATTCCCGTGGCTATGGGCGCGGCGTTTCAGGTTCGCTACCGTAAGGAAGTGATGAAAGACCCCAACGCCAATCAGGTGGTGGCCTGTTTCTTTGGTGATGGGGCCAGTAATAATGGCCAGTTTTTTGAAACCCTGAATATGGCGTCGCTGTGGAAGTTGCCGATTATTTTTGTTGTCGAAAACAACAAATGGGCGATCGGTATGGCCCATGAACGAGCCACCTCTCAACCGGAAATTTATAAGAAAGCCAGTGTCTTCAATATGGCTGGGGTTGAGGTCGATGGAATGGATGTCGTGGCCGTTCGCGCCGTGGCTCAAGAAGCGGTCAAACGCGCTCGGGCCGGCGAGGGACCGACGCTGATTGAAGCCCTCACTTATCGCTTCCGTGGTCACTCTCTGGCTGATCCTGATGAGTTACGCTCCAAGGAAGAAAAAGAAATCTGGTTCGCTCGGGACCCGATTAACCGTTTTGAAACCTTTTTGACGGAAAATAATTTGGCCAATTCTGAGGAACTTGAGGAGATTAAAGCCCAAACTCAAGATCACATCAATGAAGCGGTTGAATTTGCTCAATCGAGTCCTGAACCCGATCCCAGTGAACTCCGCCGCTTCATTTTTGCTGAAGACGTTTAGGGGGATGG
>LSZA01000106.1 GCA_001637315.1 Phormidium willei BDU 130791 | reverse complement strand
CCAGGAGTTGGACGAGGTTTTGGACGGTGACGTTGGCGACAACGAGATCCGCCGATTCGGTCCAGGTATCCTGAGTTTTGAGGTTACGGATGCTGACGCCAGTCACCTGCTTATCGGGGTTGTGGATGGCTTCGACGCGATGGCCCATGTGCAGGGTTGCGCCGTCTCGGGTTAAGGACTGTTGTAGGCGATCGCTCAACACCTGCATACTGCCCTCTAGGTGATAGAGTCCCTGGGGGTCCTGAGACACGCCGAGGGCCGTGGCGGCGTAGAGAAGGGCGGTGTCTTCGGCCTCGACTTGGGAGTACAGTTTCAGTTGCAGGTCGAGGAAGGTGCGGAGGCGGCGATCGCCGTCGAGGCCAAACCAGCGTAGGGCATCACCTACAGTCCAAAAGGTAAAGGGAACCGTCACCAGAGTTCCCGGCCGTACTGCCCCCACCAGGCGGCTGAGATCCCACAAATTGCGGGGCGGTAGGACGGGATCTCGTCCCTGAAAGGCCCAACTCGCCCGAAATAGGGTTCGCATCAGTTGCCAGAAGGGGTCACTACCGGGAAACTGTCGCCGTTGTTCTTCGCGCCAACGGAGGGGATCTCGCCAAACATTGATGGGTGCGTGTTCTCCGGGGAGATAGACGGCACAGGCGGGATCGCAGGGGGAGGCTGACGGTAAGGGAATCTCTAATTCCTCGAAGATGCGATGGTGAATGCCGCCCGGTTCCAGGCCTGCCACTTGGGTCGCGCCAACGTCAAAGATGAAGCCCCGTCGTTTGAAGGTGGAGGCACAGCCCCCAGGGACAATGGCTTGGTCATAAACCTTGACAGAATAACCGCGATGTGCTAAAAGCGCTGCGGCCGTGAGTCCACCGATGCCCGCACCGATGACGATAATCTTTGGGGGTTTGGGCGAGTTGGTCATGGGCTTGGGAGAGTTGAGGGAAATTCTTATTTAAGTTTACCTTTCGTAACACTTAAAGTAACTTAAACTGGAGAGGAGGGTTTGTGATTTTGTGGTGCAGACTCTCGCTGTATCGACGTTTGGTCGATTGTTCACTTCAAGCGCCCATGACTTCTACTCTCCTCAATCGCTTTCCTCATGTTGCCCTCAACACACCAACGATTCGTAAGTTCGCCAACGGTTTAACGGTGATTGCCGAGCAGGTTCCGGTTGAGGCGGTGAATCTCAGTCTTTGGTTCAATGTTGGCTCAGCCATCGAAGCGGATGCCATGGTGGGTACGGCTCACTTTCTCGAACATATGATTTTCAAGGGCAGCGATCGCCTCAAATTAGGCGAGTTCGAGCGCCGCATCGAAGCCCGAGGTGCGGTAACCAACGCCGCCACCAGCCAGGATTATACTCAGTTTTATCTCACCTGTGCGCCCCAGGATTTCGCGGCGTTAACGCCCCTGCAACTCGATGTGGTGTTGAACCCACAAATTGCGGAAGCGGCCTTTCAGCGAGAACGTCAGGTGGTGTTAGAAGAAATCCGCCGTTCTGATGACAATCCGCAGCGACGGAACTATCAACGGGCCATTGAGTTGGCCTTTGCTGAACTTCCCTATCGTCGCCCGGTGTTGGGATCGACGGAGATTGTCTCGGGGCTGCAACCTCAGCAGATGCGCGACTTTCACCGCACCTGGTATCGCCCGGAATCTCTGACGGCGGTGGCGGTGGGAAATCTGCCGGTGGAGGAGTTGGTGGCGACGGTGGCCCACTCCTTCGCTCAGGTATCTGATGATGATTTGGCGATCGCCTGTCCATTACCGCCTCGGTCCTTTCCCGCGCCGGAGTTGGGGTTTGCGGAGGTGGTACGCCGGGATTATCGCGATCGCAGCTTGCAGCAGGCCCGGTTGAGTCTGTTGTGGCGAGTTCCGGGATTGGCCCAGTTACAAGAAACCTATGCGTTGGATGTGTTGGCCAGTATTTTAGGCCAGGGGCGTACCGGGCGTTTGGTGCGCCAGTTACGGGAGGAACAAGGACTGGTGTCTCGGGTGGGGGCAGGAAACCTCAGTTATCGCCTACAAGGCCTGTTTCAGGTGGGGGCGCACTTACCCGAGGACCATTTAGAGACGGTGGAAACGGCAATTTTGCAGGAGGTACGCCGTTTACAAGATGAGTTGGTGTCCACCTCGGAGATGGAACGGATTCGTAAGCAGGTAGCCAATCGCTTTGTGTTTGGGAGTGAACGGCCCAGCGATCGCGCCAATTTATATGGCTATTTTCAGGCGCTGGTGGGAGATGTGGACCCGGCGATCGCCTATCCCGAGGCGGTGCGATCGCTCAGCCGTGAGGATTTACGGGAGGCGGCCCAGAAATATCTCAATCCTGAAGCCTTTGGGGTGGTGATTGTGCGCCCTGGTTAGGGATTATTCGTTGAGATAACTCGACGCTTGTAGGTGAAACATTTTGGCGTAGAGGCCCCGTTTCTCCAACAGCTGCGCATGAGAGCCGATTTCAATAATACGATGGTTTTCTAGAACGACAATGCGATCGGCCATGCGAACCGTCGAAAAGCGGTGACTGACAAAAAAGGTCATCCGTCCTTCCGTGAGGCGACGAAAGCGACTAAATAACTCCGACTCGGCGATCGCATCCAACGCCGCCGTCGGTTCATCCAAAATCAAAATCGGCGCTGAACTCATAAAGGCCCGGGCCATACCAATTTTCTGCCATTGTCCCCCCGACAAATCCGTTCCCCCAGCAAAGATTTTCCCTAAAATCGTCTCATAGCCTTGATCTAAACCCTCAATCACCTCCGTCGCCCCCCCAGCGGCCGCCGCCGCATCAATTTGGCCGAGATCATCCCGCCGCGATAAATCCCCGAAACCGATATTATCCTGGGCGGTGAGACTATAGCGGGCGAAATCCTGGAAAATCACGCCAATGTTACGGCGTAACTCCTGTAAGGCGATTTCCGAGAGAGGAACGCCATCAACGGTAATCTCCCCCTCACTGGGATCATACAGTCGCGTCACCAGCTTCAATAAGGTGGTTTTTCCCGCCCCATTCACCCCCACCAGGGCGATGCTTTCTCCGGGTTTGACGGTTAAATTGAGGTTTTCCAGGGTGGGTTCGCTGGCCCCTGGATAGGTGAAACTGACATTGCGTAATTCTAATCCCTGACAAATGGGGTTAGGAAAGGGTTTGGGTTCGGGGGGGTCTACGACTTTGGGGGCTAAGTCTAAAAACTCAAAGTATTGGGAGACATAAAGGTTGTATTCATAGGTTTGGGCAATACTTTGTAAAATCTGCTGTAAGACGTTTTGGGCTTGAGCAAATGCCCCGGAATACATGGTAAAATCTCCGATGCTAATGGTTCCCTGAACCGCCCGCACAATCGTCCAACCATAGGCGCTATAGTAGCCTAAGTTGGCAACGGTTCCCGCTAATCCCCGGACTGTGGCAAAGCGGCGGGCCAGGAAGGCCGATTCGTTGTTGAAGCGGCGACGAATGTCCATCCATTGTTGCAGGAGATAGTCTCCTAGACGAAATAAACGGACTTCTTTGGCGAAGGCGTTTTGGGTTAAGACTCGTTGTAGGTAATCGGCGCGTCGGCCGGCTTGGGTTTGCGATCGCGATAGCCAAAAGCGCCGCCCTGAATACTTAACGCTAGCCCAAAGTGCGGGAACTGAGGTTGCGAGTAATAACAGCATCACCCAAGGGCTAAATCGCAACAAGAGGGCGATGGAACTGAAGAAACTGACTAATTGCCCCAGTAACCCGGTTAAGGTTCCTAAAATGCGAACGGGATAGTCACTGCCGCTTTGTTGGGCGCGGCTGAGGGTATCATGAAATTCGGGTAATTCGTAATGGGATAAATCCAGACGAATGGCTTGCTGAATGAGAACCCCGTTGGCGTGAATGGAAAAGCGATCTTTAAGAACTTGTAGGCTATAACTATTGACTTGGTTGGCAACTTCTGATAGGAAACTAATAGCAAATCGTAGGGCGACTAATCCTAAAATGGTTAAGCCAGCGGCTTCAAGTTGCCCGATATTGGCGACAACTTCATCGACGACCAGTTTGGTGATATAGAGTTCGGTGACGGGAATTAAGCCGCGAACTAGGGTGATAAATACTGAAAGAAGTAGATAGCCAGGTTCAGCTTGCCAAACTAATTTAACCAGTTTGGGGGTATTGGCAAGAACATTAAAAAACCGCGTTTTTGGTGATTTTTGCGGTGTTTTGAGGGGGGGCTGATCGAGTTGGCGGTTGCGGCGTTTAGACAAGGTTGATCCAGAATCTGGGTCTGTCGGGGCGAACGGCAGGTGTGCGTCCTTCCACTAGGACTAGCTTATCAAAATATGGCATCTAGTTGCTGGGTTGGGGGGTCGAATACCAGAAACCGGGTTTATTGAACTGGGGTCGAATACCAGAAACCGGGTTTCTTGGAGAAACTCGGTTTCTCATAGGGTATGGGCTAGGAAACGTTCGGTGTAATAGAGGGCGATTTGATTGCTAATGCCAAAATGGACGGCATCAAAGGCGTGTTCTGCCCAGGGGATTTCTAGAAAGATGGAACGATTTTCAAAGGTTAATAATTTCTCTTGGAGTTTACGTCCGAATTTGGCTTGAACTAAATGATCTCGTTGACCATAGATGAGGAGAGATGGCGGTAAATTGGGGGCGACGAGATGCCAGGGGGAGGCGCGATCGTACAAGTCTGGGAGTTCTTCGGGGGTACCACCGAGGAAGTCTCGTAGGATGTTTTGGATTCCCAAGGGATCGGGATTGGGTAAATCGTAATAACCTTGGGTTAAATTGACGGGGGCGTAATAGTTAATTAGCCCGCGAATGGGAATTGCATCGGGGTCATAGGCGGCTAACATGGCTAAATGACCGCCCGCCGATCGCCCCATCAACGCGATGCGATCGCCATCGACCTCGAACTCGTCTGCGCGATCGCAGACAACGCCAATCGCTGTTTTGACATCCTCTAATTGGGCCGGAAATTGATACTCAGGTGCGTGGCGGTAATCAATGGCCACCACCGTATAGCCGCGACTGGCGAGATAACGGCTAAACCATTCATCATTATCGGGGGTTCCCTGTCGCCAGGCCCCACCATAGATGATGATAACCGTGGGATATTGCCCCGCTGTCGGTGGCCGATAGAGATTGAGTGTCAGAGGGACGCCATCGGGTTCTTTGAAGGGAATCTCTCGTTGAATGCGAACTGAGGGTAAGGGAATCCCACGAAAGACATCCAGTAACTGCAACGGTTGGCGACGCATGGACTGGCGACTGGGTTCAGGGACGCTTTTGAGATACGCTGACCCTAATCCTCGTTCCATTTCGGCGTTGAAGCGGGCCACGGTGGCGGGAACTTGCAGCAGGGGTAGCAGGCTGAGGCTTAAACCCAGTAGACTACAAACAAGGATGGCGATCGCAACGCCCCCCGTTAGAGATAAACGGGCCAAAAGCAACAGGGCGATCGCGTGAACTCCAATCAGCCAGGGAGAAATCTCAGGGGTGACAACCGTAAACACCAATAAGAACATCGTCGGGGCCGGTAACACAATCGCCAGACTCAACAGGAGTCCTAAACCGCTGAGAATCGCTAGAAGCCACGGTACAACGGACATTAGAGTCATCGCAACTTTATCGCAAATTTAGGGAAATACGGGCAGTATGGTGCAACATCTTCAGGGTAAAGTGGCTTTGGTCACTGGGGCAACACGGGGCTTAGGAAAGGGTATCGCTGTCGGCTTAGGTGAAGCGGGGGCGACAGTTTATATTACTGGCCGCAGTTACGATCGCTCAAATCTCGAAGATCGCGAGATTGGCGGAACCTTACTCGACACTCAAGCGGCGGTGGAAGAAGCTGGCGGTGTCTGCGTTCCGGTTCAAGTGGATCACAATGATGATGAACAGGTGCGATCGCTGTTCGATCGCATTGACAACGAACAAGAGGGCCAACTGGATCTCTTGGTTAATAACGTGTTCGCCGGGGTACAAGCCATCGCCGAGGCTTACGGTGATCCTTTCTGGAAACAGGGGCCGCAACTCTGGGATGCGGTGAACCAAGTGGGGTTACGCAGTCACTATGTCAGCAGCATTTTTGCGGCCCGTCTCATGCAACCCCGCCAGCGAGGGCTGATTTGTACCATTTCCTCCTGGGGGGGACTATCCTATATTTTCGGGGCCGCCTATGGGGCCGGGAAGTCGGCTTGCGATCGCCTGGCCGCCGACATGGCTGTGGAGTTGAAGCCGGATAATATCGCCTCAATTGCGATTTGGCCGGGGATTGTGGGAACGGAACAAATCGCCCGTTTTGCTGAGAATACCCCCAGCGGTGAGGAGGTGGACTTGCAACGTAGCCTGATGCGCGATCGCTACAATTGGGAAACTCCCTTACTCACTGGCCGGGCGATCGCTGCCTTAGCCGCCGATGACAAGGTTCTCCGCTACAGTGGTAAAGTGCAGATTGTCGCTGAACTGGCCCGACGCTATAAACTGGTAGACCAAGCTGGCAATCGTCCTGCTTCCTTGCGATCGCTGCGCTTTCTCCTCGGCGCCCAGTTTCCCGCCCTGAGAGACCGTGATACACTCATTCCAGACTTCATTGTCCCCTGGCCGCTGTTACTTTGGGGAGCGTTAGCCGCCCCGAAAACCTAACGCTTGATGGTCCCCAATTTGGCTGTGTTGCTAATCTAATGTTGTTGCAAGATGACTCAATTTAAAGACGCTGCGATCGTTCTAACTGGGGCGGCCGGTGGATTCGGTCAACAGTTTACCCGCAAATTATTAAAGGCTGGGGGACAGTTAATTCTAGCTGACTTGGACGAAGCCAGGTTACGCCAACAAGCAGAGGCGATTCAACAAGAGGTTAAAACGGGCCAAGTTTTAGCCTGTTTAGGGGTCGATTTATCTGAACCCGCCGGATCGCAATCCCTCTACGATGCGGTTAACGCCTTGGATGTTCCTGTTGATATTTTAATTAACAATGCCGGGATTGGCTTATACGGACGCATGGATGAAGTTCCCACGGATAAATGGGAACGGTTAATGCAAGTCAATTTGTTAGCCCCCATGCGGCTAAGTACCCTGTTTGTGGCTGATATGATCCAGCGTCGTCAAGGCCACATCGTCAATATCTCCTCATTGGCGGGTTGGATTGCTGTGGCGGGAATGGCCCATTATGCGAGTAGTAAATTCGGCTTGCGCGGCTTTAGTGAAGGACTATTTAACGAAGTCAAACCCTACAATGTCAAAGTAACAGCCGTCTATCCTTATTTTAGTCGTACCCCCCTATTACAAGCCGAGAAATATGGGAGTTTAGGGCAAGAAACAACGGGAATTTCTGATAAGGATGCCACCGATCCTGAGCGAGTCATTGAGGCGGTCGTGAGGGCGATCGCCCAAGACAAACTCCACGTCTTCCCCGACACAAAAGCCCAAATCTTCCACCAAATAAAACGCTATTTCCCACCCATTATAACCTGGGGCGTGGACTACTTCAAACCCGAACAAAACGCAAAACCCTAACCCTTAAGGCGGGCAACCACAAGGGATTGCCCCTACGTCATATCTCCCCTCCTGGGAGGGGTTAGGGGTGGGTTATCCCTGTTCCCTGTTCCCTGTTCCCTGTTCCCTGTTCCCTATGCTTCACACCGAAACTCAACCCAAAACCTCCACTCCCACCGACACTCGCCACAAACAACTCATTATCGGGGCGGGATTTGTTGGATTGGGAATTGCCCAAGCCTTAAAAGATGCTAAAATCCCCTATGATCAAGTCGATGCCAGCGACGATATTGGCGGAAATTGGTATCACGGTGTTTATGAAAGCGCCCATATTATCTCATCGAAGAAAGTGACGCAATTCACTCACTTTCCCATGCCCTCAGATTACCCCGATTTCCCCAGCGCCCAACAACTCTTAGCCTATCTAAACAGCTTTGCCGACCACTTCCAACTGCGCCCCCAGATTGAACTCGAACGCCGAGTTAATCTAGTTCGCCCCATTGCAGATAACCTCTGGAACGTTACCTTTGCCAACGGCGAACAACGCAGTTATAAAGGAGTTATCCTCTGTAACGGACATCACTGGTGTAAACGGTTCCCAGAATTCAAGGGAACCTTTGCTGGGGACATTATCCATTCCAAAGACTACAAAACACCTGATATTTTACGAGGAAAACGAGTCTTAGTCATCGGCGGTGGCAACTCCGGTTGTGACATCGCCGCCGAAGCCGCCCGAGTTGCCGAAAAAAGCGTCTTGAGTTTGCGCGAATCCGTCTGGTTTATCCCCAAAAGCTTCGCCGGATTTCCCATTGTGGACTTAATTCGCGGTTGGATGCCGCAATGGTTTCAGCGGGGGTTAGCCTATACCATTATTCGCCTAACCTTTGGCAAACATGAGCGATATGGCTTAGCCAAACCCAATCATCGTATTTTTGAAAAACACCCAACTCTAAATAACGAAGTTCCTTATTATATCAAACATGGTCGCATCTTGCCCAAGCCAGAAGTGAGCCAACTCGACGGTCAATTTGTCGAGTTTGTCGATGGCAGCCGGGAGGAGTTTGACTTAATGGTTTGCGCGACGGGCTATCATGTTGCCTATCCCTTTTTACCCGAAGAATTGCAACGAGTGCGCGGGGCGACGGTTCAATGTTATGGCGGTTCGTTTCTTGCTGATTATAAGGGATTAGCCTATCTAGGTTGGGGACAGGCCCGAGGCGGGGTGGGGTCTCTGATTGCAGCGTTTGGACCTCGATTTGCCCGCTGTCTTCAGCTTCAGGATGAGATTGATGTTCCTCTGGGGCTGGTGTTTAAAGCGGTGGGACAGCCGTTACCAGAAACTCATTTGTCGGACCCTCATCGGGTGTTTCGTCAGCTTAAACTCCTTGATTTCGCCTGGGGGGTGTTGAGGTGGAAAGCCCGTCAATTGGACAAGGAAGATCCAAATTTCCAGAATCAGCCGTTGTGAGGTAAATCGTCATCTTAGAGGTTTATTGGTTTAATCTATAGAAATCGAAGATTGTATTTGGTAACTTAGGAGAAAATTCCCTCTCTATTCCCTGTTCCCTGTTCCCTGTTCCCTGTTCCCTTCTTCTCCCACATTTTTTGTCCTATTTAAATCAACTTTTGCTATATTATGATGTCTCAAAATCCCAATCCCCAAGATATCGAAAGCTGGAAAGCCAAAATCGAGAGGGCTAACCGTAACAATCTGTTCCATCATTGCCAAGATTGCAGTTATGAGTGGGTAGCCTCGGAACCCCAACCCTGTCGCTGTGGAAGTTCCCGGATTGAACGCATCGCCTGTTGGCAATTTCCCGATGGTTAGGGACTTTACCGCCATCTTAACCGATCGCAAACCCCGTATAAGGTCGAAGATCAGGGTGGTGGAACCCTAAAACAATCTTCTCTTGCGGGATACCCGCGTTCAGTAACTCATCGGCGATTCCATCTTCTAGGCCATCTTGGTGAATCCACACCTTATCGCCGATAATTTCTAAATGAAGAACACAGCCATGAACTTGTTTATTATTGAGTTGTCCAACGGTAAACAAGGCATAACTTTTATGATCTTCGCCAATAATTAGCCTTCGCTCTAGGCTACGATGAGCATAGGGAATTTTGGCGTACTCCTGTAAGATTTCAGTGATAATCCGGTGATATTCTACGCTATCCATTGACGAATCACTCCTGTTCGTCGGTCAACGACAATCAAATTTAGACGTTTATTTTCTAGTAAAACCTCGCCAATTGGTTCTTTAAAAACATCATCAAACGCATCGTCTGTAATCGCTAAATACAACTGACGTTCTGGCTCGGTCTTTTTTAGGATATCATAATACAATGTATATTGACCTAGGGCATTTTCTAAGTCATTGATTTTCGATTTTCCGATAAAACTTTTGACGTCTACGGCAATCTTCTGATTTCCTTTTTCGGCAGAGACTAATTTAGAAGCCCCTAAATCAACAAATAGGTTGCTACGTCCAAAACTTAATACATAGGGGTCATCGGTAATTGTCCAACCCTCCCGAATCAATGCAGTTTTGACCTGTTCATGATAGATATCTCTGGCTGGCATGATGGATGATTCAAGTATAAACTTTGAATTTTGCCAAAGGAACCCATCCGGGGGATGATTTTCCGATCGCTAGGGGTGCAGGATGCAGTTAAGAAACCCGGTTTCTGGTATTCGACCCGGGTCGTCAGAGTTTCTCGGAGGGGTTTGTTGCTGAGGGTCAGACACTCGGTGTCTTTGTAGACACCGGGTGTCTCACATCATCGACTAAAGAAACCCGGTTTCTGGTATTCGACTCAGGTCGTTCAGTTTGCTTAACTCAAAAGATGTTGACGAACCGCTAACACCAGATTATCCGTCCAATGATGGACTAACTCAGACGTGGCGGCTTCCACCATCACGCGAATCACGGGTTCCGTTCCCGAGGCCCGAACCAAGACACGGCCTTGATCGCCCATGGCGGTTTCAGCGGTGGCGATCGCCTGCTGAAGCGGATCACACTGTTGCCAGTTTAACCGCAACTCCCGATCCTCGACGCGCACATTCTGCAACACCTGGGGATAGGTTTGGAAACTCTGATTCACCAACTCCGATAAACCGCTTCCACTGCGTTTGACTAACGCCGCCAAATGCAACGCCGTCAACAAGCCATCACCGCTAACGCCGTAATGACTACAAATGACATGGCCCGACTGTTCGCCGCCGAGAGTCGATCCTGTTCGTTGCATCTCCGCGTGAACATATTGATCGCCAACGGAGGTTCGCAGTAGTTGGCCTCCTTGGGCTTCCCAGGCCCGTTCAAAGCCTAAATTGGCCATCACCGTCGAGACAATCAGATTATCCGGGAGTTGTCCCTGGTTCCGCAAGGCCTGACCCCAGAGATAGAGGATATAATCGCCGTCAATGGCCCGTCCTTGACTGTCTACGGCTAAGACGCGATCGGCATCGCCATCAAAGGCAAATCCTAAACAAGCATTATGGCTTAATACCGCCGCCCGTAGGGGATCGAGATGGGTTGAACCGCAGTTGACGTTGATGCGATCGCCGTCGGGGCGATCATGTAAACAAATCACCTCAGCCCCCAAGGCGGCGAAGGCTTGCGGGGCGACGTGACTGGCGGCCCCCCAGGCTAAGTCTAAGACGACTTTCATGCCCTGTAAATCCAGTCCCAGGGGAGTTTGAACGGCGTTGAGATAATCTCTGACTAATTCGGGGCGATGGTAATGACGACCCCAACTGGCGTTACTCTCGCTGAGGGTGAGTTGGCCGCGAATCCCGGCTTCGATGCGTTGTTGAATGTCTGAGGGAAGTTTGGCCCCGGTTGGCCCGAAGAATTTAATTCCATTATCGGCGGGGGGGTTATGGCTAGCGGAAATCATTACTCCACCAATGGCCTCGGAGGTGGCGGCCAGATAGGCGACGCAGGGGGTGGGACATAATCCTAAGTCCCAAACCTCTAACCCGGCGGCGGTGAGTCCCGCTGAGAGGGCCATGGCTAGCATACTACTGGAGTTGCGGGAATCTTGCCCGAGGGCGATCGCACCCCCTCCCTGACAGTTTTTGAACACTTGGCCGGCCCAGAAGCCCACTTGCAAGGCTAGGGGGGCGTTGAGAAGTTCTCCCACATGACCGCGAATCCCATCGGTTCCAAATAGCTTCGAGGGGGGTAGGTTCAGGGGAGATATTGCAAAGGGGGATATCTCCGCCAAGGAGGTTGAGGGTTGGCGAACTAAAGGCGACATAACCATATTTCCGAATCACTCCACACAAATCACACTCACAGGTTGATGCGTCCCCAAGTTTGCGGGTAAGGTTCAACCGCCTAAAGACCCGAGATACGCTCGACCTGACATACACATGGAGGATACCATGTCCGGCCGTGAACAATTGTGTCTTAGGGGTTGTCAGAACAAGACAGTTGATGCAAGACGCCGCAACTGAGTTGTCCTGTTTTTTCCCAGCTAAAGTGGCGAACGCGATCGCGGCCCCGTTGTTGAAGATGCGATCGCACGTCATCTTCCTTCGCTAAAACCACCATCCCATCGGTTAATTGTTGTAAATCGTAAGGATCGACGAGTAGGGCCGCGTCTGCGGTGACTTCGGGAATGGAGGCGACGTTGGCGGCCAGGACGGGACAACCGCAGGCCATGGCTTCTAAGATGGGTAAGCCGAAGCCTTCCCAGAGGGAGGGAAAGACGAGGGCTAAGGCTTGGTTGAGGAGGATGGGTAAGTCGTTGGCGTTGATGTAATCGAGGAATTTGACGCGATCGCCCAACTGCAACTCTTGCACCTGTTGCTGTAGGTTGGGGGTGTAACGACGGTCAAAGGACCCGCCAATCCAAAATTCACAGTCGAGGGAGGGGGGAAGTTGGGCGAAGGCGGCGATGGCCCGTTGTAGGTTTTTGTAGGGATCATGTCGGCCCAAATAGAGGAAGTAATTGCGACGGGGAAGGTTGAGATGGCGATAGCGATGGCGATCGTAAGCCAGGGGGGTGACGGTGATTTTGCTGGCGGGAACCCCGTAGAAGTTCATCGCATCGTCGGCGGTGGATTGGGAGATACAGAGGAGATGTTGGGCCTGGTGTAAGACTTGGGGAACGTAGAGGCGATGATAGAGGGTCATGGGGGAGGCCGGTTTGGGAAACCGCAGGGGGATGGCATCATAGACGGTGACGACATAGCGGCCAGTCCAGCCGAGGGGGGCTTCGGGAAGGGGTGAGAAGAGAAGATCGCCGTCTAAGTCTCGATAGAGTCGCGGTAGGGCGAATTGGGTCCAGAGGAGACGTTTGAGATGGCCGGTTAAGCCTTGTTCCGGGGTGAGGCCTTTGGGGATGGGATGATGGCGAAATCCGAGTTTGGGCTGAGGGGTGAGGAGGATGGGATCGAGCGATCGCAACTGCGGAATCAGATTCAGGGCGTAGGTACTGATTCCAGTGGGGTTCTCCATTAGAAAGGCAAGGTTAATCAGTACCATTGGCTCGATTTGGGGGTAGGTATTGGTCGAGGATGTTGAGGATGCGATCGCCCATTTGACGATAGCGAAATGATTGTACCTGGTGTTGTCCTCGTTGTCGTAATTGTTGCCGCAATTGGGGATTATTCACCAGTTGCACAATTCCCTGGGCCATGTCATCAATGTCGTAAGGATTCACATAGAACGCAGCCTCGCCGCAGACTTCGGGAATGGCGGTTTGATGGCTGGCTAATACGGGACAACCACAGGCCATGGCTTCGAGGGGCGGAATCCCGAATCCTTCGTAGAGAGAGGGAAAGGCGAAGGCGATCGCCTGACGATATAGGTCGGCTAAAGCGTCATCGGGGACGAATCCCAGAAATTTGACTCGTTCGTGACAGCCGAGTTGTTTGGGGTAGTCTAAGAGGGGGCGATCGCATTTATTGAGGTTCCCCACAATCCGCAATTCTAGGTTAGGACAATTGGCTCGGCTAAAGGCTTCAATGAGGCGACGTAGGTTCTTATAAGGGCGCGTTTCTCCAACACATAAAATAAAGGGAGTTTTTGGACGGCGATGGGGAAGTTCTAAATCATCAGAATTGAGATTAAAAATATCCTCGCGATAGCCTTGATAGACGACATGAATGGGGGTTTTGTGGCAATTATAATGGTCTAAAATCTCTTGCTTAGTGTAGTTTGAGGTAGTAATAATGGCATCAGAAGCGCGAATGAGTTGCGGCAAAATAAATTGAAAATAGTATTTAATGCGAGGATATACATCAGGAAAGCGAATCGGCAAAATATCATGAATCGTGATAATTTGTGGGCAAATAGGAACTAACATTCCTTCAAATACAGGAGAATAAAATAATTGGTGTTTCTGCTTTAAAATTGATAAGGGTAAACCGATTTGATGCCAAAGTAAGCGTCTTAGATTATTTTTGAAATCATTACGATAGAGGGTTGGAGGACGGAGAATTTGAAACTGAGAAGCCTTCGCCCCGACTCGGGTTGAGTCGGTGGTATAAAAACAGAAGCGATCGCCATCTTGGTAGGTTTCCAGCAACTCCCCCACATAGCGATTTAAGCCATCGGAACGACTCCAATGAAAACTACTGGCATCAAAGGCAATTTCTCCCATTTCATCAATTCTCCATGTCGGAACGCCCGAACTTACAAGAAACGTTCACATAACTCTCGAAACACCTGACCGCGAACTTCAAAATTAGGAAACTGGTCAAAACTGGCACAAGCGGGAGACAACAAGACCGTTTTCGCCTGGTATTTCTGGGCTAAGTCTCGGGAAACGTCCACCGCCGCCTCTAGGGTTCCGACAATTTTGTAGTCAGAATAGCCGACTCCATCCAGCATCTGGGCGAAGGATTCTGCTGCATCGCCAATCAGCAAAACAAAGGCTGCTTGGCGTTGAATCGCCTCTAGCCAGGTGGTTGCATCGCCGTCTTTGGGATCGCCTCCCGCAATGAGAATGACGGGATGACGCACGGAGGTTAACCCCACCAGGGCAGCATCATAGTTGGTGGCTTTACTATCATTGATAAAGCGAATATCCTGCCAAGTGCCGATGACTTCTAGGCGATGGGGAACGCCGCGAAATTGGGCAATGGCTTGGGCGATCGCCTCGGGTTCAATGCCAGCTAAGCGGGCTGCCGCGACAGCCAGCAAAAGGTTTTGTTGGTTATGACGGCCGGGCATTTGTAAGGCTTGGATGGAGACGATTTTTGCCCCATCGACCACGACCCAATCTCCATCAATGGCGGCGAAGGGGCTTAAACTGGGGTCATTTTCGATGCTGGTCCAATGGGCGTTCGGCCAGGTATCTCGATGGTTTCGTAAATAGGGGTCATCGCCATTAAAAATTTGCAAGTCTGAGGATTGCAGGAGTTTGGCTTTGATGCGGTAGTAGTTGTCTAGGGTTTTGTGGCGGTTGAGATGGTCTGGGGTGAAGGTGGTCCAAATCCCAATTCGAGGGGCGAGGGTACTCGATGACTCGATTTGATAGCTACTGATTTCGGCAACTACCCAATCTAAGGGTTGGTCTTGCTGGGTGGCGGTTAGGGCCAGTTCACAGGCGGCATTGCCGATGTTGCCACAGGCGGGGGCTTTGAGTCCAGCCCCACCGAAGATGGCGGCGGCTAGGGCGGTGGTGGTGGTTTTACCGTTGGTTCCGGTGATTCCTAACCAGGGACAGGTTTGTAGATGTCGCCAGGCCAGTTCCATTTCGCCAATGGTTTCGATTCCTAGGCGTCGGGCCTGTTCGAGGTTGGGTAAATCCCAGGGAACGCCGGGGCTGATGACTAATAGGTCCAGATGTTGGGCGGTTTCGGGGTCGAAGACATGGCCTAGGGAGACGGGGATGTTATCTTGGGCGAGAAGTTGTTGTTGGTGGTCGAGGGAGTCGCTGCTGCCGCGATCGCTGACGGTAACTTGCCAACCGTGATGTTTCAGCAACCGGGCCGCCGCCAGTCCCGATTTTCCTAATCCGATAATGTGAGCGGTTGACATACAGGTTCCCTCCCTGACGGAAATTCATCTAATCTTGCCATATTTCTGGGAATGGGGAACAAGGAATCGTTAGACTGGGGGGGCTGAGTGATGGTCGGCCCATATATATAGATGGGGTCTGAATCTGTTAAGGAATGTTGCGATTTGCGCGAGAGGGTAGTTGTATGAGTGAGGGAGTGGTGAAAATGGGCGGTATGGCTGATGGGGTCTGGGTTTCGGGCGTTTTGCGGTTGGGGGGGTCTCGCGCAAACTCTGTAATGCTGATGGGTTGGGCGTTTTGGGGTTTTCGGGTTGGGGCGGGGGTTGTGCGTTTGGGGCGATCGGTGTTATTCTTGGGGGGTCCCGCGCAAATGGACCTTGAAAACTCCATAGTGTCAGGGTTCCAGATGGGGTCCCCCGAAATCCACCAAAATCCCTTTTAGGGATTGAAACGCTGTAGATTTCGAGGACTAACAGATTCCGGTCGCCCGA
>LSZA01000105.1 GCA_001637315.1 Phormidium willei BDU 130791 | reverse complement strand
CCTTCTTCTCCCCTGTTCCCTGTTCCCTGTTCCCTGTTCCCTTCTTCTTTAACCATGACTGCCAAAATACTTGCATTGGCCGGAAGTTCTCGCCAAGGTTCCTTTCATAAAGCCCTCGTCAAAATTGCCGCCCAGGGTGCCGAGGCGGCGGGGGCTGAGGTGACCGTTATTGACTTAGGGGAGTATCCCATGCCCCTGTATAACCAAGACTTAGAAGCCAAAGAAGGATTTTCTGAGACGGTTTTAGCCTTCAAGAAACTCCTCAAAGCCCATGATGGCTTGCTGATTGCTTCCCCGGAATATAACAGTTCCATCACCCCCCTACTCAAAAATGCCATCGACTGGGCCTCCCGCCCCGAAGAAGGAGAACCACCTCTGTCTTTGACCTGTTTTCGGGGTAAAGTCGCCGCCTTAATGGCCACCTCTCCCGGTGGAATGGGGGGATTGCGGGGTTTAGTTCATGTGCGAGATATTCTACAAAATATCGGGGTCATGGTCATTCCGCAACAAAAGACCATTTCCGGGTCTTATCAAGCCTTTGATGACCAAGGCAATTTAACTGATTCTGATCAAGATGCAGCGATTCGTGACCTCGGAAAAGCCCTAGCGACGGTAGTGGCAAAACTCCACAGTTAGCCTATATTTAGCTTGAATTTAGCTATATTAGGAGTTTTGGGAGTCTGAAGAACTGTGAGAGATGGGAATCGTGATAATAAACTCGGTTCCTTCTCCTAAAGTTGACTGACACTCCAAGGTCCCTTTGTGTTTTTCAACAATAATTTGATAACTAATTGAAAGTCCTAACCCCGTTCCTTTTCCCACCGGTTTTGTTGTAAAAAAGGGCTTGAAAATTTGTTGACGAACGGACTCCGAAACCCCAGCGGCGTTGTCTGCAATGCGAATTGTTACCGTATCATCGGGATTACAAACCGTTGTCAAGGTTAAGCTGCTAGGTTGGGCTTCGACCTCTTGATAACTGCGATCTTTATCTCGTTCATCAAGGGCATCAATGGCATTGCTGACGATATTCATAAAAACCTGGTTCATCTGCCCCGTAAAGCATTCGACCTTTGGTAACTCCTGATATGACTTATCAATGACAATTTCGGGGCGATTCGGTTTCGCCTTGATGCGATTTTGTAGAATCACCAGAGTACTATCGAGTCCTTCATGGAGATCAGACAGCCGCATTTCCACTTCATCGAGACGTGAGAAGTTCCGCAGCGAACTGACAATTTCCTTAACTCGATTAGCCCCGACCATCATAGAACTCAGCAGTTGCGGCAAGTCATCGAGCAAAAATTCAATATCAATGGATTCCGCTTCTTCGGTGATTTCTGGGTTAGGGTCGCTGTAATGCTGTTGATAGAGTTCGAGTAAGCCGAGAATATCCTCAGTGTATTCTTTCGCGTGAACTAAGTTGCCATAAATGAAGTTGACGGGGTTGTTAATTTCATGAGCAATCCCGGCCACCAACTGCCCCAAACTGGACATTTTTTCCGTTTGAACCAGTTGCAGTTGGGTTTGTCGTAACTCATCGAGGGTATCCGAGAGGCTTTGGGAGAGTTGCTGAACCTGAGCCTGGTCGGGGTCTGCGGACTCGTCTGAGGCGGGGATTCTGGCGAGAAGACGACCGATCGCATAGAGATGTTCATGATCCTCTAGGGCGACGAGAGTCCATTGATACCAATGGTATGACCCATCCTGATGACGATAGCGATTTTCCAGCCGTAGCGGGGTGTTGGCGGTCAGCTGGGTCAGGGCGGTGCGGGTTGCGTCGAGATCGTCGGGATGGAGATAGCTGAAGGAACAGGTCTGTTGTACGTCTTGAGGAGAATAGCCAAGTTGCTCTTGCCAAGCGGGGTTCACCTGTTTGAGAATGCCCTCTTGGTCAATGAGACAATGGAGATCCGGGCTATGTTCAAACACCGTTGTCCAGTTGAGGGCGATCGCCTCAGTCGTCTTTAAGACTTCAGTCTGGACGATAATTCCGGCGAGATCGCCATGTTGATCTCGCCAAGGAGAGAGTTTTTCCTGTAGCCAACAGCGATCGCCATTTCCCAATTTCAGCCAGTGGGGCGGACAGGAACTCGGGACCCCATCAAGACAGCGGCGATAGGCCGCTTGCCAAGAGGGAGGGGCCTGGGGAACCACTTCAGAGTACGGCTGGCCCGCATAGGGGTCAACCGCCCAGAGATCTCGCCAGGGTTGAGTCCACAGAACCGACTTGAGATCACGATTAAACAGAGCGATCGCCGTCCCGGATTGGTCAAGGACCTGACGTAAAAGAGTCAAATTGAAGTCGTTGGAATGCTCCACGCCTTCGTGCCTACCTGTGAAAGTTATACGTTGGGGTGAACTCTGCCCGAAGGATCGCTGGACGCTCGCGTCATGCTCTCAACGAGTGCATCGAAACAGATACTCAAATCCCCTCCGTCATGGTAGCAAAGCTTGGCGGGAAAGTCTCTGATTGCCAGCCAATCGATCGCAACGCCAGCCAAACAGCACCATAAACCGCCTCATGACGAGGTGCAACGACCTGGATTTGGGGACAAAAGGCAGTGATTTGTTGTTGAAACCGTTGTCTGAGTTGCCCCTGACATTGCCAAGTTCCCCCCAGGGTGACTAACTCGACGGCATGGTTGGGGGGAAATAATTGCTGATAGACACTGCGGCTGGCGATCGCCAACTCAGCGGCCGCCTCATGGAGAATCCCTGTGGCGACGGGATCTCCCAAGCGAGCCACCTGATCGACCACCGGCGCTAATTTCGCCATATCTCGGGGCAGCCAATCGGGGTCATAGACCCGCCTCACGAGGTCTTGAACCCCGTCTAAACCGAGATGTTGACAAATCGCGAGGCTGAGTTGAGTTTGAGGCGATCGCCCGTCAGCCGCCCGTACCACGGCCCGCAATCCCTGACGGCCAATGTCATAGGCACTGCCTTCGTCGCCGAGGAGATAGCCCCAGCCGCTGGCCCGGGCCACCTGGCCGCTGTCATTGCGACCATAGGCGATGGCCCCGGTTCCGGCAATCGTGGCCTGGCCCACGTCTCCCCCTAATCCCCCCACCAGGGCGATTTCGTAGTCGGGACAAATCCGCACCCCCCGAGGATGTAAATCCCAGGTGAGGGGCAAGCGGCTATCTTGTTGTAGGAGTTGCAGCCAATCGTGAACAATCTGTTGGTCGTGAGGCCGGCCCACTCCGGCTAAACCGAGGGTGACGGCCCGAATGGTGAGGGACTGGTGAGCGGTGGCGGCGGCGATCGCATCGAGGATAGCGTGATAGGCCGCTTCCCCGCCGACGGTTTGATAGTTCGAGGCGGCGGCTTCCCCTCGCCCCAAGATGGTTCCGGCGGCGTCCACAACCAGACAGCGGGTTTTACTACCGCCACCGTCGAGACCTAAAACCGTTGGGGTCATAGAAGAAACAGGAGACAACGACGTAGAATATTCAACGTTGAGCATGATACCACCAGGAGAGAAGCGAGCTTGATTACCCTTGGCGTCAATATCGACCATATTGCAACCATTCGACAGGCGCGACGAACGACGGAACCGGACCCCGTGGC
Organism: Phormidium willei BDU 130791; assembly: GCA_001637315.1. Classification (GTDB taxonomy): domain Bacteria; phylum Cyanobacteriota; class Cyanobacteriia; order Cyanobacteriales; family Geitlerinemataceae; genus Sodalinema; species Sodalinema willei. The sequence continues at coordinate 12,457 of LSZA01000105.1, read as the reverse complement.
GGCGGCTGTGTTGGCGGAGTTAGGAGGGGCGGACGGGATTACGGCCCACCTGCGCGAAGATCGTCGCCATATTCAGGATCGCGATGTCTATCTGTTGCGGCAAACGGTGAGTACCCATTTGAACTTAGAAATGGCGGCCACGGAGGAGATGGTGGCCATCGCCCTGGATCTCAAACCTGATTATGTCACTCTAGTTCCTGAGAAGCGGGAAGAGGTGACGACGGAGGGGGGATTGGATGTCGATGGGAGTTGCGATCGCCTCACGGCGGTGGTAAGCCGTCTTCAGGGGGCTGAAATTCCTGTGAGTCTGTTCATTGACGCCGATCCCAAGCAAATTCAGGCTTCGGCTGCCACTCAGGCTCAGTTTATTGAACTGCATACGGGCTGTTACGCTGAAGCCAAAACGGAGATTAAGCGTCAACAGGAGCTTGAGGTGTTGCGGACTGGCTGTGCGATCGCCCGTGAGTTGGGGTTACGGGTCAATGCGGGTCATGGCTTAACCTATCTCAATGTTTATCCCGTCGCCTGTATTGAGGGGATGGAGGAACTCAATATCGGCCATACGATTATTGCGCGAGCGGCGTTGGTGGGCATTGAGCGAGCCGTGCGGGAGATGAAACAGGCGATTCGTCGCGAACTGTAACACTTAATTTCCCTAAAGTGTTTCACGGCGGTATGATTTGATATTGCGACTGCCGTACTATCTCTAACGATTCCTTTCGACTGACCATGACAACTTACTACTATGTGGCTGCCAGCCAGAAATTCCTGTTAGACGAAGAACCTCTCGATGAGGTGCTTCAGGAACGAGTCCGCAATTACCAGGAACGGGAAAAGGAGATTGATTTCTGGTTGGTGAAACAACCGGCGTTTCTGGAGGCGCCAGAATTAGCGGCAGCCAAGGAAAAATGTCCGCAACCCTCCGTGGCGATTGTGTCTAGCGATCGCCAGTTCATTACCTGGCTGAAACTGCGGTTAGAATATGTGCTAACGGGTCAGTTTGAGGCCCCCTCTGAGAGTATCCCCGATCCCCTCGCCTCTCTCGCTCAAGCTTAGGTCAGGATGGGGGAACGTGATACATCAATCGCATCATTTGTCAACCCCATTTCAACCAACAGCCCATGCGTTTTCCTCATCCCCTTACCACGGTCATGTCGGTTGCGATCGCCCTGGGTTGGTTCGGGGGTCTAGGACGACTGCCGAAGGCGATCGGGCAATACGCCGCCTGTGCGCCCCCTCAGGCAGGGGAATTTCTGGTGTTAGTGTTACCTGAAGGCAATGACGACCTGGCCGTTGTGGGGAGTCTTCTACCGAGTCAGTTCCAGGCTCAACCCTGCACCTATCTCGATGAAGTGGTGTTACGGATTCAGGGATTTTCCGGCCAAGAGGAGGCATCGGCCCTAGCCCGCAGTATCACCGAAGAAGCGGGCTTAAATGCTTTTGTCACTCGTCCCCCCAGGGCGGACAATGCTGGCCCCTCGACCCCCACCTCGGGGCCAATCTCAGGGCCAACCTCATCGAGTTCCCTGAATTTGCCACAAGTTCAGGTCATCGAGGCCCGCCCCGCCGGTGGGAGGTCGTCTTCGGTCACATCGAGCGGCGATCGCACGGCGGCCCGAGACTCTGACTCCACTTCAGCCTCAGCCCCGGACCCCTCAACAGCGGGCGATCGTCGTGATGAGGGCGTTGATTTAGAGATTAGTTTAGGGGATTTGCCCCCAGCGAACCTTCCCAACGAGCGTGTTGAGGGTTCCGCCCCCGACGGCGATACTGGCGATTTACCGGTCTATATCCCCGTCGAGGACGACGCTGCACCCATCTCAAACAGCATCCCGGAGGCCCAGCCCCTGCCGCAAATTGCCGTCACTAGCCCACGGAGAGGCTATAATCCCCAGCCATTAGAGGAGGGATATGCGGTTCTCGTCGATTACTTCAATCAACCCCAGGTGGCTCGTCAAGTGCAACGGGCCACCAATCGCACGGTGGGGTTAGTCTCCTATGGACAACGTCCCTATCTGTTGGTGGGCTACAGCCGCGATGAGACGGAGGCCAATGCGCTATTGCAACGCTTGAGCAATGAGGGCTTTTGGACGATGGTGGTGGACAGTCAACGGGTGATGTTACTGATGCCTCAAGTCAGTTTGAATGAGTGAGAATTTCTGACGCCAGTATTCCTGTTAGACTTATTGATACCGTTGGCTTAAACATTAACCAATACATGAGGTAAGAATTCATGGCTGATATTGTTGATATTGCCGTCAGTGCCGGGTTATTTGAAACTTTAGTCACTGCCGTTAAAGTGGCAGATTTAGTCGAGACCCTCAAAAGCCCCGGACCGTTTACTGTCTTCGCCCCAACTGACGATGCGTTCGCCAAACTCCCACCGGGAACCGTTGAAGCCCTGGTCAAAACGCCGCCTCAATTGGGTCGAATTTTAACCTACCATGTGGTTTCAGGGAAGTTGACCCAAGCGGATCTCGCTCAAATGGGGTCGGTCACTTCGGTGGAAGGATCACCGATCTCGATTGATTGTTCGGATGGGTTTGAGGTGAAAAATTCGACGGTGATTCAAGCAGATATTGAAGCGGATAATGGGATTATTCATGTCATTGATAATGTGTTGTTGATGGGGTGATGTTTGGAGGGGGCGATCGCCGGTTTGAAATTTTCTTCAGTAACTTTTCTTCAGTGGGCGATCGCCCCAATTGAGGGACTTGGCTTTCATTGTTAAGCCCCGTCAACAGAGCTAGAGCGCAAGACCTCCCATGAGACGAACTAACCTAATGAGTCTTGGATTGACGTTAATCTTGTTTTAGGGAAACCCTCACGGTCTCGCTAGTTGACACCGGTTCTGGAATTAATTGTCCATCATCTTGCATTCCTTCAAGATGGAATACAATCGCCTCTTGAATCAGTTGTAAGGCTTCTTCTTTACTGTTTCCTACGGCAACACATCCAGGTAAATCTGGGACGTACGCGCCATAGCTAGAACTTGTTTTTTCAAGAATAATTGTGTAGTTTAGATAGGCTTGGCTCATAGTTGATTTTCTTCACTTCAATCCTGCTTGTTTTAAGACACTATGTTCTCGGCAAAGTGGTCGCGCAGGAGAGCGTGGACAAAGCGATAGCCGCCGCCGACGCGCTGGAGGAAGCCGCGATCGGTGCAGTAGCGGAGGAATTTGCTGTAGTTCCAAGGGGCATAGCCGAACAGCCACAGGGTAATGCGGGGGGCTAAATGCTGAATTGCACTACCTAATCCGCTGGTGATAGCACCCATTAGAAAACCCATTACAGCACCTAGCGCGAGGATTTGGGAAAGTTGCATTTGTCGATCAAAATAATGCAGCGCCGTGGGAATAAGGATGCCAAATGGCATAAAGACAATACTAAAAATCAGGGAATTTATCAATCTATTATAAATTCCCTGATTGTCCATAGTCTTTGTGTGAATGTCTTCTCCAACCAGCCCTCCAACCAGCCCGTTTTTGTCACTACACCTCTCGCGTATCATCAACTTTGTAGTGGTGCTGCAACTCAGTCATATACTTATCCAGCTTTTCCAAAACGTATCTAGCAATTTCACCTGGTGTGCCATTGTTGGTGTAGCAAACCTCAATACAGATAAGTCGAGACTGTCTCACTGCCCTCACCTTATCTACTCCGATAGGGCTTTTCGAGATAAGAATATCGGGACGAACTCCAAGAACTGGATGATAAGTTTCCGCTGAAAAATCAAGCTTGAACCTCTGGTCGCTTTCTTTCTTATAAGTATCTTGTAGGGCAAGTGCGAGAGCCTTGTTGAGTTTTTGATCGCTGACTTTTTTCTGCCAGATTTGTTTATTAATTTCTTCAAATGCCTGCCTTGCATTTTCTAAGCCTTGCCTGACCGTTCCACTTTTACGTTTTCCGGCTCTGATCCGTTCCCCAATCAATTGCCGATATAAAGGTGTACGTTTTAGAGCTTCCTTAGTACTACTTTTCCTAAGATAGTGGGGCAAGCAGCCATATTTTTCTTTATCTAGATAGTCTGCTCGTGTTATCCCAGTAGGCACATCTTGTGAGTAAGCAGCCACACAAGAGACAAGAGCATTTGTTGGCATATATATTATTTTTGTTGTCAAGAGACTGCTTTTAAGTGCAAGTGAAAGACGGCGCGGTGTCCACCTCTTGCTTTTTTGCGTATTACCAGAAACGTATGTGTAGAGAGAGTCGTAGTCAGCATTCCACATTTCATCAAGTAACTTAGGGTTACGTTTTGTGAATTGAGCGACTACGTTCTCGGCATCAGGATAAGCAAAAATGAACCAGACTTCTGTGAGTTTTGGAATTGCTTCTGCTATTGACAAATCTCTAGCACTACGTTTTTCCCAAATTTGCTTAACATCAACTAGATAGTCCCGAATAAGTTGTTTGTTCGCCGGTTTATTTTCATACGCCTCTCGTAAAGTGTTCAGGTCGTCATCGGTTATCTGATATTCTGTATGGTCTCTTCCACTGTTACATATAGATATTGTGTTCTTGGTAATTTCCGGGTACAAAGACACCGAAGGTCCTGTGAAGTGAACAACAGGCATATTCCTGTGAAATATGGTGCTAGAAAACTTTCTGGCGCTATTCTTAAGACTCTCTAAATCTTCTTTATCAGTAATTGGCCATATTATTAAAACAGGGTTTTTTCGAAGAAAAGCATTTAGGTCTCTGAAAAATCCATTAACTTTACTTTCGTCTTGATCTTCTAGGGTCTCTAAGTAATCGAATACAATGCATAGTCTTTCTCCTTGAATGCCATATTCTCTGAAAAAAATATTTGAATTTTCCTTAACAGCCTGGATTAATGACTTGAGCTTGTCACCCTCCATTTCATCAGCGCTAATTTGATATATGCTCCTGATAGGTATGTGCTTCGCAAATCTTAATGAGGTAATGAACGTAGACTTCCCTACTCCTGGCTCTCCATATAAAAGTAATAAAAGACCAGATTTATGTATGTCAGATAAGATTGATACAATAGGTTCTTCAAACTCAGGAACTCCACGTATCAATTGCGACAATTTAGACTCCTGATTGCCCACTTGTTGGACTAACTCTTCATACATCCTCGGTATGAAGAGCTCGTTATAGTCCGAAGGCTCGGTTAGCTCGACATCCAGGGTGTTATCCTCTCGTGATGTATTTTCTGTAGGGAACAGGCTGAGTTGCTCGGGATGACTTTTTTTCTTCACGCTACTTACCTTTCTTAGTGTGCCTGTATTGTATCACCATACTCCGGACAGTTTTTTGGTCATCACCGAAGCGAGTCGACAAGATAAACATCTGTTACCTTTATCCTTCAAGAGATGCCAGGGATGTGCTGTCTCGTGCAACAAGCCGAGTCAGGAAAAGAAAGCGAGTGAGAGGGTAGGGGCTGACATCAGCATCCTAACAAATCCATCATTACCTCTCCAGTACTACCCCCCATTCAACTGGTTCCATAGCTTGACAGGAGTTTTTTAAACTGGCTCCAGCATAACCCAAGCCCCAAACAAAAAACCCCCCGCAAACCCGTTGCGAGGGGAGGTGCATCGAAAGATACACCCGAGTTGGGGTGAGAAAAGTCTCACCCCAGAGCAATCTCTTAGTAGTCGAAATCGCCACCCATACCAGCGCCAGCGGGAGCGCCTTCTTTGGGTTCAGGTTTATCGACGATAATGCACTCAGTGGTCAAGACCATACCGGCGATAGAAGCGGCGTTCTGAGTTGCAGAACGGGTCACTTTCGCGGGGTCAACAATACCCGCATCGAACATATCGCAGAATTCACCGTTAGCCGCGTTGTAGCCAACGTTGAAGTCTTTTTCCTTCACCCGTTCAGCAATCACTGCACCGTTTTGGCCGGCGTTCTCAGCAATGCGTTTCAGGGGAGAGGTCAAGGCGCGAGCCACAATCAGCGCACCGGTGAGTTCTTCGTTCTCCAGGTTGCCGTTGGCCCACTCTTCTAAGCCAGGAGCCAGGTGTGCCAGGGTCGTACCACCACCGGGGACGATTCCTTCTTCAACCGCCGCTTTCGTGGCGTTGATGGCATCTTCGAGGCGCAGCTTACGGTCTTTCATTTCCGTTTCAGTGGCTGCACCAACTTTGATGACCGCTACACCGCCGGAGAGTTTTGCCAAACGCTCTTGCAGTTTTTCTTTGTCGTAGGAGGAATCGGTTTCTTCCATTTGACGACGGATTTGTTCGCAACGAGCTTTAACTTCGGCTTCGTTACCTTCGGCGACAATGGTGGTGTTGTCTTTGGTGATGGTGATGCGGCGAGCGGACCCGAGCATTTCCAGTTTGGCGCTTTCGAGTTTCAGGCCAGCATCTTCGGTGATGACTTGACCGCCGGTGAGAACCGCGATGTCGTCGAGCATCGCTTTACGACGATCGCCGAATCCAGGAGCCTTCACAGCCGCCACGTTCAGCACACCGCGCAGACGGTTCACCACGAGAGTCGCCAGGGCTTCTTTCTCGATATCTTCGGAGATAATCAGTAGGGGTTTGCCGGAACGAGCCACTTGTTCCAGGATAGGAACTAAATCTTGAACCAAGCTGATTTTTTTGTCCGTCAGCAAGATGTAAGGCTCATCCAACACCGCTTCCATGCGCTCGGTATCGGTGGCGAAGTAGGGAGAGATGTAGCCTTTGTCAAAGCGCATCCCTTCGGTGATTTCCAGTTCCGTGGTCATGGATTTCCCTTCTTCGAGGGAGATGACTCCTTCTTTGCCAACTTTGTCCATGGCGTTGGCAATCATTTGGCCGACTTCTTCGTCGTTCCCGGCGGAGATGGTTCCCACTTGGGCGATCGCGGTGGAATCTTCCACAGGACGCGCATGAGCAGCGATTTTCTCCACCAGATAGGCGGTAGCGCGGTCAATTCCCCGTTTGAGGGCAATGGCGTTGGACCCAGCGGCGACGTTGCGCAGGCCTTCTTTAACCATGGCGTGAGCCAGAACCGTCGCCGTGGTGGTTCCGTCTCCGGCGGCGTCGTTGGTTTTCGAGGCCGCTTGACGAATCAATGAGACACCGGTGTTTTCAACGTTGTCTTCGAGTTCGATTTCTTTGGCAATGGTGATCCCATCATTGACGATTTGAGGGGCGCCAAATTTTTTCTCGAGAACCACGTTGCGGCCTTTGGGGCCAAGGGTGACGGCAACGGATTCAGCCAGGATATCCATGCCTTTTTCTAAGGCGCGGCGGGCGTTTTCGTTATAAATGATGCGTTTTGCCATAGTAGCTCTTTGGGGGTGAATTTACAGAAAAATGGATGAAATCGAGGGGATGGCTCAGATGTTACTGAACGATCGCCAGGATGTCTTTTTCAGACAGAAGCACGAACTCATCGCTACCGAGTTTGATGTCGGTTCCGGCGTACTTGGAGTAGAGAACTTTGTCTCCGACTTTGACATCTACTTCTTGCCGAGTCCCGTCGTCGTTGCGTTTGCCGGGGCCGACTTGGACGATTTCACCAACTTGGGGCTTTTCCTTGGCGCTATCGGGTAGGAGGATACCACCAGCGGTTTTCTCCTCCGAGGCACTCACCTTAACAAAAACACGATCCGCGAGAGGTTTAACGGTGGAAACACTCAGAGATACGGCTGCCATAGAAAGACTCTCCAAAAATTTACAAGTTACGTTAGTCTTATTGAGGTCGCTCCGCTCAACGAGTTGGGGAAAACAGCCTCCGAAGCGGTGGACAGTTGACCTGATTTCGTTGTCGGCGTGAGTGATTTAGCACTCTCGACCTACGAGTGCTAATGTAGCCCAGAAGCAGACCCCACTGCAACTTAGGGGCTAGTACGGGTTCCCGAACTGACGAGATCCAATGGGGGCGATGCCCCTACGCCACGATGCCCCCACGCCACGATGCGGTGCGTTCCGGCGGTTGCCTCTTGCCTCAAAGCGGTGCGTTCCGGCAGTTTTAACCCCCTTGGTTGAGGCCAAAAATTGAATGCAGCCGGGACGCACCCTACCCTATTGCCTTCTGTTTCCTGTTCCGGTGTTCCCTATTCCCTATTCCCCAAAGTCGTCAGGAGTTGACAAAACATTTCTCAACGAGCCGCTTTTGCGTTATTACAAAGAGATTGCAAATCAGCGGCAAAAGATAATCATGGTAGAGTTGACCCCCAATCCGAGTTACAGTCTCACCCTGCGCTTCCGACTCCCCAACCGCGCTGGAATGTTAGCCGGTGTCGTCGGTTCCATCGCCTCGGTGGGTGGAAATCTTGGGCAAATTGATTTAGTTGAACAGAGTCGGTATACCTCAATCCGGGATGTGACGGTGGATGCGTCGAGTACGGAACACGCCGATCGCATTGTGCAATCGGTGAAGGCGTTGCCCGAGATTGAGTTACTAGAGGTGTATGATCGCACCTTTAACCTACATCGCGGCGGCAAAATCCGCATCGAAAGCCGTCTCCCTCTCAAACATCAGTCGGATCTGGCCATGGCCTACACCCCAGGAGTGGGACGAATTTGTAATGCGATCGCCGAAGACCCCAACCAAGTCTATAACTTGACCGTCAAGGGCAATATGGTGGCCATTGTCACGGACGGCAGTGCGGTGTTAGGACTGGGTAATCTCGGCCCAGAAGCCGCCTTACCGGTCATGGAAGGGAAAGCGATGCTATTTAAGGAGTTCGCCGGTATTGATGCGTTTCCCATCTGTCTCAACACCCAAGATGTGGATGAGATTGTCGAAACTGTCAAACGGATTGCGCCGGTGTTTGGTGGCGTGAACTTAGAGGATATTGCTGCACCGCGCTGTTTTGAGATTGAACGGCGCTTGCGGGCGGAAACAGATATCCCCATTTTCCATGATGACCAACATGGAACCGCCATTGTCACCCTAGCGGCTCTCATCAATGCCCTGCGCCTGGTGAATAAGTCCCTAGAGGAGATTCGCATCGTTATGAACGGGGCAGGGGCCGCTGGGTTAGCGATCGCCCGTTTGTTGCAAAAGTCCGGGGCGCAAGAGATCGTGATCTGTGACTCGAAGGGTATTATCTCCCGCGATCGCGACCTACAAGCGGACAAACAAGCCTTCGCCGTGGAGCGCGGCGGAACGCTTGCGGATGCGATGAAAGGAGCGGATGTGTTTATTGGGGTGAGTGTGCCAGGAGTCTTGACGGTGGAGATGGTGGAGACGATGGCCCAGGATGCGATCGTCATGGCCATGGCCAACCCCATCCCGGAAATTCAGCCGGAGTTAATCGAGTCTAAGGTGGCGGTGATTGCCACGGGCCGCAGTGACTATGCCAATCAGATCAATAATGTCTTGGCCTTTCCCGGCATTTTCCGAGGCGCCCTGGATTGTCGCGCCTCGGATTTAACCATCAGTATGTACATTGAAGCCGCCAGTGCGATCGCCTCGCTGGTTTCGCCGACTCAACTCAACCGGGAATACATTGTTCCCTCAGTGTTTGATGAGCGGGTGGCCACAGCCGTCTCAGCGGCGGTACAGCGGGCCGCACGAGAGGAAGGGGTAGCACGTAATTGATGAATGAATAGATAAACAAAGCCCCGCATCACCATTTCGAATGCGGGGTCACTGTTTTTAGTCAGAATGTCAGATCATTGGGGTCATTTAGCGGATGTATTCTTTGAGAATACTGTTGCGATTCGGATGACGCAATTTCCGTAGGGCCTTGGCTTCAATCTGGCGAATGCGCTCACGAGTCACATTGAAGATTTGTCCAATCTCTTCGAGGGTTTTCATACGTCCATCATCCAAGCCATAGCGCAGGCGCAAGACATCCCGTTCCCGGGGGCTGAGGGTGTCGAGGACACTTTCGAGATCTTCGCGCAGGAGGCTTTTGGAGACCTGATCCTCGGGCGTTTCGCCATCAGACTCGATGAAGTCTCCCAGGCGAGAATCTTCTTCTTTACCGATGGGCGTTTCCAGAGAAATCGGCAGTTGGGCTGACTTGGCAATAAAGCGCAGTTTCTCGATGGTCATCTCCATGCGAGTGGCGATTTCTTCCTCCGTGGGTTTGCGGCCCATTTCTTGGGAGAGGAGTTTGGTGGTTTTCTTGATGCGGGAGATGGTCTCGTAGAGGTGAACCGGTAGCCGAATCGTCCGAGATTGGTCGGCGATGGCCCGTGTAATCGCTTGACGAATCCACCAGGTGGCGTAGGTTGAGAATTTGTAGCCTTTTTCGTGGTCAAACTTCTCAGCGGCGCGAATCAGGCCCAAACTACCCTCTTGAATCAAATCTTGGAACGAGAGTCCCCGATTCATGTATTTCTTGGCGATGGAGACCACCAGACGCAGGTTCGACTGCACCATTTTGTCCTTGGCGCGGCGATCGCGGTAGAGGCGACTCCGGAAGCTGTTGCTAAATTTACGACTCTGTTTAGACCAAGACTTGGTGGTTTCAGGATCGTTCAAGGCCTCTTGGACGAGGGGCCAAACGTCTTCGATGGTGTCGGGTTTTTCGCCCTTCTCCTTCGTTAGACGTTCCCGAATAGGGTCAGCAATCCAGACAAGTTTTGCCCAGTCTTCTGCGTTGGGGAGGTGATCGAACTCTTCGTCAAACTCTTCTTGCAGAGACTCGATATAGAGCAAATCCTCAATCAGACGAGCGAGTTCAATCTCTTCGTCGGCACGCAACAGGCGGATACGTCCGATTTCTTGCAGATACAAGCGAATCGAGTCTTCGGTGTAATGTTTTTTCTTGGGGGCAGCTTTGCGTTTTGAACGAGATTTTCCGGGTTTGGCGGCGGCTTCCCCGGAACTGGGGATATAGTTGCCTTCAGACTCATTCTCGACGACCGCTTCGTCGGGTCGAGCGTCATCTTGCATGAGTAGATCGATTTCATTGCCAGATCGACCGACCCCCGGTAGGGTGCTGGATTGAATGGTAAGTACGTTATTCGCCTGGGTCATGTCGCGTTCCTCTTGACTCGGTGTGATTCGACTGATGATGATGTAGAATTTACTGCGTAATCTTAAACGATCTAACGCAGTTTCGGCTAGACAGTTCGCAGTTAGATCTTCGATAGGTTGTGAAAAGCTTTCTTAGCTTAACTCAAATTCTCTGAGATCGTGTAGGGTCAGGATTTGTCGGAAAAATCCTTGGGATGGTTGAGCTTGGTGATAAGCTAGACCCCGTTTCATTGATGTCTGAGGTACGCCCCACTGTTGACTCATCGTCGCCGCAGCTCTGATGAGACAAAGGTTAGGAAATACCTCCCTGATTTTAGCTGTTTTTCTTCAAAATGCCCTCTATGAGGTCAGGGTCGCCTCGCTGATGATCGCCGTCAGATTCCTTAAAACTGGGTCAAGGTTGGCCGGTTGTTTTAAGGAGATTTCTGTTTGAAAAGTGTACGGCGTCATACGATCGAGTGTGTTGATCCTCGAGCACAGTTGCTGGCAACGGTGTTCAGTTTAAAGGGGTTCAGGTGTAATTTAACGCAACTCTTTGCATCTAGCCACTCTGAACTCCTGACTTAAGATGCCATAATTGTTGAATGTTAACAAATTGATACTTTTTTGACTGTAGCTGCTCAACAATCGTTAACGTTGTTTGCGCCACGTCCTGGCCACCATAGCAGCCGTCATGAAGGACAATCAGGGAGCCGGGTTCGACCTGCTTGATGATGCGATCGCAGACCCGTTGCACTCCTGGACGACGCCAATCTTCAGGAACCACACTCCACATGACCGGACGATAGTGCCAAGATTGGAGTAAATGCAGGGTTTTGGGGGTGAACAGGCCATTGGGAGGTCGTACATCTCGTACATGGGTCTTGACCCAGTCTAGGGGGCGATCGCAGGCGCTGGCGATCGCCTCCTGGGTCGCTTCTAAACTCATCTGCAATTCCCGAGAACTCAGGCGAGGAAAGGCCCGGTGGGTATCCCCATGCAATCCCAGCCAATGACCCCGTTCAAACACCGCTCGTGCGATCTCAGGATAGCGACGCACTGACCCCCCCAACCAGAAGAAACTCGCCGTGACCCCCAACTGCTCTAATACATCGAGCAAGGGTGGGGTGTACTGGGGATGAGGACCATCATCAAAGCTGAGGGCCACCTGAGGCTGGGTTGGCCGGGCGGACCAGAGACAATCGGGAAAGATCGGGGCGAGGACTCGATACAGATAAGGGTAGATCGGCGCAAACATCAGCAATGATTTTTAATGATTTGTTGCACGGTTGTGTTGCACAGGTGTTTTGAGAGGTGTTTCAAGAGGGACTTGGGAAAAGACCTTCGATTTCCATCAGCTTTGTTCAGGGGGCGCAATGGCTGAATGAGCCGCTGAATGATCGGCAACATATCCTTGGGTCTGAGCTTTCAGGCGATATTCAGCGAGTTTCAGTTGAGCGGTCTCATACACGGGGGTTCCTTTGGGGATTTGTTGTAAATAGGCGATCGCTTCGGGAAATTCACTGGCGGCGGCTTGGTTATAGGCTTGTTGTAGGAGCCAGGTGGCGTGGATGTT
>LSZA01000104.1 GCA_001637315.1 Phormidium willei BDU 130791 | reverse complement strand
CTTCATGTCACCTTCTCCCCAAGACCTTGAAGCGCGGCCGGAAGCGCGGCCGGCCGATCGATGATGACGGCTGCGCCGGCCGCCCGCAATTCCGCGACGCCGTGATACCCCCAGGATACGCCGACCGCCGGGATGCCGGCATTCTGGGCCATCTCCATGTCAAACGTGCTGTCGCCGACCATGACGGCCGCGCCGTGCGCCACCCCGCATTCGCTCACGGCGCGCTCGACCATGCCCGGGTGCGGCTTGCTGGGCGCCAGATCCGGCGTCTGCAGGGTGGAAAACAGGTCCGTCAGGCCGTGGCGCTCCAAGGTGTTGCGCAGGCCGCGCAGGTTCTTGCCGGTGGCGATCCCCAGGTGCAGCTCGGGCCGCGTCAGCTCCTGCAGCAGCTCGTGCACGCCGGCAAACAGCGGCTCCTCGAAGTCGGGCGCCGCGCGCATCGCGAAAGCGGCCTCCCGGTAGGCGCGGGTGACGTCGAGGACCAGATGTTCGGCCCCTTCGGGCAAGAGACGCTCCAGCGCCAGCTCCAGCGAGAGCCCGACGACCCGCGCGATGCGGTGCTCGTCCGGCGGCGGCAGATCGTGCGCCGCGAAGGCGCTGTGGGTGCAATGCACGATTCCCGCCCGGCTGTCCACCAGCGTTCCGTCCAGATCGAAGAGGATAAGTTCGAAGTTCAATGATTTAGCCCCAGGTTTCCATGTCCTGCATCAAGCTGTCGGCCTTCGGGTCGGCGGGATCGAGGCCGAGCCGCTGCCAGACCGCGAGGCGGTCGGGCGGGAGCGGCGCCTGGACGCGCAGCGTGGTGCCGTCGTCCGGGTGCGGCAGGGCCAGCTCGCGGGCATGCAGCAGGACCGTCTTGGGCAGCTCCAGGCCCGGCTTGAAGGCCGCCTTGCCGCCGTACTTGCCGTCGCCCAGGATCGGACAGCCGAGCGCGGCGCAGTGGACGCGGAGCTGGTGCGTGCGGCCGGTCAGCGGCATCAGCAGCAGCCAGGTGACGCCGCGCGCCGCCGCGATGGTGGCATAGCGCGTGACCGCCGGCTTGCCGCCCTCGTCGACCGCGACCTTCTCGCCGCCCGGCCGGCCGCGCTTTTCCAGCGCCAGGCGGATCAGGCCGCGTGCCTTCGGCGGCTTGCCGACCACCAGCGCCCAGTAGGCCTTGCGCGCCGCGTCCCGCTTGAAGGCGCCGGTGAGCGCGCGCGCCGCCGGCGCGCTGCGCGCCAGCAGCAGGACGCCGGAGGTGTCGCGGTCGAGCCGGTGGACCAGGCGCGGGCGCTCGGCCGCCTCGAAGGTCAGGTGATCGAGCAGGGCGTCCAGGTTCTTGGCCTGCTTCGGACCGCCCTGTACCGCCAGGCCGGCCGGCTTGTTGAGCGCCAGCACCTGCGGATCGCGGTGCAGGACGGCCGCCCGCAGGGCCGCCACCTCGCCCTGCGAGACGGCCGGCGCCGCCGGACGCTGTGACGCCGAACGCTGGGATGCCGGGCCGGCAGCGGCGGCGCCCTCGGGCTCCAGCGGCGGAATGCGTAGCACCTGCCCGGCGGCCAGGCGGGTGTTGGCCTTGGCGCGCTTGCCGTCGACGCGGATCTGGCCCGTGCGCAGCAGCTTCTCCAGGCGGCCGTGGCCGAGCGCCGGATAGTGGCGCTTGAACCAGCGGTCGAGGCGCTGCTCGGCCTCCGCCGCCTCGACGGTGCGGGTCTCCACGCCCGTCATGCCGCGAGGCTCCGCACCAGCCAGAGCCCGAAGAACAGGCCGCCGACCGAGAGCAGCACGGACAGGGCGACGTAGAGCCCCGCCAGGGCCAGGGCGCCGCGCTCGTAAAGCAGGGCGACGTCCAGCGCGAAGGTGGAAAAGGTGGTGAAGGCGCCGAGGAAGCCGACCGCCAGGAAGGCGCGCAAGGCCGCGCCCGGCTGCCAGACCAGGGCCGAGACCTCCACCAGCAGCCCCATCAGGAAGGAGCCCAGCACGTTGGCCGTCAGGATGCCCCAGGGAAAGCCGCCGCCGGTCAGGTGCATCACCTGCTGCGCCAGGAAATGCCGGGCCAGCGCGCCGACGGCGCCCCCGGCCGCGATCGCCAGAATGAGCTGCATCTGCTTCGGGTTCGCTCCCCGCTTCCCGCCCCGGGCGCCGCGTTTTGCCGCCCGCCAGGTTCCCTGCGCCGCTATCTAAGGCTTTCCGCGACCGGGCAAAACCGGCAAGCGGCCAGCACGGCCCCGGATCACCTCGGCGGCGGCGACCGGTCGCCTGCCGATCGCCCGAGCTTGTCGCAGGAAAACGGCCTTCGGGCCAGGGCCATCAACGCGGTCACCGGTCCGCCGGCGCGCCGCCGGCTCGGGCCCGCGCCCCTCCCAGGCGCCCCGGCTCAGGCGCCCCGGCTCAGGCGGCGGTGGCGGCGCGCGCGCCCTTCAGCCAGGCCAGGCAGGCCTCGGTGGTCATCAGGTAGACGCCGAGCCGGCCGAGCTCCTTGAGCGCTTCCTCGCTGGCGTCGCAGACCGCGTCGGAGCCGACCACGACCCGGTAGTCGCGGGCCGAGGCCTCGTAGACCGTCGCGCGGGTGCCGGTGGGGAAGTTGCAGCCGGTGACCACCAGGGTAGTGATGCCGAGCTCGTCCAGCTTCTTCTGCAGCGGCGAGCTGTAGAAGGCGCCCCAGCGGGGTTTATAGAAGACGAACTCCTGGGGCGCGATCTGCTGCACGTCGCCGGCCAGCAGCGCCTCGGCGTCCAGGCGCACGCCGGCATCGGGCTTGACGCAATCCCACAGCTCGGCGCCGCGGGTGCCCGGCATGAGGACCCGCAAGCCCTCCTCGACCGCCGCGCGGCGGCAGAGGTCGACGTTGGAGCCGTCCGGCCGGTAGAAGCGCACCCCATGGAGAATCGGCTTGCCGGCCTCCCGAAAGCTCTCGATCAGGCGCTTGATGTTGGGCGTGTTGCTGCCGACCCCGCTCGCCTTGATCGGCGAGTCGGAGAGCGCGAAGTCGCGCTGCAGGTCGATCGTGAGCAGGGCCACACGGTCCCGTTGGGGAACGTTGTATTCGGGCATGTTGCGAAAAGCGATCCTTCGATCTCGACTCCCGAAGCGGGCCTCCGGCGGCGAGGGCGAGACCCACCATTTGTTGCCGTGACAATACGCTTACAGGGCGCAGGTACAACCCGGGCGAACGCATGCCGGCCTCGCTGGTCATGCAACTCTATGCTAACCTCTTGAGCCTTCCTCTTTTTCCTCAGCGCTCCCGGAGCGCCGCGCGCGCAGGCGGTCCCAGTATTCCAACCGCTTGGCGATCTCGCGCTCGAAACCGCGCGCCACCGGCCGATAGAAGCGCTGCCGGGCCATCCCGTCGGGGAAGTAGTTCTGGCCGGAAAAGCCCTCGTCGGCGTCGTGGTCGTAGGCGTAGCCCTTGCCGTAGCCGAGATCGCGCATCAGCCGCGTCGGCGCGTTGAGGATATGCATCGGCGGGGTCAGAGAGCCGGTCTCCTTGGCGCTGCGCTGCGCCGCGCCCAGCGCCTTGTAGACCGCGTTCGACTTGGGCGCGGTGCCCAGGTAGACGACGCACTGGGCCAGCGCCAGCTCGCCCTCGGGCGAGCCCAGCCGCTCGTAGGCGTCCCAGGCGGAGATGGCCTGCGGCAGGGCGTTGGGGTCGGCCAGCCCGATGTCCTCGACGGCGAAGCGCACCAGGCGGCGGGCGACATAGTGGGGGTCCTCGCCGCCCGCCAGCATGCGCGCCAGCCAGTAGAGCGCGGCGTCGGTGTCGGAGCCGCGCAGCGACTTGTGCAGCGCGGAAATGAGGTTGTAGTGGGCCTCCTGGCTCTTGTCGTAGAGCGGCATGCGCCGCTGCACGATCTCCGCCAGGCCGGCCGGGTCGCGCCTGGGCTCCGGCGGCAGGCTGGCCAGCTCCTCGACCAGGTTCAGCAGGTAGCGCCCGTCGCCGTCGGCCAGCGCCAGCACGGCCTCGCGCGCCGCCTCGGTCAGCGGCAGCGGGCGGCCCAGCTCGGCCTCGGCGCGGCGCACCAGCTCGGCGAGGGCGTCGTGGTCCAGCCGCTTGAGCACCAGCACCTGACAGCGCGAGAGCAGCGCGGCGTTGAGCTCGAATGAGGGGTTCTCGGTGGTGGCGCCGACCAGCATCACCGTGCCGTCCTCCACGTACGGCAGGAAGCCGTCCTGCTGGGCCCGGTTGAAGCGGTGGATCTCGTCAACGAACAGCAGCGTCCCCTGCCCGGCCTGGCGCCGCTGCCGCGCCCGCTCGAAGACCTTGCGCAGGTCCGCGACGCCGGAGAAAACCGCCGAGAGCGGCTCGAACACCAGATCGGTGGCCTCGGCCAGCAGGCGCGCGATGGTGGTCTTGCCGCAACCCGGCGGCCCCCAGAGAACCAGCGAGGCCAGGCGCCGCTGCGCCAGCATCCGGCCGAGCGGCGCTTCCGGCGCCATCAGGTGGTCCTGGCCGACCACCTCCTGCAGCGTCCTGGGCCGCAGCCGGTCGGCCAGCGGCCGCGGGGCCTGGCTTTCGAAGAGCGACATGCCGCCTCAGCCCGAGAAGTCGACGGTGCGCAGGCGGCCGTCGCGTTCGATGGTCATGCGCCAGCGGCCCTGAGCCGCCTCCAGGGCACCGGCGAGCTGGCGCACGGTGCGGACCTGCTGGCCGTCGATCCGATGCACCACGTCGCCGCGGCGAAAGCCGAAGCGGCGGGCGGTGGCGCCGTTGGGCACCTGCAGGACCACCACCCCCTGCCAGGCCCCGTGCAGCTCCAGCTCCTCGGCCAGGGCCGGCGAGAGGTTGGCGACCACCGCGCCGCTGAGGGGGTGGCGCCCGGTCATGCGGGCGGGGTTGCGCGGCGGCTCCTCCGGCGGTGGCTCCAGCGGCAGGCTGAGCGTCACCTCCCCCGCGTCGCGCCAGACCCTGAGGTCGGTGCGCGCGCCGAGCTGCTGGGTGGCGAGACGGAAGCGCAGCGCCTGGGCGTCCGCGACCGGCTTGCCGCCGACCGCCAGCACCACGTCGCCCTCCACCAGGCCGGCGCGGTCGGCCGGACCGCCGGAATAGATCTCGTTGACGATCACCCCGCCGGCCCGCGGCAGGCCGACCGCCTCGGCCAGCTCGGCGGTCAGGGTCTGCCCTTGGGCTCCGGCCCAGGGACGTCGGATCACGCCGCCGTCGCGCGCCCCGGCGACGACGGTGCGCACCATGTTGCTGGGCACCGCGAAGCCGATGCCCACCGACCCGCCGCTGCGCGAATAGATCGCCGTGTTGATGCCGACCAGCCGCCCGTCCAGGGTGACCAGGGCGCCGCCGGAATTGCCCGGATTGATCGCCGCGTCGGTCTGAATGAAGAAGCTGTAGTCCGACACCCCGACCTGGGTCCGCGCGGTGGCCGAGACGATCCCGCTGGTCACGGTCTGGCCGACGCCGAAGGGGTTGCCGATGGCGAGGACCAGGTCGCCGACCTCGATGCTGTCGGAATCCCGGAAGGCCACCGCCGGCAGCGCCTCGCCGCCGCTGTCGAGCCGCAGCACGGCCAGGTCCGTGCGCGAGTCCTCCAGCACGATCTCGGCGGCGAATTCGCGCCGGTCCGCCAGCACCAGGCGGATCTCGTCGGCGCCCGCGATGACGTGCTGATTGGTCACCACCAGCCCCGCGGGATCGACGATCACGCCGGAGCCGAGCGCGTTCTGGGTGCGCTCGCGCGGCCGGCCGAAGACGCCGAAGTCCTCGCCGAAGAAGCGGCGGAAGAAGGGGTCGTCGAACAGCGGCGACTGGCGCTGGGTGACCGTCTTGCTGGCAAAGATGTTCACCACCGCCGGCGCCACCTGCTTGACCACCGGCGCGAAGGAAAGCTGGATCTGCGCCTGGCTGTCGGGCAGGGCGCGCGTCTGCGCGGCCGCCGGCGACGCCAGCAGCAGCGCGGAGAGCGGCACCAGAGCGAGCGGAAGCAGGGCGAACAGCAGCCCCGGCTGCCCCAAACCCGGCAGGGCTCTGCTGGCACACCATCGCGCCGCAGCACGGAAAGAGCGGTCGAAGATCATCTCTCGGCTTCCTCGCACCGGGACACGCCTTGTCGAACGGGGGGGAGCGTACTCATCTAACCGCAAAAGGCAAAAGTCCGCCGTGGCGCCGCAGCCGGGCGCCGCGGCGGCCGGCAGAAAAGGAGAGCGCCATGCCCCGCCGTTCCGGCCCGCCCCGCGCCGCCTTCGCGCCGCGGCTCCGCCTGCTCCCGCTCACCGGACTTGTCCTGGCCTTCGGCCTGTCCGCCGCCGTCGCCCAGGACCCGGTCGACCAGTCCAGCATCAACATCGGCTCCGCCATCTCCAAGCTGGAGCGCCAGGGCTACCGCGACGTGCGCGACGCCGACAGCGACGCCTTCGACAACGAAATCGAGCTGCGCGCCACCAATCCCGAGGGCGAGGCGGTGATCGTCACGGTCGACACCACCACCGGCAGCCGCCTCTACGAAAAGCCGGCCGGCGAGTAGCCCCGCCCCGCTCGCGACAACCGCGCAGCCTGCAGATAGACCAAGGGGGCGGCACCGGCGGTGCCGCCCCCCTGATCTGTCTCGCCTGGACGGACGAGGCTCACGCCGCCTCCTCGTCCTCCTCGGCGGCGCGCTCGGCCGTCGGGCCGGAGTCCTGCCCCTTGGCGTCGGGGTTGCGGTCGACCAGCTCGATCACCGCGATCGGCGCCATGTCGCCGTGGCGGAAGCCTGCCTTGAGCACGCGGGTGTAGCCGCCCGACCGCTCCTTGTAGCGCTCGGCCAGCTCGTCGAAGAGCTTGGCCACCAGGGCGTCGTTGCGCAGCGTGGCGAAGGCCTGCCGGCGGCGGGCGAGCCCGCCCTTCTTGCCCAGCGTGACCAGGCGCTCGGCGACGCGGCGCAGTTCCTTGGCCTTCGGCAGAGTGGTGACGATCTGCTCGTGCTTGATCAGCGAGGCCGCCATGTTCGCGAACATCGCCTTGCGGTGCGAGGCCGTGCGATTGAGCTTGCGGCCCGACTTCCCGTGACGCATCCCGGGTCTCCTTCCTTCACGCTGGGCTTCGCGGCGCGAAGCCGATGGTACCGTCGCCCGCCCTTCGCGGCGGCCTCGGCCGCCGCTCCGGTACGCGCGGGTGGGCCCGAACGGCCCTTAAGAGACGCACCCCGCCACTGGGGCCTCCCGAGCGGGTTGCGATCGTCTGCAGCCGCTTCCGCGGCTCCGCCGATCACAAGAAACCTGCTCTCCCTCATAGGGTTAGAGTGATTGTTCGCGACCGCCGGACGCGCTGACGCGCGTCCAAACGGTTGCAAATCACTCTAGAAGGGCTCCTCCAGCTTCTTGGCCAGGTCCTCGATGTTGTCCGGCGGCCAGTCCGGAATCTCCATGCCCAGGTGCAGGCCCATCTGCGCCAGGACTTCCTTGATCTCGTTCAGCGACTTGCGGCCGAAGTTCGGCGTGCGCAGCATCTCGGCCTCGGTCTTCTGCACCAGGTCGCCGATGTAGATGATGTTGTCGTTCTTCAGGCAGTTGGCCGAGCGGACCGACAGCTCCAGCTCGTCGACCTTGCGCAGCAGGTTCTTGTTGAACGGCGGCTCGGCGCGCTCCTCGGTGACCTCGCGAACCTTCGGCTCCTCGAAGTTGATGAAGAGCTGGAGCTGGTCCTGCAGGATGCGCGCGGCCAGGGCCACGGCGTCGTCCGGGCTGACCGTGCCGTCGGTCTCGACCTCCATGGTCAGCTTGTCGTAGTCGGTGACCTGCCCGACGCGGGTGTTCTCCACGCGATAGGCCACGCGGCGCACCGGCGAGAAGAGCGAGTCGACCGGGATCAGGCCGATCGGCGAGTCCTCCTGACGGTTCTGGCTGCCGGGCAGGTAGCCCTTCCCGATGGCGACGGTCATCTCCATGTCGATGCGCGCCCCGTCGTCCAGGGTGCAGATCGTCAGATCCGGGTTCATCACCTCGATGTCGGCCCCGGTCTCGATCTGCGCGGCGGTCACCTCGCCCGGCCCGTCGGCACGCAGGCGGATGCGCTTGGGCCCCTCGCCATGCATGCGCAGCGCCAGCGCCTTGATGTTGAGCACGACGTCGGTGACGTCCTCGCGCACGCCCGGAATCGAGGAGAACTCGTGCAGCACGCCGTCGATCTGAACGGCGGTCACCGCCGCCCCCTGCAGCGACGAGAGCAGCACCCGGCGCAAGGCGTTGCCCAGGGTCAGGCCGAACCCGCGCTCCAGCGGCTCGGCCACCACCTTCGCGAAGCGCTGCGCGTCGGGGCCGGGCTGGATGTCCAGCTTGTTCGGCTTGATCAATTCGGTCCAGTTTTTCTGCATCATGGCTTTCAGCCTCTCGGCCCTTGGTTGCGAGCGGTTGCCAAACGGCGTTGCGGCGGATGCGCCCACAAGGGCGCTCCGCCGGCCTCCGCCTCTGGCGGGCCGCCCTGTCCCGGCTGCGTCCGGCGCTCGCAACGGCCGGGCGCAGCCCATGCGTCGGGCGGCGGTGATGCGGGGCCTGTCGTCCCGACCCCGGGGGACGGACGCGGAGCTAGACGCGCCGGCGCTTGGGAGGACGGCAGCCGTTGTGCGGCACCGGCGTCACGTCGCGGATCGCGGTGATCTGGAACCCGGTGGCCTGCAGGGCGCGCAGCGCCGACTCGCGGCCCGAGCCCGGCCCCTTCACGTTCACCTCGAGGGTGCGCATGCCGTGCTCCTGGGCCTTCTTGCCGGCGTCCTCGGCGGCCATCTGCGCGGCGAAGGGGGTCGACTTGCGCGAGCCCTTGAAGCCGACCGAGCCGGCCGACGACCAGGAGATGGTGTTGCCCTGCACGTCGGTGATGGTCACCGTGGTGTTGTTGAAGCTCGCGACGACGTGCGCGATGCCGCTGGAGATGTTCTTGCGCTCGCGACGACGGACGCGAGCCTGCTGCGGTTTCGCCATGATTTCTGCCCTGATGCCTTACCGGGTGGCCTTCTTCTTGCCCGCGATCGGACGGGCCGGCCCCTTGCGCGTGCGCGCGTTGGTGTGAGTGCGCTGCCCGTGGACCGGCAGCCCCTTGCGGTGACGCAGACCGCGGTAGCAGCCCAGGTCCATCAGCCGCTTGATGTTCATCGCGACGTCGCGGCGCAGGTCGCCCTCGACCAGGTAGTCCTGGTCGATGGTCTCGCGGATGCGCACGACCTCGTCGTCGGTCAGTTCGTTGACGCGGCGGCTGTCGACGATGCCCACCTTGCCGCAGATCTCCTGCGCCTTCGCCGGGCCGATGCCGTGGATGTACGTCAACGCGACATGCACGCGCTTGTTGGTTGGAATGTTGACACCAGCAATACGAGCCACGTTGTGGTCTCCCCAAAACCGAACACCCGCGGCCCGCGGGCGCCCGTCAGCTTTATCCCAAAGCGAAAACCCCGGCGACTGCGCCTCGCCGAGGGAGCGCGGATTATAGGAACTCCGCGCGCCCCGTCAAGGCGCAACCGGGCTTTCGCCCGTCTCTCATCGGTCGGGCCCTTCCCGCCTGGCGCGCCTCAGGCGGCCGCGGCGAGAATCGACTCGATCTCTTCGCTCACCGTGTCGATCGGCTTCATGCCGTCGACCGTGATCAGCCGGCCCTGCCGCTCGTAGTAGGGCAGGATCGGCGCGGTCTGCTCGTGGTAGACCGCCAGCCGCTTCTTCAAGGTCTCGACGTTGTCGTCCGAGCGGGCCGCCTGCGACTGCGAGATCCGGGTGTTGATCCGATCGACCAGCACAGAGTCGGCCACCTTCACCTCGATCACCGCGTCCAGCTTCAGCCCCTTGGCCGCCAGCATCTCGTCCAGCGCCTCGGCCTGCCGCACGGTGCGCGGAAAGCCGTCCAGAATGAAGCCCTTGGCGCAGTCCGGCTGGTCGATCCGCTCGGCGATCATCTCGACCATCAGGTCGTCGGGCATAAGCTGCCCGGCGTCCATGATCCGCTTGGCCTGCCGGCCCAGCTCGCTGCCGGAGGCGGCGGCGGCGCGCAGCATCTCTCCGGTCGAGAGCTGCTTGAGGCCGTGCCGCTCCTCCAGCCGCTTGGCCTGGGTGCCCTTTCCGGCGCCCGGCGGGCCGAGCAAGATGATGTTCATCCGCGCCTCCCCCTCAACTTCGCCTTCTTGACGAGGCCTTCGTACTGGTGCGCCAGCAGATGCGAGTGAACCTGGGCCACCGTGTCCATGGTGACCGACACGACGATCAGCAGACTGGTGCCGCCGAAGTAGAAGGGCACCGAGTACTGGCTGATCAGCAGCTCCGGCAGCAGGCAGACCAGCGCCAGGTAGAGCGAGCCGACCGTGACCAGGCGCATCAGCACGTGGTTCAGGTAGTCGGTGGTGTTCTTGCCCGGCCGGATGCCCGGAATGAAGCCGCCGTGCTTGCGCAGATTCTCGGCCGTGTCCGCCGGATTGAAGACGATCGCCGTATAGAAGAAGGCGAAGAAGATGATCAGCCCGACGTAGAGCGCCATGTAGAGCGGCTGGCCATGGCCCAGGTAGGCCGTCACCAGGCCGAGCCAGCCGCCCGCCTCGCCGCCCGAGAAGCCGGCCACGGTCAGCGGCATCAGCAGCAGGGAGGAGGCGAAGATCGGCGGGATGACGCCGGCCGGGTTCAGCTTCAGCGGCAGGTGCGAGGACTCGCCGCCGAACATCTTGTTGCCCACCTGGCGCTTCGGATACTGCACCAGGATCCGGCGCTGCGCCCGCTCCATGAAGACGATGAAGGCGATCACCGCCACCGCCATCAGCATGATGAAGAGGATGAAGCCGGTCGACAGCGCGCCGGTGCGGCCCAGCTCCAGGGTCGAGGCCAGGGCGAACGGCAGGTTGGCGACGATGCCCGCGAAGATGATCAGCGAAATGCCGTTGCCCACGCCGCGCTGGGTGATCTGCTCGCCCAGCCACATCAGGAAGATGGTGCCGCCGGTCAGCGTGATCACCGTGGTGACGCGGAAGAACAGCCCCGGATCGATCACCGCCGAGCCGCCGGGACCGCCCATGCTCTCCAGGCCCACCGCGATGCCGTAGGACTGGAACATCGCCAGCACCACCGTCCCGTAGCGGGTGTACTGGTTGATCTTCTTCCGGCCGCTCTCGCCTTCCTTCTTGAGCTGCTCGAGCGTCGGGTTCACCGCCGTCAGCAGCTGCATGATGATGGCCGCCGAGATGTAGGGCATGATGTTGAGGGCGAAGATCGTCATTCGCCCCAGCGCCCCGCCGGCGAACATGTCGAACACCCCGAGCACGCCGCCCTGGTGCTGCTCGAAGATCAGCGCGAGCTGCGCCGGATCGATGCCGGGCACCGGAATGTAGGTGCCCAGGCGGTAGACGATCAGCGCGGCCAGTGTGAACCAGATGCGCTGTTTGAGCTCGGTCGCCTTGGCGAGGGCGCCGAAGTTGATGTTGGCGGCGAGCTGTTCGGCGGCTGAGGCCATGATCCCTCGTCTCGGTCCTGGGCCCCGCCAGCCACCCGGGCGAGCGGGGCGCGTCTTCGCGGATCGGACCGCGGCCCGATCCGACGATCAGGCCCTGCGGTTACGCCGTCTCCCCGGCGTTTTCGCCGCCGGCGTCGGCGGCGGCCGTCTTCGGGGCGGTCACCGTGACGGAGCCGCCGGCCTTCTCGACGGCCTCCACCGCCGCCTTCGAGGCGCCGGCCACGGTCACATTGATTTTGGACGTCACCGCGCCCTTCGCAAGCAGGCGAACGCCGTCCCGCGACTTTTTGAACAGGCCGGCGGCCTGCATCGCGGCGGCGTCGATCGGCTGCGCCGCGTCCAGCTTGCCGCCGTCGATCGCGGCCTGCAGACGGTCGAGGTTCACCTCGACATAGTCGCGGCGGAAGATGTTGTTGAAGCCGCGCTTCGGCAAACGCCGGTGCAGCGGCATCTGGCCGCCCTCGAAGCCCTTGATCGCCACGCCGCTGCGCGCCTTGGCGCCCTTGTGACCCTTGCCCGCAGTCTTGCCCAGGCCGGAGCCGATGCCGCGGCCGATGCGCTTGCGCGCCTTGCGGGCCCCTGGGTTGTCAGCCAGCTCGTTGAGCTTCATCGCACCTACGTCCTTCTCAGTCCTCGCGGCGCCGTCCGGCGGCGCGCGCCCTGCCGCGGCCGCCTTACTCGACCACCCGCACCAGGTGGGGAATCTTCTCGATCATACCGCGCACGGCGGGAGTGTCCTCCAGCTCGCGCACATGGCCGATACGGCGCAGACCCAGGCCCTTCAGGGTGTCCTGCTGGCCCGGCTTGCGGCCGAAGCCGCTGCGGATCTGCTGCACCTTCACGGTCTTCTTGCTTGCCGCCATGGTCCTTACTCCGTGATCTCGGCGCCGGTCGAGGCCTGATCCTCGCGCTTGCCGACGATGTCGGAGACCTTCTTTCCACGACGCTGCGCCACCATGCGCGGCGACTGAATCTCCTTCAGCGCCTCGAAAGTCGCCTGGATCATGTTGTAGGGGTTCTGGGTCCCGGTCGACTTGGCGACCACGTCCTGCACCCCCAGGCACTCGAAGATCGCGCGCATCGGGCCGCCCGCGATGATGCCGGTGCCCGGAGGCGCGGCGCGCATCACGATCTTGCCGGCGCCGAAGATGCCGCGCATGTCGTGATGCAGCGTGCGGCCCTCGCGCAGCGGCACGCGGATCATGCCCTTCTTGGCCGACTCGGTGGCCTTGCGGATCGCCTCGGGCACCTCGCGCGCCTTGCCGTGGCCGAAGCCGACGCGACCGCGCTGGTCGCCGACCACCACCAGGGCGGCGAAGCCGAAGCGGCGGCCGCCCTTGACCACCTTGGCCACGCGGTTGATGCCGACGAGCTTGTCGACGATGTCCGAGTCTTCCCGGCGGTCGTCGCGTTGGGGTCGTGCCATATCTCTAAATCCCGTTCCTGCTCGCTGCGGACCCGTCCTAGAAGCTCAGGCCGCCGTTGCGCGCGGCGTCGGCCAGCGCCTTGACCCGGCCGTGGTAGAGGTAGCCACCACGGTCGAACACCACCTGCTCGACGCCCTTGGCCTTGGCGCGCTCGGCCAACAGCTTGCCGACCGTCTCGGCCGCCGACTTGTCGGCGCCGGTCTTGAGCTGGCCGCGCAGGTCCTTCTCCAGGCTGGAGGCCGAGGCCAGCGTGATCCCCTGCGTGTCGTCGATCACCTGGGCGTAGATGTGCTTCGACGAGCGGAAGACGCTCAGCCGCGGACGGCCACGAGACTTCTTGCGCAGATCGTCGCGCACCCGGCGCGCGCGGCGCCGCAGAACCCTGAATTTGTTCAGCATGGCCGTTACTTCTTCTTGCCTTCCTTGCGGATGATCTGCTCGTCGGCGTAGCGCACGCCCTTGCCCTTGTAGGGCTCCGGCCCGCGCATTGCGCGCACCACCGCCGCCATCTGACCGACGAGCTGCTTGTCCGCCCCGTGGATCGAGATCGCCGTGGGCCGCTCGCACTTCACGGTCAGACCCTCAGGGATCGGATAGTTGATGTCGTGGCTGTAGCCGAGCTGCAGGTTCAGGGTCTTGCCCTGGACCGCCGCACGGTAGCCCACGCCGGTGATCTCCAGGTCACGGGTGAAGCCCTGGCTCACGCCGGTCACCAGGTTCTGGATCCGCGCGCGCGCCGTGCCCCACATGGCCCGGGCCTTCTTCGACTCGTCGACCGGCGTCACCGTGACCTTGCCGTCCTCCAGCTTGAGGCTGACGTCGTCGGTGGCGGTGTAGCTGAGCTCGCCCAGCTTGCCCTTGGCCGAGACCGTCAGGCCGTCGACCTTCACCTCGACGCCGTCGGGCACCTCGACCGGGTTCTTGCCTACGCGCGACATGTGACTCTCACTCCGTTCGAAACCGTCCGCCGGCGCCTTAGAAGACGCGGCAGAGCACCTCGCCGCCCACGTTCTCGGCCCGCGCCTGGTGGTCGGCCATCACGCCCTTGGGCGTCGAGAGGATGGCGATCCCCAGACCGTTGTAGAAGCGCGGCAGCTCCTTGATCTTCGAGTAGACCCGCCGGCCCGGCTTGGACACGCGCGCGATCTCGCGGATCACCGGGGCGCCGTCGTGATACTTCAGCTGCACCTCGATCTGCGGATGGCCGCGCTCGTCGCTGCCTTCGGCGAAGCCGCGAATGTAGCCCTCGCGCTGCAGCACCTCCAGGACGTTCAGACGCAACCTGGAATGCGGCGTGAGAATAACGGACTTGCCGGCGCGCTGCGCGTTGCGAATGCGGGTCAGCAGGTCCCCGAGGGGATCGCTCATGGCCATGACGCCGCTACTCCTTCCTTACCAGCTCGACTTGACCATGCCCGGGATCTGGCCGTTCGAGGCCAGGTCGCGCAGGGCGATACGCGACATCTTCAGGCGCCGGTAGTAGCCGCGCGGGCGGCCCGTCACCTCGCACCGATTGCGGATGCGCGTCTTCGAGGAATTGCGCGGCAGTTCCGCCAACTTCAGGAACGCCTGGAAACGCTCCTCCGGCGGCAGCGTCCGATCGTAGGCGACCGCCTTGAGCTGCGCGCGCTTGGCCGCGGCCTGCGCGACCATCTTCCGGCGCCGCTTGTTCTTCTCTACCGCTGACTTCTTCGCCATAGCGTCTACCCTTTCGCCGTTATCCGGACTGCTTGCTTACTGCCGGAACGGCATGTCGAAGTTGGCGAGGAGCGCACGCGCCTCCTCGTCGGTCTTGGCCGTCGTGCAGATGATGATGTCCATGCCCCGGACATCGTCGATCTTGTCGTACTCGATCTCCGGAAAGACGAGCTGCTCCTTCAGGCCCATCGAGAAATTCCCACGCCCGTCGAAGGACTTGCCGTTCAGGCCGCGGAAGTCGCGCACGCGCGGCAGCGCGATGTTCACCAGGCGGTCGAGGAACTCGTACATCCGCTCGCGCCGCAGGGTCACCTTGCAGCCGATCGGCATGCCCTCGCGCAGCTTGAAGCCGGCGATCGACTTGCGCGCCTTGGTCACCACCGGGCGCTGACCCGCGATCGCGGTCAGTTCCTGCACCGCCGTGTCCAGCTTCTTGCGGTCGGCGACGGCTTCGCCGACGCCCATGTTGATGACGATCTTCTCGAGCTTGGGCACCTGGAGGTCGTTGGCGTAGCCGTAGTCCTTCTTCAGGGCGGGCTTGACGACCGTCTCGTAGTGCTCACGCAACCGGGCAGCCATGGGTCTCGTCCTCACTCGCGTCTTAGCTGTCGATCGGCGCACCGGAGCGCTTGGCGTAGCGCACCTTGCGGCCTTCGACGAAGCGGTAGCCGACGCGGGTGGGCTGATCGCCCGCCTCCGGGTCGACGTGGGCGACGTTCGAGATGTGGACGGGCGCCTCCATCTCGACGATGCCGCCTTCGGGGTTCTGGGCGCTCGGGCGCTGGTGGCGCTTGACCAGGTTGGCCCCCTGGACGACCACGCGCTCGTCGGCGCGGTCGACGCGCAGGATCTCGCCGACCACGCCCTTGGAGCGGCCGGCCGTCACGATCACCCGATCGCCCTTCTTGATCTTGAACTTCTTCATCACAGCACCTCAGGCGCCAGCGAGACGATCTTCATGAACTTCTTGGCACGCAGCTCGCGGGTCACCGGCCCGAAGATGCGGGTGCCGATCGGCTCGTTCTGCTTGTTCAGCAGCACGGCCGCATTGCGGTCGAAGCGGATCACCGTGCCGTCCGGCCGGCGCAGATCCTTGGCGGTACGCACGATGACGGCGCGATGCACGTCACCCTTCTTCACGCGACCGCGCGGGATCGCTTCCTTGACCGAAACGACGATCACATCGCCGACGCTGGCAAAGCGCCGGTTGGAGCCGCCGAGCACCTTGATGCACTGCACCCTGCGTGCGCCCGAGTTGTCGGCCACGTCGAGGTTCGTCTGCATCTGGATCATGACGCCTTACTCCTTACCCTCGCGTCGGACCGAACTCAGGCCTGGGCCGACCCGGCTGCTTCGTCCTGAGCGCCGTTATAGACGACCTTCCACTTCTTGGACTTCGAGATCGGCGCGCACTCGACGATGCGCACGGTCTCGCCTTCCTTGCAGCGGTTCTCCTCGTCATGCGCGTGATAGCGCTTCGAGTTCTTGATGAACTTCTTGTAGAGCGGGTGCATCACCCGGCGCTCGACCAGGACGGTCACGGTCTTGTCC
>LSZA01000103.1 GCA_001637315.1 Phormidium willei BDU 130791 | reverse complement strand
CACCACACAAGAAAATCCCGGCAAAATCGGACTGGTGAGGGAGTCACTGGGGAAAAGAGTTTCTGAGAGGCTTAACTGAGACCCCTCCCGGCGATAGATCTTTAATTCCTGCTTGTATCGGTCCAGAATCCAATACTCCAAAACCCCTTCCGATGAATAGAGTTTGAGTTTGAGTTCATAATCCCGTAGGCGATCGCGTTTCGAGTTCGACAACACGTCCACCACCAAATCCGGGGCGGCGGTTAGATGGCCAGAGTCATCCAAACACACATCCAGTCGTGGCTGACTCACCCAGGCCACATCGGGAATGACACTGTTGATATCGGAAAAAATAATCCCTGGGGCGATCGCCGCTCGTCCTAATCCCGTTTGACGCGACCAGACTTTTAAGACCATATAGACATTACCACTAATTTCTTGGTGCTGCCAATGAGGGGCGCGAGTCACAATCAGTTGTCCATCGATGATTTCATAGGAGTTATTCGGGTCATCAAATAACTCCAAATCGGCGATCGTCCAGCGAACCGTCTCTGAGGATACTGGCATAACTTAAACCGTTATCATTCCTTCCCATCCTAGCCCATAATAGGGAACGACCTTCACCCACGCCCACTGTGACCCAACGATCGCTCGCCCTAGATAGTCTGCGAGGATTGGCCGTTCTCGCCATGGTCTTCTCGGGAATCATTCCCTTTGGCGGCGCCCTCCCGGCCTGGATGTATCACGCCCAAGTTCCGCCCCCGGACCATGTCTTTAACCCCGAAGTTCCGGGCCTCACTTGGGTCGATGTCGTCTTCCCCGCCTTCCTTTTCGCCCTGGGGGCCGCGATTCCTCTGGCCCAGCGGCGACGGATTGAACAGGGGTGGCCCGGGTGGAAAATTGCCCTCTCAACCCTGTGGCGAGGGCTATCTCTGATTGCATTTGCCGTCTTTTTACAACATTGTCGGCCCAATATCCTCGACCCCGATTTAGGAGTGTGGCGATGGTGGATTTCTCTGCTGGGATTTCTCATTTTGGGGTTAGCCTTTGGCGAATTTCCTCGCCCAATTCCGAGTCTTGTTCAACGAGGCTTAAATCTTTTGGGTTGGCTATTGGGAATTGTGCTGTTATCTCAGTTAACTTATGCCGATGGGAGTGGCTTTTCTAGCACTCGTACTGATATTATTTTAGTAGTTTTAGGCAATGTTGCTATTGCTGGAACCGCCATTTGGTGGCTGACTCGGGACCAAGTTCTGGGTCGGTTGGGGGCGATCGCCCTGGTTTTTGGCCTGCAATTGTCCCTGGGTGAATCCGGTTGGGTGCGATCGCATCTCGACCTCTCCCCCATCCCCCATCTTTTCAACCTCGCCTATCTCAAATATCTACTGGTGGTTCTACCCGCTACCCTCATCGGCGATGGACTGTGGCAGATGTTGCACGAAGATGAGTCTACCCCAAGCTGGACCGCCCGCCGCTATGGGGCGATCGCCCTCTTGGGATTCACCTGGACCCTGACCCTGTTGATTGGACTTCAGGGGCGCTGGCTGGGGCAAACCCTGGTGATATCTCTGATTTTGACAAGTTTTACCTGGTGGCTCAAACAGAAGCCCTACAGCCCCCAGGAGCGGCTGCTGAGCCAATGGATGACCTGGGGAACCTATTGGATTGCTTTGGGGTTAGTCTTGGACCCAGTTCAGGGAGGAATCAAGAAGGACCCCGCCACCTGGAGTTATCTGTTCACCACCACAGGAATCTCCATCTGGCTATTAGTCAGTTTACTAATTGTGGTCGATATCTTTCGCGGCGATCGTCGTTTACCGGGGTTAATTCCCCCACTCATCGACACCGGCCGTAATCCCCTGGTTGGCTATGTGGCGTATCTCAACCTGATTTTGCCCATTCTCACCTTAACCGGCGTACGCACTCTCATCAACGCTGTCACCGCCTCCCCCCTGCGGGGAACCCTACGGGCCATCTTGATGACGATACTCGTGGTGGGAGTGGTTTGGGGATTAAAGCAACTGCGTTGGCGTTGGCGGCTGTGAGGTGGTATCAAGGCTACTAATGGAGCCGTTTGAGGTTCTGGCCCTAACGACGGTAAAGAGCGCCAAATCGAGAAGTTATCCACCAAACTCTGGATGATCTCCATAAAATGAGAGTATAATCAACTAAAGGTGCTTGATAAAAAGTCTTTAGGGGAAGCTACTGCTATTACAGCTTAAGACGTAGCAGTGCTCCCCAAGCTTATTAGGTAGTGAAAGTAATGTAGGAATGTAAGGTTGCTTATTTAAGGTCGTGGGTAATAAGTTTGGACTTAGACATAATCTATAATACCTCATAGCCAAACCCTAGAACTCTTCTTGGACTGTACATAAGTTATATTTATAAATTAAGACCTGGAGGGAGCTTTAAATATTGATTTATATATATACTTTCTTGGACCCTCTCGATAAGTGTTTCGATCCCTTCCAGTAAAGGTTGTTTTCAATACTCCGCTTTGCTAATTCTTGGAGTATTAAAGAATCAAGTTTTACCTTGACTGTATTAAAATCTAAATGTTTATAACAAGGAGTGACAGAGTAGGAACTAATACAGGGAGCAAGATATTGTTTCCACTCTGTGGGATAACTCTTATGCTTATCTTTTGAAATTTCACCAAATACAAAGGCAGCAGTACCGGCAAAAACATCAGCTATTTGTATTCCAGGGAATTTTTTTGAGTCTGCCAGTTTAGGTATCTCAATAAGATTGAAACTAATCGGATGCTGCTTTCCAGCCACTTCTATGAATTCTTTATCTTCTTTGTTAACCATTCCTTCGAAAAGTTCTAATTGTTCTTTCAAAGGCTTAGATCTATCACAAAATACCTTTAGTTGATAGGACTCTTGTCCCCACTCCCCTAAAAGCGAAAAGAGTGAAGAGGAGCTAAGATCTAAAAACCATTTGCCTACATTTGTGCCTTTTATTGAGTCTAGCTCCAAGTTAATTATCTCTCGTTGGTGAATACAAAATTCTTTTATCTCATTTAATCCTAGGGGTATTTTGGGTGAGGAGAGAGAATCAAAGAAATTATTATAATCCATTTTCATGAATTGATAAAAATCGTTAAAAATACACTCAGCATAGTTGCCACCTTCTTTGAAATGGATATAAAGAAGATTAGATACAAAATTATGAAATTCAATATCATAAAAAATGGAGTTTTTGCTAGCTAAAGCAGGCTCAAATATGTATTCATAAAATTTGCAAGCTAAACGATACTTTTTGTCATGAACAACAACTTTGGCACGAGTACTAAATTTTTCCAAAATATGCGTAATAGCTTTTCTACCTGGACTGGACTTTCGCATTTTGTTTGCTTTTAGTTCGCCGGATTGTATCTTGTAATCTTTAATTACTTTTTCTACAAATTCTTTGGCTTCTTCATCACTTACTGCTACTGCCGAGTAGGTAAAGAAAGGAGCTGTGCTGTCCAGAAGATTAGGTCCCGTGAATCCCGATTCATCACCAAAAATTTCCTGTACGTTATTTTTATGAATACTCATAATTTATGTTCACTAAGTTCGTGGAGTTTTAATCAAAAAAAACGAAGAGGCTTAACTAAATGTATTAGCCAAGAAAATAAAGCCAGCACAGCCTCATGTTAACAGTAAGACCAAGCAGGTGGCAAGATATAGAGTGAAAAGGTTTGGATAGGGAAGCCAGTTGTGAACCTGGCGTTGATGTTGCTTTCAATGACCGGCTTTCGTACCATTTCCTCCTCGCCTCCTCGTGTCATGGCTGGAGCCATGACACGGACTCTGGGCGGCTCTGCAGCCTGTACTCGGGAGGCAGAGCCTCTCCAATGGCATGACTTGGCTCGAGCCAAGTCACGAGGAAATGCCAAGTCACGAGGACATCGAGAACATCGTCTTAGAATGTTTCTTAGAGTCCGCGCCCTGGCTTACAATCGGCAAATCCGAGCGCCTCACTATCGAGGAAACTGGCAATTGCCATTTCGACAACCGCCTCAACTGGATACTCTATTTCAGTAGCACGAGCGAGTAGCGCGGCACGAATACGCTCAGGCAACCGCTCTAAAATCACTTCAGCATCAGTACGAGACAGTTGCTCTTTAAGTTTGGCTTGCATAATATCACCTTTCAGTTGGAATCTGGGCATTGTAAGGAGGCTCAGTCGCTCTGAGAATTATGGCTTCTAGCTCCAATAGTAACGCGGGGTT
Organism: Phormidium willei BDU 130791; assembly: GCA_001637315.1. Taxonomy (GTDB): domain Bacteria; phylum Cyanobacteriota; class Cyanobacteriia; order Cyanobacteriales; family Geitlerinemataceae; genus Sodalinema; species Sodalinema willei. Next base: position 11,889 of record LSZA01000103.1, on the reverse strand, counting down.
TCCCCAATAGGGAACAACTTGCAACGCAATCCGTATATCCTCATCACGATATTTATCGAGCCATGCCCATAGGAAAGCCTTATGCCCTCCCCTGAAGCGCCCTCGTAGACTTTTGGTTTTGCCAATATAGAGCAACCCCTCAGTTTTATGCCGAATTGCATAGACGCCAGGGCGAGCGGGTAGATGAGAAAATTCACGGCTCAAAGGTTGGCATTGCTCAAATGGTGTTAAGGCAATCATATCGAGTATTCTTCGAGCTTCGGCTTGTAAGTCCGACTCGTTCATCGGCGTAGAAATAAAAAGGTTGGTAATCTAGAATCTATACTCTCATAAATTTAAACTCTAATCCATCTGGGTCGTCAAACTAGACGCTGTGATTTTTTGCCTTAGATGCCAAATCCCTAAAACCACCCCCCAGCTGCCAAACGTAGCAGCCGGCCAACAGAAGTATTTCGATTCACCGTTTGACGCGGGATAAAATAAGGATTACGAAAAGGAGTCAGGCGCAAACTTCGAGTATTATAAAGATAGCCCGATTGATGATACAGTTTAACAATCTCTAAAGCCTGGTCATCAATCGCCCCAAAGGGATAAGAGAGATGATTCGCCACCGTCTCAGTCCCCTCCAACTCCGCCAAACAATCTCTCAGTTCCTGTTGCGATCGCCCCACCTCTTTCTCAACAGCTTCTTCCGAAATTAACGTCAGATTATCATGATTCGCCCCATGAGATTGAATATCATAATAGCCTCGAATCACTCCTTCCCGCAACTCCTCACAACTGGCGTGTTCTAAATAAGTCCCAGGAACCCCCATAAACGAGGAGTTGATAAACCAAACGACCGTGATTTTCTCGCCGGTTTCTCGATAAATTCGCTGCAAAAGTGGCAAAACATTAAGATGAGCGTCTCGATAGCCATCATCAATGGTAATCATCACTTTGGGGCGAGACTTATAAATTTCGGGAAGTGGATCAGCGGGTTGTTTATAATAGTAGTTATAAAGGTCATTTGACGACAAAAACCAATAATTGCGCTCTAGCAACTGCCGCAAAAAGTCTTCAAATTTATCGATACTATAATCGGCGCTAAATTCGGGTCGTCGGGGCAGTTGTTTTTGAGGATTGTCAATATCAATGATGTCGTGAAAGCCAAAAATAGCAATTTTTTCAACCAGAATTTCTCCCGCAATAATGACTAGGAAGAGTCCCAAAATAAAGGCGATCGCCCAGCGTCGGAGTTTGGCGTTAGAGACCATCAGCGGAATAAGAGAAACCGGGACAAGGACAAGCAGATTAAAGCGAAGAGGTCAATTTGAGGGCGATATGATTGTCAATTAACGCCAAATGTCCCTCTGGATGAATGGCGGAGAACGACTCAAAAAACTGGCGCGGTTGGCTGGGAAAATGGGGAAATTCAAACTGAGCATCCCCGTCGGCGATGTTAGCCCAAAAATAGCGCAAACTAGGGATAAGAGGCTCGGCAGACTCTCGGGAGAGATAGAGAGGAGCATCGGTCAGTAAGCGTAGCATAAAAGGATAGGCGCGATCGCCCATCCAATCGCGAGAGAGTTGAGCGAGATTTTCCCAATCCTGCACCCCATCAACTCTCCCCGATTCAATTTGTAGCCAAGTCTGTCCTTGAGTATCCCGCCGATACTCCAAAACCCGATAAGGATGAGGATAAGACACCGTAGATCCCGTCGTAATGTCATAGAGATCTCCCGCTTGGGCGATATCCTGGACATGAAGATGGCCCGTAAACACCAATTGCACCCCATGCGATCGCAACACCCTCCGTAACTGCGGTGCATTCTCCAACATATAGCGTCGGCCCAAACCATTTTCAGACTGGCCTGGGAGATGTTCAATCACATTATGATGCACCATCAGCCACACCTCCTCTCCCCGGAGTTGCTGCAATTGGTCATCCAACCAGTCTAACTGCGACTCCAACACCCTCCCCACCTGCTTTCCCTCGGCGTTGAAGTGGTTGGAGTTTAAGCCGATCAGATGTAACCCCCGACGCAACTCAACGGTGTAATCTAACCCATGAGGCTGGCCATAGCCACAATGGGGATAATACCCCGCAAAGTCCGCCATCCCAATCGAATGGTCATTGGCCACCGCCACCGGGATATCATGATTTCCCGGAATCACATACACCGGATAGGGAAGTTCCCCCAGGCGTTTGGCTAACCAGCGGTGATTCTCCGGTTCCCCATGTTGCGTTAAATCCCCCGGAATCAGCAAAAACTCTAACTCCAGTCCACTGAGGCGATCTAAAATCGTCTCCAACACCGGAATCGAGACCTCCACCAAATGAAACCGGTTTGGACTATCCCAAATGGTATGGGGAAGAGCAATATGTAAATCACTGACGATCGCAAATCTAAAAGCGTCCATAGCTAACGAGAATGAGAAGCAGCAGATGTAGCGGTTCGATCGCATCCACATCTTCCCATACTAGCGACTCAGTCGCCCTAGACTGACCGACTTCCCCAGTTGGGGAGAGTTTCCACTATCCTAGAACAGGACATCTCTCTATCCCCAAGACGGCGATCGCCATGAAAGTTTTGCAAATTGTCCCCTCCGTCTCCCTCGTCTATGGCGGTCCGAGTCAAATGATTTTAGGCTTCTCCCAAGCCTTAGCCGAACAAGGCGTTGACCTAACCCTCCTCACCACCGACTCCAACGGCGACTCAGGACAAGATCCCCTCGATGTTCCCCTCAATCAAGCCATTCCCCAAGATGGCTACCAGATTCGCTATTGTCGCTGTTCTCCCTTCCGCCGTTATAAATTCTCCCTTCCCCTGTTTCAATGGCTGTGGAACCACGCCAGAGACTATGATTTGGTCCATATTCACGCACTCTTCTCCCCCGTCAGTAGCCTCTCGGCTTGGATTTGTCGTCAACGAGGGGTTCCCTATGTGTTGCGACCCTTAGGAACCCTCGATCCGGCGGATTTACGCAAAAAATCCCGCCTGAAAGACCTCTACGCCAGGGTGTTAGAACGAGATAACTTGGCCCAGGCCGCCGCCATCCATTTCACCACCGCCGAAGAAGCCAAAATTTCGCACCGCTTCGGGGTCAAAACTCAAGATTGGGTCATTCCGCTGGGAGTCACGCCGCCAGACTCCCCAGCGAGAATGCAAGAGATCGTTCAGGCGTTGGGAGTGGACGCAACTCGGCCCCTGGTTCTGTTTATGTCACGGGTGGAACCGAAGAAAGGCCTAGATTTGTTGATTCCAGCGTTGGAGGCCATCGCCGCGAAGGGAGTTGAGTTTCAGTTTGTTTTAGCCGGGAGTAATCCTCAAGATCCCGCCTATGAACAGAAGATTGGCGATCGCCTCGGCAATTCCTCGATTCACGGACAAACTCGCCTCACCGGCTTTGTCAGCGGCGAGACGAAAGCGGCCCTACTGCACCGCGCTGACTTGTTTGTGCTACCGTCCTATTATGAGAATTTTGGCATCGCCGTGGCTGAAGCGATGGGAGTGGGTACACCGGTGTTAATTTCCGATCGCGTCCAGATTTGTGAGGCGGTGGCGTCGTCGGAGTCTGGCTGGGTGGCCGATTGTTCGGTCGAGTCGGTTCGCGATCGCCTCCTCGATGCGTTAGCCAATCTCGATGACTGTCAGCGACGGGGGAACAATGCTCGTACCTATGCTACTCAGTATTATAGTTGGCAGGCGATCGCTCAAACGGCGATCGAACATTACCAACGCATCACCTAAAACCTCATCTAACGCATCATCTAGGGTCAGCAGAACCATTACAATCGTTTTGGAACAATCTTCATGAATCGCCAAATAAATCGTAAACGTTGGTCTTGGCTTGTTGTCGTCAATGTGATCTGTCTGAGTCTTTTCGGCCTAGTTCTCTTTCTCGGTCCCGTCTCGGCGCAATTTTCACCTCCAGACACCCCTCGCAACCGACCCAGACCAGCCATTCGTTGGGACTATCGTTCCGTCTCAGCCACTCAAGAAAGCGACCCCAACTTTGAAACCTTCACCCAACAAATTCAAGATTTAGGAGATCTCGGCTTTGAGATGGTCACCTGTCTCTATGCGCCAGATAGTCGTCGCAGTGAGCGATCGACCACCGCCTGCTATTTTAAACGACCCCAGTCTTAACCCCTAAACCTCCGCAAAAAAAAGGGGAGTAAACGTTCGTTTACTCCCCTAGTTATCTTAATAAGATTTCCGACGATTACGGAAACGCCGACGCTCACGGTGACGAGCAATCTCCTTGCGTTTATGTTTCTCCGCTGGAGTCTCAAAACACCGATTCTTTTTCATATCCGAAAAGAGTCCCGCGCGGGAGACTTTGCGCCGGAAGCGACGTAATGCGGATTCGATGGGTTCACTATCACCCAAGATAATTTGAGTCATGCACTTCCCTTCTACTCACAGTTCACAGTTTGAAAAAAAAGAGGCTCGGAAACTTTCCCGTTCCTCTTACGAAGGCTTGTCATTTAATTCCTCCGAGTTATGAGATTCTCTCACAAAACGATCTGTTAAACGACTGAAACCTTGGCTTGACGGCTAGACATTGATGATGTGATTCGCCGTGTAACGACTCAGCGCAATTATACAATGTGCCAGCATACCGTACCATCACGGACAGCAATGCTAACCGTTCAAGACTTAAAATTAACCTAACGGCGGTTGTACCGAGGTTTGTCGGTACGGGGTTTGGCAGGGTTAACCCGAATAACGCGATCCATCCATTCTGCCCCATCTAGGGCTTCAATTGCGGCGGCTTCTTCGGATTCCTGTTCCATTTCTACAAATGCAAATCCCCGCATACGACCGGTTTCACGGTCCGTCGGGACGTGAATCCGTTTAATCGTCCCATATTCTGAGAAAACGTCACTTAAATCCTCAGAGGTGACTTCATAAGAAAGATTTCCAACGTAAACGGACATCGAGGGTCTCCAAAATCAAACAGCGTGCAGAGATGGAGATTTCGGAGTGAAGCTTGCTCAGACTAAACGGGAGAAAACCAGTTAATACCAAAAACAAACACTATGACCGATAATTCTTCTATCTCTCTAACCACCATAACATGGTTTATCGGGGCTGGGGATTTTTTTTGCTTTCCTTTAGAATTTTCGCTTCAACTCTCGCGCAGGACTGACCGATCACCTTAAAACGGCAAACGCCGTTGTATGAGGTTGAGATCCTCGCGATACCTCGGTGTTGTTGGGGCCAGTTCCACGGCGCGACGATAGGCCTGTCGGGCCTCATCATAGTCCCCCAAGCGCTCCCAGGCATAGCCAAGACGATTCCAGGCGGCGGCCTGTTCAGGATCTAAGGCGATCGCCTGTATCAAAGCCTCACGAGACTCACTGTAGCGATCGAGACCCTGTTGAGCCAGGCCCAAATTATACCAAGCGATCGCCGCGCTTAACTCCCCCCAGCCCCCATCTCCCTCCAATGCGCTCTCACAGGACGAAACCGCCTCAATCCAGCGCCCTAAAGCTATCTGATCGGCACAACGATTGAGCAAGGCCAGAGCGTACCTCGGACGCAGTCTCAGCGCCCGATTATGGGCCACCAGGGCCGCCTCATAGTCCCCCAAATTCCCCAGACGCACCCCCAAATTCGTCCAAGTGCTGACATCATTGGGCCGCAGGGCCAACGCCTTCTCACAGGCCACCACCGCCTCGCGATCGCTCCCCTTCTGACAACGATGGACGTAATACTCGTAGGTGGTCAACTCATCATGTCCCTCAGCCAACGCTGGGGTCAGCGCCAGGTCTCCCGCCAGAGTAGCCAAAGTCAGCAGCGAAAGTTGAAGCAGCCTGAAGAAATAGCGCACCATAGACACTTAACAATAAACGACCGAAAATCCTAAAGTCTTTTTATTGTAGTTGTTTTAGCTCAATGTAACGTCCTAGTTGGTCTGACAAAAACAACCAAAACCAGGCAGGGTGAACTTAAGACTCTGGAGAATCTGGGGGAGTCTGCGTCTTAAACTGAGTTCGTAACCGAACCGACTCCCGGTGAGAATGTAAGCCTTCCGCATCAGCGAGGGTTTGAATCGCCTCACTCATCGTTTGCAAGGCTGACGGAGAGTATTCAATCAGACTCGAATGCTTCATAAAGGTTTCCGTACCCAAGGCTGAGGCGTAGCGAGCGGCGCCAGAGGTGGGTAGGGTATGGTTAGGACCAGCCAAGTAATCGCCGACGGCTTCTGGGGTCGAATAGCCCAGGAAAATTGCCCCCGCATGACGAATCTGCGGGACCAACTCCCAGGGATCGGCGATTTCGAGTTCCAGGTGTTCTGGGGCAAACTGATTCGAGAGGTTAGCGGCTTCGGCCAGGGAATCCACCACCACCACCAGTCCATAATGGGCGATCGCCTTCTCCGTCCACAACCGTCGCGGATGGTCGCTCAACTGGGCCTCAACCTCAGCCACCACCTGACGGGCCAGAGCCGAATCCGGCGTCAGCAGAATCGCCGCCGCCATCGGGTCATGTTCAGCTTGAGCCAGTAAGTCCGCCGCGACGTGACTCGGATCGGCCTGACTATCGGCAATCACCAACACTTCCGACGGTCCGGCTAACGAATCAATCCCCACCGTTCCAAAGACCATTTTCTTGGCCAGGGTGACATAGATATTTCCAGGACCGGTGATCACATCCACCGCAGCGATCGTATTGGTTCCGTAGGCTAAGGCCGCGATCGCCTGGGCCCCCCCAACCCGATAAATCTCTTGCACTCCCGCTTCCTGGGCCGCCACCAACACCGCCGGATCAATCCGTAAATCATCCCCCGGCGGCGTAACCATGACAATCCCCTCAACCCCCGCCACTTTGGCCGGAACCGCATTCATAATCGCTGTACTGGGATAGGCACCGCGACCCCCCGGAACATAGAGTCCCGCGCGATCAACTGGCGTGTAGCGTTTCCCCAGGACAACGCCATCCTTGCTAAAATCAACCCAACTTTTGGGAACCCGCTGACGATGGAAGGCTTCAACCTGTTTCACGGCCAGTTGAATCGCATCCAAGAGCCGTTTAGGAATTTGTTGATACGCCGCATCAAGTTCTGAACCCGTGACTCGCAATTGAGCACGGGTCAAGGATTGGCCGTCAAACTCCTGGGTGTAGCGTAGTAGAGCCGCATCCCCCTGTTGGCGAACCGTGTCGACAATCCTTCGCACGCTCGCTTCTTGTTCTAGCACCCCATCGGACTGGGTGCGGTTCATGATTCGCCGTAACTCGGACTCGGCTTCGGATCGCTGAGTGATGATTCGCAGCATGGGATGTTACAGAATGCCTCCGCGCGTGTCTGCCCCAAAGTGAAGTCGCCAGGATAGCCTGGATGCGATCGCCCGCCCCGGAGCCAGAGGGAGCAACCCAACTTAGACTGATTACCCTATCAGCTTAGCGCGGATTTTTTCAGAAAGCGCGACTTCTCACAAATGAGATGCTATATTAGTATGTCTGGTAAGAACAGCCAAAGTAAACGTAAACAGAATTGATCTACATAGGGGAGTTAATCGGTGGCAAACATTAAGTCTGCAATCAAACGCATTCAAATCAACGAGCGCAACCGCTTACGCAATAAATCTCATAAGTCAGCCATCCGCACGCTGATGAAGAAGTACTTTGCAGCCGTCGAGGCCTACCAAAGTCACCCAAGTCCCGAGGCCTTAGAAGAGGTTCAACAGCATATGAACCTGGCCTATAGCAAAATTGACAAAGCCGTCAAACGAGGTGTACTGCACAGCAACACCGGCGCCCGCAAAAAAGCGCGTCTGGCTAAAGCCCTCAAACCACAAGACACCGCCGCCTAATTCGCGCGGCCGACGACCATTGAGCCGATCGCATGACGCTTATTGACACCCACGTTCACGTCAACTTTGACCGTTTCGAGGCGGACTTCGAGCAAGTTCGCGATCGCTGGCGAGCCGCCGGGGTGAGCCACCTGGTTCATTCATGCGTCCATCCTCGGGAGTTTTCTCGCACCCAGGCCATCGCCGCCCAAGTGCCAGAGATGTCCCTAGCCGTGGGGTTACATCCCCTCGATGCTCAGGACTGGACCGACAATCTCGGCCAAGAGATTACCCGTTTAGCTCAAGACGAGACGCGGGTAGTGGCGATCGGTGAAACAGGGCTAGATTTTTTCAAAGCCGACAACCGGCCCGAGCAATATGCCGCCCTGCGGGGACAACTTGACATCGCTGAGGCTCTTGATCTGCCTGTGATTATCCATTGTCGAGACGCCGCTGGCGCTCTCGTGGAGCAGTTACAGGACTTTCGCGATCGCGGCGGTCAGCCCCGAGGAGTCATGCATTGCTGGGCCGGAACCCCCGAAGAAACCCAAGCCTTTCTGGATTTGGGGTTTTATATTAGTTTTAGTGGTATCGTCACCTTTAAAAATGCCCAAACCTTGCAAGCATCCGCCCAGCTCGTCCCCGATGATCGCCTTTTAATTGAAACCGACTGTCCCTTTCTCGCCCCCGTCCCCAAACGGGGCAAACGCAACGAACCCGCCTTCGTGCGCTACGTTGCCGAAACCCTGGCCCAACTGCGGGGTGTATCCTTCACTGACCTAGCAGACCAAACTCGGCAGAATGCGATCGCCTGCTTTGGTCTGACACCGGTTGAGGTTTAAACGCCTCGAGATCACCGTGATCGCAAACCCCGCCCGCGCAACCGCAGACTCCGAAACGAATGCCAAGATCTGGACTTGACCTGAATCGTCCATCATCCCAGCGAGCGTCCGTCGGAATCCCCCCCCCGACCGACCCACAACCCGCTCATTCAGGCGATGCTCACAAGCCTGTCTTTAACATTGACCGAGGTTTCACACACTGAAACCTCGATTTGCCGTGTAGCCCTGCGCCTAACCCGGTAGACCTCGGTCAACAATCCACGTCTTTAGCGCATCCCAACAGTCCGACCAAGAAGACGAATGACTAACTTACAAACGACCACCACCAGCACCGCCCCCGTCTTTCACCTGCCTGACCTCGTCGCCATCCAGCGCTCGAGCTTTCGTTGGTTCCTCGAAGAAGGACTCATCGAAGAACTCAACAGTTTTTCCCCCATTACCGACTATACCGGAAAGCTAGAACTTCACTTTATCGGTCGTAACTACAAACTTAAAGAACCCAAATATAGCGTCGATGAGTCCAAACGGCGCGACAGCAGCTACGCCGTCCAGATGTACGTCCCCACCCGGCTGATTAACAAAGAAACCGGCGAAATCAAAGAACAAGAAGTCTTCATCGGCGATTTGCCCCTGATGACCGAACGGGGAACCTTCATCATTAACGGCGCCGAGCGGGTGATCGTTAACCAAATCGTGCGATCGCCCGGCGTCTACTACAAATCCGACGTCGACAAAAACGGTCGCCGCACCTACAACGCCTCCCTCATTCCCAACCGAGGCGCTTGGCTCAAATTTGAAACCGACCGCAACGGCCTCGTCTGGGTGCGCATCGACAAAACCCGCAAACTCTCCGCCCAAGTCCTGCTCAAAGCCCTAGGACTCTCCGACGCCGAGATTAGCGATCGCATCCGCCACTACGACTTCTTCGAAAAAACCATCGAAAAAGAAGGGCAATTCAGCGAAGAAGACGCCCTCATGGAACTCTACCGCAAACTGCGACCCGGCGAACCCCCCACCGTCTCCGGTGGCCTCTCCCTCCTAGAGTCCCGCTTCTTCGACCCCAAACGCTACGACCTCGGGCGCGTCGGGCGCTACAAACTCAACAAAAAACTGCGTCTCAACGTCCCCGACAGCACCCGCGTCCTCACCTCCGACGACATCCTCGCCGCCGTCGACTACCTCATCAACCTCGAATTTGACATGGGGCAAATCGACGACATCGACCACCTGGGGAATCGTCGGGTCCGTTCCGTCGGCGAACTGCTGCAAAACCAAGTCCGCGTCGGCCTCAACCGTCTCGAACGGATTATCAAAGAGCGCATGACCGTCTCCGACGCCGACACCCTCACCCCCGCCTCCCTCGTCAACCCCAAACCCCTCGTGGCGGCCATCAAAGAGTTCTTCGGCTCCAGCCAACTCTCCCAGTTTATGGACCAGACCAACCCCCTGGCGGAGCTGACCCACAAACGCCGTATCTCCGCCCTCGGTCCCGGTGGACTGACACGGGAACGGGCCGGATTCGCCGTGCGCGACATTCACCCCTCCCACTACGGACGCATCTGTCCCATCGAGACCCCCGAAGGTCCTAACGCCGGACTCATCGGCTCCCTGGCTACCCACGCCCGCGTCAGTAACTACGGCTTCATCGAAACCCCTTACTACCGCGTCGAAAACGGCCGCGTCATGCGGGAGAACGCCCCCATCTACATGACCGCCGACGAGGAAGACGACCTGCGCGTCGCTCCCGGAGACATCCCCATCAACCCTGAAGGCTATATTCAAGGGGATCAGGTTCCCGTGCGTTACCGTCAGGACTTCACCACCACCACCCCAGACCAAGTGGACTTTGTGGCCGTCTCCCCGGTGCAAATTATCTCCGTCGCCACCTCCTTGATTCCCTTCATTGAGCATGACGACGCCAACCGCGCCTTAATGGGGTCGAACATGCAGCGTCAAGCGGTTCCCTTACTGCGCCCGGAACGGCCCCTAGTGGGAACGGGACTCGAAGCCCAAGCCGCCCGTGACTCGGGGATGGTTATCGTCAGCCGCACCCCCGGTGTCGTGACCTACGTCGACTCCGAGCGCATTTTGGTACGTCCCACCGTCGAAGAGAGCGACAGCAACGGCTTACCACAAATCATCGAGTACGAACTGCAAAAATACCAACGCTCCAACCAAGACACCTGCCTCAACCAACGCCCCATCGTCTTTGAAGGGGACGAAGTCGAAGCCGGACAAGTCCTAGCGGACGGAAGTGCCACCGAAGGCGGAGAACTGGCCCTGGGACAAAACATCCTCGTGGCCTATATGCCCTGGGAAGGCTACAACTATGAGGACTCCATCCTCATCAGTGAACGCCTCGTTATCGATGATGTTTACACCAGTATCCACATCGAGAAATACGAAATCGAAGCCCGGCAAACCAAACTCGGCCCCGAAGAAATCACCCGCGAAATTCCCAACGTGGGTGAAGATTCATTACGACACCTTGACGAAAGCGGCATTATCCGCATTGGGGCTTGGGTCGAATCCGGGGAAATCCTCGTCGGGAAAGTGACCCCCAAAGGAGAATCCGACCAACCCCCCGAAGAAAAACTGCTGCGGGCTATTTTCGGGGAAAAAGCGCGGGATGTGCGGGATAACTCCCTGCGAGTTCCCAACGGTGAAAAAGGTCGTGTCGTCGATGTGCGGGTCTTTACTCGGGAACAGGGCGACGAACTGCCCCCCGGCGCCAACATGGTGGTGCGCGTCTATGTAGCCCTGAAACGGAAAATCCAAGTCGGGGACAAAATGGCCGGTCGCCACGGTAACAAAGGGATTATTTCCCGGATTCTGCCCCAGGAAGATATGCCCTATCTCCCCGATGGGACGCCCCTAGACATCGTCTTGAGTCCCCTGGGGGTTCCCTCGCGGATGAACGTGGGACAAATCTTTGAATGTATGTTGGCCTGGGCTGGAGATAACCTCAACGCCCGCTTCAAGATGGTTCCCTTCGACGAAATGCACGGAACCGACCAATCGCGGCAAACCGTCAACCGCAAGCTGCAACAGGCCCGGGAGAAAACCGGTAAAGATTGGGTCTATAACCCCCAAAATGCCGGTAAGATTCAGGTCTATGACGGCCGTAGCGGTGAACCCTTTGACCAGCCCGTCACTGTAGGGAAAGCCTATATGCTCAAACTGGTTCACTTGGTCGATGACAAGATTCACGCCCGCTCCACTGGACCGTACTCCTTGGTGACGCAGCAGCCTCTCGGTGGG
>LSZA01000102.1 GCA_001637315.1 Phormidium willei BDU 130791 | reverse complement strand
CGTCCTCAGACACGTCGTCTTCGCTATCTTCGCTATCGGAGTTTTCTACGTCGTCTTCGCTATCGGAGTTTTCTACATCGTCTTCGCTGTCAGAGTTTTCGGCGTTATCAGCAGTCATCTCCTCTTCACCCTCGCCGTCAAAGGGAATCGACTCGCCGATATCTTCGTCAGGAATATCGTCGCCGGTGTCACTGGAACTATCAAATTCGTCGTCTCCCTCGCTCTCCTCTTCGGGGAGATTTGCGTCTGCTTCGATGTCCTCTTCAGCATCGGTATCGGGGACATCACCATCAGAGTTTGTCTCTGAGTCCATCTCCACATCATCGTTCCCGCTCATATCGTCGAGGGGGTCATCGACGGGAGTTAAGTCAACGCCATCCGCATCGTCACCACCATCCGCGACACCGCTGGGGGTGTAGATGGGTTCTAGAATGAAGGTTTGAGTCAGGTCTTCAAGTTGCTCTTGTTTGTGGCGTTCTTCTTTGACGCGACCGGTGAGCCAAGAGGCGAAGTTGGATAAAAACATGACGGTAGATGCTCTTAGAGCAAGGGGTGAAACTGATGACGTTCGAGAGATGTCACCACTCTACTGCAACTTTTTTCCGCTGTTTTTAAAGCTGCGATGAAGCACTTACCAAAATGACCGATTTTTAAAAAAGGCCATTTTAATCTGTCGGTTTATCTCGGCGAGTTTTACGGAGATCTTCGATTATTGTGACATAAGTTTACATTTTGAGCTTTTTTGAGGGGAGGTTTTTCAGACCGTCCAAGCTTCAAAATTAAGGCGGTGCCAGGGGTTGCTCGGATCACTCGACCCAACCCCGTAAAACTTCATCAAAACTTCACAAAAAATTTATCAAAATCATCCGGATGGGCATTGACAGACCCGTTAAGCTCACAAACTGGGGTCGACAACACTGCCTAAAAACAGCAGTAGTCCCGTCTCGTTGTCGCGGATGGCGAAGACGAAGGGCCGATCGCCGACGATCGAAAACGCCACCGATCGCGTCCCCCCAATCCCAGTCACAGCCGCCGCTTCAGTCCCCGCCTCCGTTACCTCCAGATAGAGTTGTTGTCGCATGACCGTCACCCAAAACGCCGCATTTGTTAACCCCGAAAAATCGGCCCCAGGTGCAAAAATTTCCGTCAACCCTAATGCTTGCATACTTTCACGCAAATTCACCTCAGTTGAAAGCTGAAACTTAGGTAAAACTACTGTTGCTCCCGCCTCATTCCACTCAAACCGACGTAGCCAATCCCGCCAATTCTCCGCCGTCAGTTGCTCATAAAACGCGTCCAACGACACATCTTCCTGAGGAATAAACACATACATTCCGAATCGTTCACTCTCCCCATAGGGCAACTCAATGGCACGAAACAGACTGTTTTGATAACCCCGAACCAGTGATAGATCTTGCTGCATCATCGGCACATAGACCTGAGAGTCATCTGGTCGTGTAAACGGCCGTATCTCCGTATTTTCACTGGGAAAGGGACTCGTCCAATCTCCCGAAAAATAAAGCGCATTTAAGACCACCGCCACCGTCGTTTCATTAAGGTCTTGAGTCGACAAAATCTCAGCAATGCGTCCTTGAGTCTGTTGAGAAATCCAACGATGAATCTGGCCTAACGCCTGAGATGGCTCACTGAAATCCACCGCCTGCATCTGCGCCTGATAGTGCCGCTGACGGGAGTCGACAAACTCAGGCGAGAGAGACCCCTCCCCCCCACTCCAAATCGAATTGGCGATCGCCAACTCCACATCCCCCGACAACTCCCCCAAACGGTCCAAAATCTGCCCATAAGAGCCGTCCAACCCTTCAACCGACTCCGCCCCCAACCAGCGAGCCATAGCCTCCTCCGTCGCTCCCTCAGCGCCCCCATAGAGCATCCCTAGAGCCATCGACAAACTCAACGGCGACAACAACAAATTCTCATTTCCCTGAGTTTGCCGCAATTGTTGAAACACCGCGAACCCTAACTCCATCTGAGCCTCTATCTGAGCCTCCATCTGAGCCTCCCGAACCTCAGACTCCGATCGCGGCGACTGCGCCATCGCCACCCGAGACCAACCCAACATCGGCAACGAACCCGACAGCGGTATCGTTAACGCCGTCACAAGAGGAAGTAGCCTTCCCAGAAGCCGTCCAAAACGGTGGTGATGAATCATTATTGAGCCAAACGCGAAGATGAGCGATCACAGGTATTCCGTCGCACCCGTTTACCGTGACTACCCTAGGGTTCAGCGATCGCAGCGAAGATTCCGGGCAGTCACCCCCTCCTTTACCGTAGCTTGCCCCAGCCAGAACCCGCCAAACTCCACAACAAACCAATCCCCCAGCCAACGACCTGCATCAGTCGTCAACTGGGGGACATGAAGATATCAAAATTGAGATCGATGTTACCGCGTCAGGGAATCCCTAGCCGATAATACCGGCCTCACGGGCCGCCGCTTCATCATCCGGGTCAATGCCGAGGCGAGTTAAATTAATGCGATTCTTGTTGTCAATATCGCGTACCTTAACCACCACTTCATCACCCACCGACAACTCATCTTCGACCTTGCCAATGCGATAATCCGCAACTTGGGAGATATGCACCATCCCTTCTTTTCCGGGGGCAATTTCCACAAACGCACCAATGGGGATAATCCGGGTGACACGACCGAGGAAGACCTCGCCGGTTTGAATCTTGCGCGTCATTCCTTGGATAATGGCGCGAGCGCGCATGGCTTTCTCACCGTCAAGACCCGAAATCGTCACCGTACCATCATTGTCGATGTCGATTTTACAGCCCGTTTCTTCCGTAATCCCCTTAATGGTTTTCCCACCAGGGCCAATCACCAAACCAATCAGGTCAGGATCAATCTTGAGGCTATATAGACGAGGTGCAAAGGGAGACAACTCAGGATTCGGCTGGTCAATGGCCTCAAGCATCTTGCTGAGGATATGCAGCCGAGCCGGGAGAGCCTGTTTGACCGCATCGGCCACAACCTTCACCGGAAGTCCCGTGATTTTCATGTCCATCTGCAAGGCTGTAATCCCGGTATCGGTTCCGGCCACCTTAAAGTCCATATCCCCCAGGAAATCTTCAATGCCTTGAATATCCGTGAGAATGCGAACTTCGTCTCCTTCCTTAATCAAACCCATCGCCGCACCACTGACCGGCTTACTGAGGGGAACCCCAGCGTGCATCAGCGAGAGGGTTGAGCCACAGACCGATCCCATCGAGGTCGAGCCATTGGAGGACAAGACCTCAGAAACCACGCGAATCACATAGGGGAAACTTTCTTTCGGCGGTAACACCGGAACCAAAGCTCGTTCAGCTAAGGCCCCGTGACCAATTTCGCGACGACCGGGCGATCGCATCGGCCGCGTTTCACCCACAGAATAGGGGGGAAAATTGTAATGGTGCAGATAGCGTTTCTGCTCCTGAGGATGCAAGTCATCGAGTTCCTGAGCATCTCCTGGAGAGCCTAAAGTGGCCAACGACAACACCTGAGTCAAGCCTCGGTTAAACAACGCACTACCGTGAACCCGGCGAGGAACCAAACCCACCTCACAGGAAATGGGACGTACCTCATCGAGTTTGCGGCCATCAACCCGGACCTTGTCCTCAACAATCTGAGCCCGCATTAACTGCTTCGTGACGCCCTTAAACACCTTACCGAGAGACTTGGCATCGTCCGTCACCGCCAGGCGTAGCGGGTCATCTTCAGGGAGTTGCTCAATTTTCTGTGCAATTTCCGCTTTGACCTCATCGAGGGCCTCATCGCGGCTGCTCTTGGTATGCTCAAAATTACTGAGAACCTTCTTCACCGGTTCCTCAGCCGCCTCGCGGATGTAGATTTCTAACTTGTCATCGACCACCGGCGGCTCTTCTTCGACTAACTCAATCCCCAAGTCCTTCATCAAGGCTTCCTGGTGACGAATTAGCTCTAAGGCCCCTTCATAGCCAAAATCGATGGCTTCGATAATGTCTTGTTCCGGGAGCTGATTGGCCCCGGCTTCCACCATGACCACACCATCATGAGTTCCCGCCACGACCAGATCGAGATCTCCGAGGCGAATCTCTTCAAAGGAGGGGTTGAGGATGAAATCATCCCCCACCAAACCGACACGAACCGCCGCCATCGGACCCTTGAAGGGAATCTTGGCTAACATCGTGGCGATAGAGGCTCCCGTGACGGCCAAAACATCCGGGGGAACCAACTCATCCATCGATAAGGTGGTGGCAACAATCTGAATATCGTCCCGTAACCATTGTGGGAACAGGGGACGCATGGGACGGTCAATTAGACGACAGGTTAGCGTCACTTTCTCGGGGGGACGACCCTCCCGACGCAAGAACCCACCGGGAATTTTCCCCCCGGCGTAGAGCCGTTCTTCGTAATCAACAAGTAGGGGCAAGAAGTCGATACCTTCTCGACCCGTTGAACGGGTTGCGGTGACGAGAACCGAGGTATCGCCCAACTCGATGACGACGGAGCCTCCGGCTTGTGGAGCGAGGGTTCCAACCTTGAGTCTAATATCCCGTCCATCAAAGGATATTGACTTTTCCATTGCTTTCATGCAGCACTCTAATATTAGTTCTTCTTCTTCTTCTGGGGATCATCGTTGGTTGAGGAGACCATCAGCCCGAAAAACTCACGGGTGGCGAGTCCCAACCTCCGATTCACCCAATCATCTGTGATCATCGTGATACCTGCCACAACTTGACGAAAGCCAAGGTCTGAGCGTCTCAACTCTCATTCGGTTGCTAGTCCGAACTACGCCACGCCTTAGCGCCCAAATGCTGGGGTTAGCCGTCGAGAGAACTCATGTCACCAATTTTGGTAACTTGGGGCGGGTGATGACCAGGATTGCACTTGGGAAATCCATGCCGTTCCCAGTATACCTCAGTAATCTGGAAGTGCCAGGGTTTCTTTATCCTGGGGTCTGCTCGCCCAGGCCGCCGCTGAGAGGCCGCCGCCGGACCCCTTGGAACTCCCCGAGGGGCGATCGCGTCGGCTAGTGGTAAATAATAAAACTGTTCACTGTTAACCGATTTCGTTCAGGGAAACCCAATCAAACCATGAGTAACGCCGCTCCTCTATCCGGTTCAGCGACCGTCGTGATGGTGGTCGATGGACAACCCATTACCATCGCCCTTGATGGCAATAATGCCCCCATCACGGCAGGAAACTTTGCCGATTTAGTCTCTCGTCGCTTCTATGACAACATCACCTTTCACCGGGTGGTTGACGATTTTGTGGCCCAAGCCGGAGATCCCAATAGTCGCGACCCTAACTTTCCCACCAATCTCTTGGGCCGGGAAGGATTCACCGATCCCGCTACCGGGCAAACTCGCACCATTCCCCTAGAAATTAAACCCGAGGGGGCCGCCGCCCCGGTGATTGGAACCCTCTTTCGCGATGCGGGGATTACGGTTCCGCCGGTGTTGCGCAACAATCGCGGCACCATTGCTATGGCCCGCGCCCAAGATCCCAACTCCGCCTCGTCTCAGTTTTACTTCAATCTGGTCAATTCCAATTTCCTCGATGGCAACTATGCCGTGTTTGGCAACATTACCGATGGCTTGTCGGTGATGGACGGTATTGATGAGGGCGATCGCATTGAAGCGGCCCGCTTCGTCGAGGGGATTCTTCCTTCGCGCCAATCAGCGTTTATGGAAGTCAACTTTCTCAACTTCTTTTTCAACCGCCTTGAACGAGGGAGTCTACCCCTAGGGTTCCAAGTTTTAGGTGATGGCGATGATGTCTTAACTCTGACTCCCGAACTCAGTCAGGCCAATCCTTCTGGCTTTGTTGGCTTAGGGGGCAATGATACCTTTATCGGTTCTACCATTGACGATGTGCTTTATGGCAACCAGGGCAACGATACCCTCACCGGGGAAGCCGGTAATAACCTAATTCGCGGTGGCCAAAACGAGGATATCCTCAATGGTGGCATTGGTAACGATATCCTGCATGGCAATTTAGGCAACGATACCCTCACCGCTGGCGGTGGTAATAATGTCCTGCGAGGGGGACAAGGGAATGATGTTCTCATCGGGGGGGCTGGCATTGATGTGTTAATGGGCGATCGCGACCAGGATACTCTCACTGGCGGCCCAGGACCCGATCAGTTCGTGCTGCGGGGCAATACGAACATCGGTCGTGTGGATCCGAATCTCGCCGATGTGGTTACCGACTTTAACCCCGCTGAGGGCGATCGCATTGTCTTGGCGGCTGAGACCAACCCCGCCACCGTGCGCTTCCTGCCGACGGGGTCTGACGTGCTGATTCAACTGGAAAATAACGATTTCCAAGGCCGCATCCTCAACAGTACCCCAGAAGCCGTCCAGGCGGCCGCTATGGTTGTTCCTTCGGGGGATATGGGCCTACTAATTGGTTAGGGGCAAAGGCGGGGTCGGCGATGACCTCGATGCGATCGCGATCGCCAAAGTCAGGACTGGGATAACTCGTCGTCAGCGATCGCGGTTGTTTCACCGTCCCCCATTGCGCCTGGAGATCGCGCAAAAACTGATCTTGTTGACGGCGGAACGGTAGCGTATAGGCATCGCCCCCATTGAGAAGGGCAAACCAGACCAACCCGCGATCGCGCGTCGGCACAGCCCCCACCAGGGCGCTCACATTCCAGAGCGTCCCCGTCTTCACCGTCGCTCCTTTCGGCATGGCTCGCTCATCCATCGTTCCCCCATCTTGACCAAACACCGGCAACACATCGGCCAGAGTCAACCCTCCCGCCGCCAAACGCCGGTGAATCCCCGACAACAGAGCTACCGCCGCTCGGGGCGAGATGCGGTTCTCCTGGCCCAATCCTGACCCATTCACTAACTGGATCTCCGCCTCGGGAACCCCCGCCAACCGGGCCGCTCGTCGGGCCACTTCAGCCCCCCCGCCGAGTTCCTCGGCCAACGCATCGGCCATCACATTGTTGCTATAGACATTCATAATCTTTAAGACCGAGAGCAGCGGCAGGGAATGCTGGCGTAACAGCGGAATACGTCGGCTGGGTGGTTCTGTTAGAGGTTGAGCGAGGCTGTTTTCTGAGATGTCCCCGGTTCCCTCCCCGAGAACGCGAATATCGCCGCGAATCTCAAGTTGAGGTTTCGGAGTTCCTGCCGCCAATCTCCCATAGGCTCGTTCGATGGGGGGAGTCCAACGGCGAGCATCAAAACTGTCGATAAACCCCTGACCCACCTCATTAGCATCTTGCTCAAAATTCAACCAGGGCTGATTCTCCAGAATCAGATCTCCGGCGACGGCCTCAATCCCCAACTCTTGTAGGGTCACAGCCACGGCGATCGCTTCGGACCAAACCCAGAGCATATCCCCGCCGCCGCGAATCAGTAAATCCCCCTGCAACACCCCATCCACCAGGGGGCCAGTGGCACTAATCTCTGTCAGCCAGCGTCGTTGCCAATCCCAGGTTTGCAAGGCCACCAGCGTGGTGGCCGTTTTCGTCACGGATGCCGCCGAACGAGGAATTGTACCTTGATGACCTGCCAGTTTCTCGGGTCCAACTTGCAGCCAAATTCCCTGACGTTGGCGAGAGATCCCCTGGCCGTCTAAATCCGTCAGATAGCGATCGACGAGAAACTCTGCCTCTTCATCCCCATCCATCTCTAGCACCAGTCCCGGGGCATCAAAGAGGGGAATACTGACCTGAGACTCAGGCGGCATCAGGCCCATCGCATCTAACCAGAGGGCTAAAGCCCCCGAACTTAGTAAACTCAACATAGGAAGGGAATCGGGAATAGGGAACAGGGAACAGGGAACAGGGAATCGGGAATCGGGAACAGGGAACAGGGAACAGGGAACAGGGAACAGGGGAAAAGAGGGCAAGAGGTAATGTTCGATTTCTATATTTGGCCGTTGAGGGGGGTCAACTCTCAACTCTCAACTGTCAACTCTCAACTGTCAACTCTCAACCCAGGTTCACCCTTCAACGGCTCTTGAGTTCAGTTTTCTTGTCTCGGGTGGCTTGGCGGGGAGATGTCGTCTGGTAGAATTTGGAAGGCTTATACAAGATTCGATCGATGGCATTGAACAGGGCAAGGATTGCAGTGGACGCAATGGGCGGCGACTATGCCCCGGATGAGATTGTGGCCGGGGCATTGCGGGCGCAGGATGAATTAGGGGTAGAGGTGCTGCTTGTCGGCGATCCGGCAGCCCTTGAAGCGTCGTTACAACGGCAAGAGCGTAATCCCGAGGAGGTTCAGATTGTTGCCTCCGAGGGAGCGGTGGAAATGCACGAAGAGGCCTTGACGGGGATTAAACGCAAACCCAAGGCCTCGATTAACGTGGCGATGAACTTGGTGAAACAGGGCCAGGCTGATGGCGTGGTCTCGGCGGGACATTCAGGGGCCTCGATGGCGGCAGCTTTGTTGCGGTTAGGGCGTTTGTCTGGGATTGATCGCCCCGCTATTGGTGCTGTGTTCCCGACGATGAATCCCGATAAGTCGGTGTTAATTCTGGATGTGGGGGCGATCGTAGATTGTCGTCCGAAGTTCTTAGAACAGTTTGCCCTGTTAGGCACAATTTATAGTCAGTATGTCCTCGGCCGGGATGAGCCTCGGGTGGGGCTGCTCAATATCGGCGAAGAAGCCTGTAAGGGCAATGATTTAGCCCTGCGAACCTACCAATTATTGCAAGATAATCCTCGGGTTCCCTTTGTCGGCAATGCTGAAGGACGAGATGTGTTGTCCGGGGAGTTTGATGTCATTGTCTGTGATGGCTTTGTGGGCAATGTTCTGCTCAAGTTTGCTGAAGCGGTTGGCAATATCCTGTTGCAACTCTGTCAGGATGAGTTATTGCAGGGTCTCGATGAACGGGATTTAGTTCATGTGATGCCCAATCTCAAGCGCCTTAAGCAACGGATTGATTATGTTGAACATGGTGGCGGTTTGCTACTGGGGGTCGCTGGGGTTTGTGTGATTGGCCATGGAAGTTCTCACGCCATGACGATTTTTAACGCGGTGCGTTTGGCGAAAGAGGCGGTGGATAACCGGGTGATTGAACGCATCCAGGAGAAGCATTTGGTGGAACAATAGCGCCATGCTGGTCTCCTGACTCGCCAATTGGACTGGCCAATTGGGTGAGTGACGCGGCGAGAAGGCTAATAGAAGGCTGATAAGAAGGAAGACGGATGATCCGGCAAAACTCCGGCAAAACTTATGACAATTTTGGGACTTGAATTAACTGGCTGTGGTGGGGTGGCGCCCGAGACGGTTTTGGACAATGAGATGCTCACTCAGGTGGTGGAGACCTCTGATGAGTGGATTCGCTCTCGTACGGGCATTGGTGAACGTCATCTGGCTAATCCCTCCCAGTCGTTGGGAGAGTTGGCCGCTTGTGCGGGCCGCCAGGCTCTGGAGATGGCGGGATTAGATCCGTCTGAGTTGGATTTGTTGGTGTTGGCTACCTCTACGGCTGATGATTTGTTCGGAACGGCCAGTTGGGTGCAATATCAGTTGAAGGCTCCCCAGGCGGTGGCGTTTGATTTGACGGCGGCCTGTTCGGGGTTTTTGTTTTCGATGGTGACGGCGGCCCAGTTTTTGCGGACGGGGGTCTATCGCAATGTGTTGGTGATAGGGGCGGATGTGTTATCCCGTTGGGTGGATTGGCACGATCGCCGCACTTGTGTTCTCTTCGGTGATGGGGCCGGGGCGCTGGTGATGCAACGGCGGGAGTTGGGCGATCGCCTGTTGGGGTTCGAGATGCGATCAGATGGCTCTCAGAATAACTGTTTGACTCTGGCTTATCAGCCTCAGGCGCAATCGATTACCCCGGAGATTTCCGTGTCTCAGGGGGGCTATGGCTCCATCGCGATGAATGGCCCGGAAGTCTATAAGTTTGCCGTCAAGAAGGTCCCTGAAGCGGTGGAAAAAGCTCTGTTTCGCTCCGGGTTGACGACGCAGGATGTGGATTGGCTACTACTTCATCAGGCCAATCAACGGATTCTCGATGCGGTGGCGAAGCGGCTTAAGATTCCTGCTGAAAAAGTCTTGACAAATTTAGCGAATTATGGTAACACGTCGGCGGCTTCGATTCCCTTGGCCTTGAACGAGGCGGTGCGATCGCAGCAAATCCAGCCCGGAGACACCATCGCCGCCTCCGGATTTGGGGCGGGGTTAACCTGGGGGTCAGCAGTCTTCCGTTGGGGACGCTTTGAGACTTGACATTTGAGACGTAACATAAGTGACCGTTGATACCAAAACAGAAATTATGAAAACCGCTTGGGTGTTTCCCGGACAAGGATCGCAGACCGTGGGCATGGGGGTTGACTTAGCCGCCCTCCCTGAAGCGGCGGCGAGATTTCAGCAAGCTGAGACCATTTTGGGGTGGTCAGTGGTGCAAACCTGCGAAACCGGGGAAAATCTCTCGGAAACGCGCTATACCCAACCCTGTCTCTATACCGTGGAATGCGCCTTGGTGGATCTGTTGCGCGATCGCCGAGTCGCCGAACCTCAGGTCGTTGCGGGCCATAGTTTAGGGGAATATGTCGCCCTGTACGCCGCTGGAGTTTTGGACTTTGAAACCGGGTTAAACCTCGTCAAACGTCGTGGCGAGTTGATGAGTCAGGCCAGCGAGGGCCAGATGGCGGCCCTGATGAAATTCGATCGCGACCAACTCGAAGCGGCGATCGCCCAAACCGAGGGAGTGGTTCTGGCGAACGACAACAGCCCCCTGCAAGTGGTGATTTCGGGAACCGAGGCGGCGATCGCGCAAGTTCTCTCTCAGGTGAAAGTTCGCCGCAGCGTTCCCCTCGATGTTTCCGGGGCCTTCCACTCGCCGCTAATGGAACCGGCCGCCGCTGAGTTCCAAACCCTTCTCGAACCCATCGATTTTAAAGCCGCGACGATTCCTGTTCTCTCCAACGTCGATCCCAGCCCAGAAACTGCCGCCGCTACCCTGAAAACTCGCCTACAGCAACAAATGACCGGTTCTGTACGCTGGCGAGAAATTGTCCTGAGTTTACCGGAATTGGGTATCGAACAGGTGCTAGAAGTCGGACCGGGGAAAGTCTTATCCGGCTTAGTCGGGCGCACCGTCAAAGGGTTAAACTGTCTCAATGTGGGAACTGTCGCTGAGTTAGAGGCCCTCGCCGAACCTTCGGCGTAATCTCCATCTTTTAACGTCGTACCCACAAGGAAACCCACCCGAGATCTTCCCAGGAAAGAGGTGGGTTATCCGATGTTCTTTTCCTCTTGCCTCTTGCCTCTTGCCTCTTGCCTCTTGCCTCTTGCCTTCCCCCCCTGTTCCCTGTTCCCTGTTCCCTGTTCCCTTCTTTTGCCTCTTGCCTCTTGCCTTCCTCCCTTCCCCCATGATCCAAAACCGCGAACCTGGCTACAACTTAGCGTTATATCACCTGTTTAAATGGTCGGTGGTGAGTCCGCTGTTTTATAGTTACTTCCGAGGACGGGTTTATGGTGTCGAGAACGTCCCCAAATCCGGGCCGCTAGTGGTGACTAGCAATCATGCCAGTTATTTTGACCCACCGATGATTTCCTGTGCAGTGGAACGTCCAGTGGCTTACATGGCGAAGGAAGAACTATTTAAAAATCCGATTTTTGCCAAAGCAATTCGTTTGTATGGGGCCTATCCTGTGAAACGCAAAGCTGCCGATCGCAGTGCAATTCGCTCGGCCTTAGAGTATTTAGAACAGGGATGGGCCACGGGGGTGTTTCTCTCAGGAACTCGGACTCGCGATGGTCGCATTCCCAACCCCAAACCCGGTGCTGTTTTGATTGCGGCTAAAGCTCAAGTCCCGATTTTACCGGTTTGTCTTTGGGGAACTCAAGCCATTTTTCAAGGCTCCTCCAAGCCGCGATCGGTTCCGGTGACGATTCGCATCGGAGAACCTGTTAACCCCCCGCAATCGGGCGATCGCGAGGGGTTAGAGGCTGTCACTCAACATTGTGCAGCGGTGATTGAGTCACTTCATGATCTCGGTCGTTAAGGTTAACACCTTGACGGCGATGGTTAACCAAGATTTTTCAATAATTGCTCACGGGTGAGGAGGGCTTCCCCGTAGTTAGGAATCCAGGCCACCCAGTCGCCTTCGACATCTTGGCATAGAAGCAAGGCTTCGTCAGCACTATAGTTTGCCATTGGGTCGCGCAATTGCACCCATTGGTCGGCTTCAGGAGTGAAGCCCGTCACGGATGTCATGGTTTCTTGAGAAATGCCAATACTCATGGTGATAAGACTTATTTTATGTATCAATCGATACAGAAATCTTAAGGGAGTTTATGAGGAACTGGCTGGGTTTTGTATTGAAACTTAACGAAAAGGCAACAAAGAATTGCGCCCCCCGGAAGAGGGAGAAGCGACCCCTACCCAAGAGGGAAGAGACAATCTAAGGGCTGTCCTTGAGGGTCGCCCTCTTCTGGCAAGAGGGGTTTGACCCCTAAGGGTTTTGTCCCTGAATTGGTTGGCTGGGAAGACGGGGTACTTTAGAATCGGGCCAACCCTACCCGAATGGCATGACTATGACTCAATACATCGAAGTTCTCTCCAATAAGACCGCCGTGATCGATCGCAGCGTGGCTTTGATTGTCGAGAAAATCCAGAGTGCGATCGCCCAACGGGGAACCTGTACCATCGCCCTGTCGGGAGGAAGTACCCCGAAACCGATCTACGAGGCGATCGCCGGCCATGACTTACCCTGGGACAACCTCCATGTCTTCTGGGGGGATGAACGCTACGTGGCCCCGGATCATCCCGATAGTAACCAACGCATGGCTCGTGAAGCGTGGCTCGATCGCGTTCCCTTCCCCCCCGAGAACCTACATCCGATGCCAAGCCAGAGTCAAGATCCCGAGAGTGATGCCCAGGCCTACGACCGACACTTACAAGCATTTTTTGGCCTAGAATCAGGGCAGTTTCCTCAGTTCGATATTATGCTGTTGGGCATGGGGGATGACGGCCATACCGCATCTCTGTTTCCCCAGACTGAGGCCTTGGAAGTCTGCGATCGCAGCGTCACAGTGGGGAACAAAGATGGAGACCCCCGCATCACCTTGACCGTTCCCGTTCTGAACCTCTCGCGGACCATCATCTTTGCCGTTGCTGGCCAGAACAAACAAGCCGCTCTGGCCCAGGTGTTTACCCCAGAGGGGGATGAAGCCAGCTATCCTTCCCGTCTCATTCAACCGGTGGATGGGGAGATTTACTGGTTGCTCGATGCCGCCGCCGGGGCCGAAGTGACCCCCAGTTCAACTTCAGCCGAGTGAGGTCAACCTCGCGACAGCCGATCCTCCTGGCCATTCAACCCGAGCGGCAAACGTACTATGTTGAACATACATATTGGCAGTTGCTCTAAACCCATTGACCTAAACTTGAATTGGGCAAAACGACGATCTCGTCCTATCCAGTCTACGTCTTGAGTCCTGGGTTGTTCTCCGGGTTGCCTCTCTACCTCACCGTTTTTCTGTCGCGTGATTACTCTAACTCTCCTCCACCCCCACCAATCCATCCCGCTGAAACGCTGGACGTTTGAGGATGACACAGTTATTCGCATCGGTCGCGCCCCGGATAACCATGTTGTCCTCTACAGTGCCGTCGTCTCTCGCTATCACCTGGAACTCCACTGCGATGAACAACGTCAATGGTATCTCGTGAATTTGGGGACGAACGGAACCTATCTCGAAGATGCTCCCATCGAGGAAATTCCCGCCTGCGATGGGTCCATCGTTCGCCTGGCCCGGACGGGTCCCCAGATTCAACTTCATGTGAGTCATCCGCCACCAGTCTCTCCAGCACAACAGTTGCTTAAACACCTACAGGAACGAGGAACCCCCGATGAAGAGACTACCCGTGATGACCCCCCACCCAAAACTCGGGTGATTCGAGAGTCATCACCTGAGGTGTCCTCTGATTGAGAGAGGGTATTGGTCTAAGGCGATCGCATCATCGCTTAACAGCAACGAGTTAAACCCACACCCAAAACGGGTTTAAACGTTGGTCCCCCTTCCCTATTCCCTGTTCCCTGTTCCCAGATCCGCTGTTCCCCGTTCCCTGTTCCCTATCCCCTATCCCCCATTCCCTGCGATCTAATCGGCTTGATTGGCCTGAAAACTTATGACTGTGTTATCCCGCTTCGTGTCTCGCTTTACGGTGACAATTCTGCTGACGACCGGGGCGCTCTTGTCCCCAGCAGGGCTGCCATTCTCGAATTTTGTTGGTTTCGGCGATCGGCCGCTTTTAGCCCAAGATGAGCCAGCCCCAGAGTTCGCTGAGGCGATTCTGGGACAATGGTTTTCCCCCTCAGCTCTTGGCGGTGAACCTCTAACCTTTATTTTCACGGAGACGGGGATTCTCCACTTCATTATCACGCTGCCCCGAGGACGGACGGTGTCCCAAGAATTTGGTTATGAAGTCAGTTCAGGCTCGCCCCATGCCATTGATTTGATACTACCCGATGGGGAGACGGTGGCCACGATCGCCCAAATCACGGAATCGGGGGAGTTACTGTTTCAAATTGAGGGAACCGAACCCGGTTTACCCCGCCCGACTGAGTTTGCCGAGACAGTGGCTCGGTTTGAGCGAGTGTCCACCTCAACCGCTCTTCCGGCTCGTCTCGTCGAAGCCAATGCGTTAGATGTTCTCATAGATATTAGCCGCGCCCAACGCACCCATTATCTGGAGTTCCGGGAGTTCGCCGATTCCGTTGAACCGCTTAATTCTGACCCCGTTCCCCTCGAAAGCGACGACTATCAGATTGAGCTTGAGGTGAGCCAGACAACTCCCCAGAGTGTTCGCATTACAGCCACCGCCAAGCGAGAGGAGTTACGCAGCTTCACCAGTGGTGTGTTTATGGTCCCCAATGAACGGGGCTTAGAGGTGTCCCTGGTGGGCATTTGTCGCAGCGACGAACCGGATATGAACCCTCCAGCGATGCCGATTCCTCCAGACACCGCTGAGGGAACGGTGACTTGCGCTCCCGGCTCCCATTTGATGGAACGTTAGTTGAGCGGTTATGGCTTGACAAGTTCCTGATTTTGTGGTAAGGGCTTTTGGGGTGAATGAATCTCTAGCCGTTGACCGCGAATCGCGTAATCCAACAGTTGAATGGGGTGATAGAGGGGAATATCTCGCCCCTGGAGTTGCAGATGTTTCTGAATTTGCAGGGAACAGCCGGGGTTGGCTGAGGCGATGAGATCAGCACCGGTGTGGCTGAGGTTCTCGACTTTGAGTTGACCGAGTTCATCGGCTACCTCGGGCTGTAGCATATTGTAGACTCCGGCACTGCCGCAACACAGGGCCGCGTCAACGGATTCCCGTAGGGAGACTTGGGGAATTTGACGCAAGAGTTGCCGGGGTTGACTGCTGATTTTTTGGCCGTGGATCAGATGACAGGCATCTTGGTAGGCGATCGCCAACTCTCCATCGGCTAAGGGATGCAGGGGTGTCGTTAAGCCGATATCAATTAGAAACTCATTCACATCCCGAACCCGACTGGCGAAGTCTTGGGCTTTCTGGCGATACTCGGGGTCATCTTGCAAAATATGACCATACTCCTTGAGGGTATGGCCACAGCCGGCGGCGTTAATGACAATGTAGTCAACGTTGCTGCCTGCAAAGCTATCAATCATCTGACGGGCGATCGCCTGGGCCTGAGATTCTTGTCCCTGGTGAGCCGGTAGAGCGGCACAGCAGCCCTGGGTTTTGGGAATAACGACCTCGCAGCCATTGGCGGTGAGAACCCGAGCGGTGGCGGCGTTGACGGGGTGGAAAAACAACCGTTGCACACAGCCGAGGATCATCCCCACTCGATAGCGTTTCTCTGCTTGAGCGGGAATGACATCGGGAAAGTTCCCTTGGAAGAAGTCCGGAGTAATGTTCGGCAGAATGGCCTCCATCGCCGCCAGGCGGGGAAACACCTGTTTGAGTAGTCCGGTGGAACGAACCCATCGCCGTAACCCCGATTTCTGATAGGCCAGCAGGGGATAGAGGAGAGGCCGCAGTCGATTGGGATAGGGAAAGAGGTTAAAGATCAGACGACGTAGGAGGCGATCGCCCAAAGAACGGGGGACATTTCGCTCGACTTGGGGACGAGTCGCCGCAATCAGTTTGTCATACTCAACTCCCGAAGGACAGGTGGTGACACAGGCTAGACAGCCTAAACAGGAGTCAAAATGTTGGCTGGTGGCTGGTTTGAGTTCGGTTTCCCCCTTATTGATAGCATCCATCATGTAGATGCGTCCTCGGGGGGAGTCCATCTCTTTGCCAATGACTCGATAACTCGGACAAGTCGATAGACAAAAGCCACAGTGGACACAAGTATCAATTAAATCTTGTTGGGGCGGATGTTTGGCGTCAAATCCGGTTTCGGCTGGGGTTAATTCGCCGAGATGGGGGTTTTGGTTGAGAAAGTTACTGTCTTTGGCGGGGATGGAGGTC
>LSZA01000101.1 GCA_001637315.1 Phormidium willei BDU 130791 | reverse complement strand
AAGGTTGTTAACGCTAATAGTAATAGTTTGAGGACTGCTGTTGTCCGTGCCGTCGCTGGCGGTAACTTCTAGGATGTAGTTGTTGTCGCCGTTGGCATCCCCGGGGGCTTCAAAGTCGGGGGCGCTGTTAAAGGTGACTGCCCCACTGTTGGCGTCTATGTTAAATAGTGTTTGGTCGTCTCCACCTGCAATGGAGTAGGTGATGGCGTCGCCGTCGGCATCGGTGGCAGTTACGGTGGTGGCAGCAGTGCTGTTTTCGGGGATGCTGGCTGTATCGCTGGAAATTATGCTGGGGGCGGCGTTGCCGGCAGTGCGAGTAATTTGGTTGCCGAACAGGTCGTCGTTATTGAGGTCGTCCCCAGAAGCGATAGTGTCTGGGGTAGGACTGGGGGTGCCTCCATCGTCGGCGGCGGTATTGCTACTGAAGGTGACGCCATTGAGGTTGACGGTGGGGAGGCTGGTTGGCATTCCCTGTGGGTTGCGGTTGCTGTTGGTGGTGGATTTCATGGCGAAGATGGCGCCACCGAGTCCCAAACCGTCCTCATGGCCCGTTCCGCCCGTGGCACTGTTGTTGCTAAAAGTGGTGTTGGAGAGGTTGAGGGAGCCACTGCGGATGAAAATAGCTCCACCCATCCCTGCACCGCCGCCGCCAGCGCCGTATCTGCCGTCGCCGCCACCAAAGCCGCCTCCGCCTTGGCCGCCTCCGCCGCCGTAGCCGGCGAGGCCCGAGCCGCGGTTGCCGCCGCCGCCGCCGAAGCCGCCGATGCTCACTCTGATGCCGCCGCCCATACCGCCGCCGCCGAAGCCACCGGCGCTACCGCCGCCCATACCGCCGCCGCCGCCGAAGCCACCGACGCCACCACCATAATCACCCGTGCCGCCGTAGCCACCATTATTGTCTACCGAATCACCAAAAAGACCGCCGCCGCCGTTGCCACCGGCATTGCCAAACATCCCGCCACCGCCTTGCGACTCCCATCCCAAGTCGATTGCACTACCATTGCCCCCCTGGGCGGTGTTGTCGGTAAAAGTGACATCCTCAACTGTCACCGTACCGGAGTAAACAAACAGGGCGCCGCCCATACCGGCACCGCCTCCACCCTGCTTACTACTCCCCCCCTGGGCTTTACCTTGGGTCAGGGTCAGGTTGTTAAGGTTGACGGTTCCCGACTTGACGAACAGGGGGCGAAATTGATTGCCACCGCTAATTGTGGCTGTCTCAACATCAACAGTATCGGGGTCGTCTCCCGTGATAGTGATGTTGCTATTTATCAGCCGCTTCATTACTCCCGATACAGTTACGTCGGCTTTTAAAACGATAGTATCGTCTTCTGGTGTGTTGTTCGCATCGAAAATCGCTTTACTCAGCGTTCCCGCTGTATTGCCCAGACCGTTATCTGTTGCTGTATTTACTTCAAATATAGCCATTGTTTTCTCCTTTTGTTAGTTGTTATATACGGCTCTTCCGACTCTGGTATGTAGCGTAAATGCCTGTAGCCTTTATCTGCAAAGGGATTTCGCGATTTCAGATTCCCTTTTTATAAGTTTGAGCGGGAAGCTTTACTCTGTAAGGGTTTCAGCGATTTCTTGCATAGTAAGTTCGGAAGAACCTTATATACTTAGTTTTGGGTTTCACTTCGTTCCACCCAACCTACGGGGCTTTTGTTAGGGAATTTGTTAACTGAGCCTTCCCGGATAAAACAGCTCGTAAAACCATCGATAGTTACCTTTAAGCTCCGCCTCAATGCGAGGGGAGACCCAATAACGTTCCGGTGGTTTAATTTCGCTATAAGTACGATGGCGATACTTAAACCGATAAAAACTATCGGCTTCTCCTGGTTTTACCGTGAGGTTGTGCGGGTTCACCTCGTAGCCCCCCACCCCCAACCAAGCATATAGCTCCTTCATCACCTGCACCGGCTCTAACATCAGATGCTCGAACACCAAGAAAAACAGCCGTTGCTGTTGGGACTTCTCCCGGTCCTGTACCCCCTGCAACGAACGCAAGGCACTGCCAACCACCCCCCTGGGAGCCAACAACGCCTCCGCCCGCCCGTAGGGGGACAGGGAGGCCAAATCGTCGGGAAAGTCCAGCCAGAGGGTCTTTTGATGTTGGGCCTCGATAGATGCCAAAATTTGTCCCAACTCCCGCACGCAGACCACCATTTGCACTTCCGGGTCCAGTTCTAAAGCCAGTTCTATCTGGTTCAACCAGCCCCGATGCTTGTCCACCACCACCGGACATTCCGTCTCGTCCCACCAAGCTGCGGCAAAGGCCCTACAGGCCCGCTGCAACCTCTGATATGTGGTTTCAAATTCCCCCTCCAGTTGGGCCAGCATAAACTCGCTGTCGCTGAGATGGGCCCTCAAAGCTTGGAGGGCGCCGAACAGGGGCGAACTCATGCCGTTGCAGTAGATTTCTGGGTGTTCTGCAAGTAGCTGACAGGTTAGGGTGGAACCCGCCCGGGGCAAACCGGTCACGCAGACTAATTTTGGTTTTGACATTTGTTAGGGAGTAATCGCACCGCCGTTAATGGTAAAAGCAGCGCTACCCGCAATACCGCCTTCTCCCGCCCGGGCCGAAGAAGCGAAACCGACGGCACCGAGAAGGGCCAGACCGCTAGCTGCGGCAAAACGACGGATTCTATTTTTTTGGATGTCCATTTTATTTACTCCAGGATTGTTTTTTGCGTTCTATTAATAAGACTGTTTTGGGTGGCAGTTTGTGAACTTTTTCGCCTCAAAATAGAGAAATTTCTTTTTTGAGGAAGTTAAAAAATCGTCGCTCTTGTTAGAAGAAGGAGGCGATCGCTTTCGATAAAAAGGGCGATCGCTTGTCTGAGCGATCTTTGTACACGAATTAAGCATCAATATTCTGCACTTGCTATTGGACAGTGTTTAGATTGCCAAATCCCAAGTAATATGCAGATGAGTTTTGCATATCGCGCCTAATAAAGCCCTGCCAGTTATTGTGATTAAAAACTCCCTCCAATTCATCTCGAAATAGTTCAGGTACAACAACAATAGATAGCCCTGGGACATTGCCATTATTTAGCTTGAGAACATCATTGCGTATACCATTTATGAAATTATCTAAATTGTTTACCTGATTGCCACCTAATGCTTTTATTTCTATCCATACTTCGACGTTTTTACCTATGTCGTAGGCAGGTTGTCCCGGTTCATTAGGGTTTAATGCAACGACTAAATCACATCGTTGCTGAGCATTAGGATATTGCACTTCTCTAGCTGCTTGAACAGGATGTATTCTCTGTGTTAATGCATACCAAAGTTGGCATTGTAGCCACCCTTCCCAGCCGCCAGTACTCAAGCAAATTGCTTGTGCCACTGGCTGATTCATTATTTCTGCCACAACATTGAGTAAATCATTAATTCTCATCTGTACAACTCCTAAGAACTTATTTGAAAAGATAATTAGTCAGTTAAGGTTTAGACAATGTAGGCTAGCCTGATATACCAAGACCTTTTAGACTAAGAGGGATTCCCATAGATTACAATGGGATTACATGGTGGATTTTTTAATGCCACCGTTTTTTTGCTTTCTAAATGTAAGACGTTCCTACCCATAATTTTCTGAACTTTTTTATCAAAAAAATAAATTGCCCAACTTCCTGCTTCTGTTAGGGAGTTGTCGATCCGAAAAAAGTCGCGATCGCTCGTCCTATTGTTTTATTAGCTGCCGTTGATACTTCACCTCTTGCTGGATGTGTTGTTAAAAGTTATCGACTAACTTATAAGTTATCCACGAATTCCTAGCGATACATTCTGAATGGAGAAGCTCTTGATAGAAGTCAAATAAACCTCTAGCGCAACCATTAACCACATCAGTAATATTCAACCCAACGATCGCCTTTAATCTCATGTACGATTGAATACTTATCAATAAGGGAGCGGGGAAAGAATAAAATAGAGAGTTTTGCCCGTATCTAGCAAATGCCACTTTCCCCTACGAGATATTGCGGGCGTTCAAACAGTTAGGCTTTTGCCTTTTTTCTGCTTCCCAGCATAAAACCGCCCAGTGCGATAAAACCTACTATTAGGCTAGGCTCTGGGACAGAGACCATCTCCGTCGCCACGATTTCGGTCCCTATTACTTGAGGAGGAGCTGCTGGCTCGGGGCTTGATGGCTCCGCCACCACCGCCGTCGCAACTGGATTGGAGAAAGAGATGTTGTCGTATGTATTCTCAAAGTCACTTAATATCAATAGTCCTGGATATACACTATCCAGATTAAACCGATCGTTTGAAACCTGCAAGAAATCCAACTCCTCCCTAGATAAATTAAACGATAGCCCATCCAAATCGATCGCTCCTCCTCCTAGCTCCTCTAATCCCGCAAGCTCAAAGGATAAGACTTCACCATTATGGAAGTTAATTTCTCCGTTGTTGTCAAGATCCTCACCCTCAAAGGAAAATACTACATCATTATCAGGATACAAATCATCCCAGGTGATTTCCCATGATAAAGGAGCAGCAACAGATTTGAGAGGAGAGGCGATCGCCATTGTTGTTCCCAAAGCCAAAGCCGCACACAATTTTTGAGCATTCCTAACCAACATTACTTCTGACCTCATCAACAATTTTGAACAATTCAACAAAAAAGTAGGATTGACTTCATCGCTCCTTCTATTTAATAAGACAGTTTTGGGTGGCAGTTTGTGAACTTTTCCGCCTCAAAATAGAGAAATTTCTTTTTTGAGGAAGGTGACAAGGCCATTTTCCCCGTAGGTTGGCCGTTGGAAACCCTAAATCAATGGTGTTGGGTTCCACTCCGTTTCACCCAACCTACAACCGGGTTTTTTCTGCCAATACCCTCGTCAGCTTTTTAATAGAACTGAGATATTGCACCAATTGCAATCACCGTCGGGGACTAAAGTCCCCGCCTCAAAGCTCAAGTCCTCTAAAGAGGACTAAAATCAAGTTATCGCGACTGTTTTCAGTCGGTTTCAACCGACTTTAGCTTTGAGACAGGGATTTTAATCCCTGGCGGGCGATCGGGTCTAATTGAGAATGGTGCAAGATGTGAGTAGAACACAATGGAGCCTCTGTTGTCATTGCGAGGTGGCGGCAAACACTCGTTAACCTCGTTAACTCAAGAGAGAAACTGGTTAAGCCAGCCGACGCAATCTCAGAGATTGCCACGGGGGGGCGTTAACGCTCAAATAAACGCCATTATTTGGCGCGACCCCCCCTCGCAATGACAGTACCCAAATTTTCGTCAAGGCCAATAGACAGAACTTGCTCCATCTATTAATAAGACAGTTTTGGGTGGCAGTTTGTGAACTTTTCTGCCTCAAAATAGAGAAAATTTCTTTCTTAAGGAGGACGACAGGGCCATTTTCCCGATAACAGAGCCATTTTTTCCGTAGGCGAACTGCTGGGAACCGGAACCCAAGGCCCCCCGAAAGGCAGAGAAAGAAGCGGGGTTCCACCAAATACCGATCGCCCGTTACCGATTAACCTTTTTTTCCCGCATCCAATCTGGCCTGACGCAAAATGGCACCAGACCCATCTTCCGGGCAATTCAAATTGATATCTATTCTTAATCCGAAGCGATAACCTTGCATTGGCCAAGATAGCCCCGACTGCCTGGGGTCGAGGAACCCAGGCCAACTTACTCCACTGCAATTTAGATTTCAGCCCGGGTTCGGGACTTACGCACAAGGAACCAAGTTTGGGCCTTTGAGATTGCTCTCTCCTCGGCAACGACAGAAATGACCGTTGGAGTTCTTCTTTTGGCCTCAGTTCTGCTGGATTAACCCTTGTTGGGTTCCGTTTCGCTTCATCCAACCTACCAGAGACCGGTTCCTCCACCGACAACCCATCCGCACTCGTCTCTTCCACATCCGCTGCCAACGAAGAACTAGAGTCCTCTGTCACTCCCTCATACTCGTTCCATCGCTCTCGCAAAATGGCCCTGGCATTAGAAACCCGCTTGCGGGCAGTCCCCTGAGAAATCGCCAACCGTTCTGCTATCTCCTTGTAAGACAGCTCCTCCTTCCAGTAGAGAAAAAAAGTCTCCCGCAACTTGGGAGATAAATTATTTACCTCTCCCTCAAAAAATAACTCGAGATCTTGCCGCGTAGCGGCAAGATCTGGTTCTTCTTCCTGGCTAACCCATAGGTCTTCCTCTACGTCACAGGAAAATAGGCGATCGCGCTTTTTAAGCAGGTTCGTGCAAAGATTATTCACCAATCTTACCAACCACGCCTTCACATTATTAATAGGTTTGCTGCTGGTTTGCCAAGCCTCCCTAGCCCTCAGCATAGCCATACCCAGAACATCTTCCGCCTCCGTTTGGTTGCCTCTCATGCGTCGGAGGCAGCAACGGTAGAGACAGCCCCGATACTGTTGCCACTCCCGCCAAAACATTGAATCAATACCTACAGTTCTTTTGTGCCTATCTAGCATCTTTGTAAGTCCGTCTCCTTTCGGATAGCAAAAATTAAGCTAGGCATCCCGGGTTTCTCAATTCTCTGTTTGCAATCTTGTTACTTCTATTCTAAGATCCAGGTTTGCTGTCGTCAAGAACCCAAGTCACTGTCAAATTTAAAATTTCGTGTTAATATATGTCGTCCGTTGCAACTCGTACATTGCGTTGCTAACTTTTTCGATCGAAGACAGCGATCGTCACAAATCCGCCCCCAAAAAAATTTCCCCAACCCCTTGACAACCCCTTTTTTATTGGTTTCAATCCACTTGACGACGAATAACCATCTCCCCGCACGATCGATAAGCCCCACCGTCTGAATTAAGAAACCCGGTTGGAAAAAACCCGGGTTCTTAAAAAACCCTGTCACCATCCGCAAATTTTTCTCAAGGAGTTGACAAAAGGAAAGTCCCCTTTGTATAGTCAAAGACTATACGGGGTCGTTTACCCCTACAATTGAATAATTAATCAACAAAAAAATAAGCAATCAGGCAATTGCTAAAAAACAATTACCCATTAACTATTCTTTAAGGACTTGTGAAGAGGATTTTGCCCGTCACCGACAGTTGTTTTTAACCGAGCAAGGTTACGGTGATGAAATAACTAATAATCACATAAAAATATCCATATCATAATTTATTTTGTCAGGAAATATGACTCATTCAGGAACAATTCACAAAAAAAATATAAATAATTTAATTTTCCACAGGATGGGATGCTCTTCAGATAAAATCAACCAGTTTTGTCAACAGTGGAAAATTACAGAGTTGGCAGTCTTTGGTTCAATCTTAAGGGATGATTTCAAGCCCACCAGTGATATTGATTTTTTAGTCAAACTTAGTCCAGATATAACAATTGGAATTTTTGAACTCTACGAGATTGAAGAACAGTTAAGCGAAATCGTCGGACGGCCAATCGATTTAGTTTTCAAGACCAGTATTGAGAAAAGCCCTAACTGGATTCGACGCAAAAATATTCTTGAAAGTGCTGAGGTTATTTATGGAACGCGATGAAATATTTTAGATGCCTTGATTTTTGCTCAACGGATTTTAGATTTTACATCCGATCTGGATGAAGAGACTTTTGCCTATGACTTAAAAACCTAAGCTGCTGTCCTTTATCAAATTTCTATTTTAGGGGAAGCGATGAAAAGAATTTCTCAAGAATTTCGTGAAAGACATTCGGAAATTCCTTATGTTCAGATCAGCAGCAACTGTTCATGGATTAGATTACTTATGGAGACTTTATATTCAATAGTCCGGACATTTTTCTAGGCAAGCGCTGAAACCCTTGTTTTCTCGTTGGCTAGGTCGCTGTGGAAGAGGGCTGAAACCTTCATTCTACCGTTGGCTTTCAAAAACTGTCCGGAGTGTTGTATATTGTAAACTGGTGTTAGAGGGCAACTGTAAACCGCAATATCTCGTTATCGGGTAAGGTTCGAGAAGGGAACAGGGAACGGACATGATCCGATCCCCCCTTAATAAGGCTATGCCTTACCCACAAGTCGTGAAACCCTGACTGAGCCTTGGGTTTAAACCCAAGGCTCAAAGCTAAAACCCGTTGAAAACGGGTTGAGACTTCAGGGGTCACAGCCAAAATACTGTATTCTACCAAGCCACCGCCTGCAAAAGCCCAGTTTAGAGTCTTGGTCTTAGTTGTAAGCTACTGCAACAGCACCTCCAAAAATCCCAACATAAGGGGATTGTAGGACTTATGGGTAAAGGATAGCTTAATAAGGGCAGGAAACAGGTTAGGGATAAAGTCATTTAAAGTTAATATTAAAAGCTGTAATTAATTTTGTTCACTTGCTTATGAAGAACCCAGATTTTTACTTACTTTCTGATTCAAGCATCATTTGCTCTTACTTAGTTTCCCAGTGGATTGATACATTTAGTGATCGACCAGGATTTCAAGGAATATTGCTTAAAGAAGAACTGCAATCCGAAAGTACGATTCAAGCTAGAAAAGAATTTCACACTCAGTATTGCGGTCAGAAAAAATTAACTCCTGAAGGGAATAAAGCGTTAATAGAATTATATCCTGATCTTGATCGAACTGAGCAAGCAATGATCAAAACTTATGGTGTCGCACCTTATCCTGCAAGCGGACATCCTAAAACCATTTTTTTGGGTAATAATGTCAATAGCAAAAAAACTAAAGAATGGCTTAGAGAAATAGCACAGAAATCTCCACCTTTTGTTTTTGTTTGTATGACTCAAATTCTAAAAGAGTGGTGGATAGAACTGACTCAATCGCAAATAATTAATGCTCATACTGCGGTTCTCCCCTATGCTCGTGGAATGTACGCAATAGAGAATATGGCTATTCTTGGTGATATCAATCAGTTTAGAAAAGCTGCGGGTATAACGATACATTACGTTGACAAGGGTGTAGATACAGGAAATATTATTCTCGCACAAAGAATTATAGATCCATTTCAATTTGAATCAATTTGGGATCTCAAAGCATACACTTATCTTCTGGAGTTTGATCTGTATATAAAAGTCGCTCAGGCTATTTTTGCTGATACTCAAACCCTTCCGGCTGGCATTTGCCAAAACCCGGCATTGCAAGGTCCAAATTTTCGCATAAAAAACTTCACACGAGAGAAACAATTACAAGCAGAAAAAAATTATCTATTAATGAAAGAAAAACAAAATTTATAAACTAATATAGAATAGTTCTCCAATTAAATATAAAAGTGTTACGACAATGATTGAAATTCAACTATTTCCAGAAAAAGGACGCGGAGTGGTCGCCACTCAATTAATTCCTCAAGGAACATTGATTGAAAAATCACCCGTAGTGGAGTTTTCAATCAAAGATCGATCGCTACTCGATAGCACAAAAGTCTTTAAGTATTACTTTGTTATCCCTTCAGAATACGATAAAAGTAAACAGGTAAAGGCTTATATCGTTTTTGGACTCGCCTCTTTCTGCAATCATTCAGAAACCCCGAATACTTATATTAACTGGGTGGAAGAAGAGACGGGTTTATGGGCCCATTTAATCGCCTCTGAAGATATTAAGCCTGGAGAAGAATGTTCTCTATTCTATACCAATATTGATCAATATTCTTTCTGATAATCTCTTGAGTTGGCGATCTTTTGATGTCAACTCAAGTTTGGCGCGATCCCAAGACAATTTAGCTTTATCTATCTCCCAAATAAACTGATTTCCTCGCACCAAAACCTGCTCCAGGTCATCTTTCCAGACATCAGGAGCGCGATCGGCCAAAATCCAGTCAAATTCAAGATCGGGACACTTGCTTTCGATACCAGGACAAATATAGGTTTCTGCTTCTGGGAATGCTTGTTGAGCCGAAGGGACATGAAGGTAATGATAAGTACCAGGGGCGACAATATAGGCAACCTTGCCAATGCGATCGATCGCTTGCTTGATTTCTGGACTAATATTGCAGGGAGAGTGCAACATTAGATTTCCATTTGGCAAACGAATCACCGTCATCCGAGAATAAAAGTCCAGTCCCGCATAATGTACCGGATATTCACATAGCCATATTCAATACCTACAGTTCTTTTGTGCCTATCTAGCATCTTTGTAACTCCTCGTCTCCTTTCGGATACAAAAAAATTAAGCTAGGCACCCCGGGTTTCTCAATTCTCTGTTTGCAATTTTGTCACCCCTATCTTAGGCTCCAGGTTTGCTGTCGTCAAGAACCCAAGTCACTGTCCAGCAATTCTCATTTTGACCCGCATCCTGTCCAAGATACCCAATCTTGAACGAAAGAATGCAGCTTTCGAGAATCCTTATTGAGAATTATCTCAATAGGCTGGGGCGAAATTTCCAGAATGAGAATTGCTGGAAATGAGGATTGGGGCTTGACAAATTGTACAAAAAATGAAACGAGATATGGAGTGGGAGTTTTGGTCGGAAAACCCACTTGTAGGGGAACCCACCCCAACCCCTCCCAGGAGGGGATTTTTCGCCCTTACAGGGAATTGGCATAATCAAAAATGCGGTCCCAAACCCAGTCAATAATCTGTTGCGCTTCCTCCAGGGGAACCACCTGACAATGACCGTCCTCGTCATAACTCAGGAGAGGCTTATTCTCAGGCCCACCTCGGAGGGTTTCTAAACTCTGGAGGGGGGTGTGAATGTCGAAATCGATTTTTGTACCGAAGCGGGCCTCCATCCACTGTTCGATTTCATCGTCGAGTTGGTCGGGGGTGAGTGATGTTCTACTGGTAAGGAGATGGTAATAGACTAACAGGACTTCTTTGCATTCTTCATCTTGGGCGTCTTGAATGAGACTGCTAAAGACACTGGAGTTGGTGGCAATGTTACGGAAAAATAGGGTGTCGGTGACTTTTTTTTGGAATTTAATCCGTTTACTCTGATATTTGGTATATTGCTTGAAGGCTAATCCTCCTAAAGCAACGATTAAGGACAAAACGGCGAGGAGGACGGGAAGCAGGTTATCGACATCTTCTTCGTCAGCTTGTAAGGCGTCAATATCTGGTGAGCCAACGGTTAAGAAGAGAATTACACTGAGAACCAGTAAAAGCTGAGGAAGAATCCGTAAAATGGCGGGAATGGCGGCCCCGATCGCCGGAATACCAAAAAGTAGGCGATCTTTAAGGGTCATACTGGTTTGAACGTTGGGAAATAACAGTTCAAGATCGGGTTTTGGAACGTTTTTATAGAGATAGACATACATTTTTCCGGGAATAAATTTTAACTCTTCTAGGTCAATTCCCTGGAGTTGAAAATGCTTTTTACCTTTGTAGCGAATTAGCATAACGACTCGCTGCAAAATGTCTAATTTCTTGGTTTCTGTCCAAAAGATCCATTTTTTGAGTTCAACGGTTTCAAAGATATCGCCACGATAAAAACAAACAAAGCGGTCAAAATCTTCAAAGTTGACATGGGTTTGTAAGTCTACCAACGAGGTTTCTTCTAAGGCTTGTTGTAACATCTCATCGGAGAGTTCCATGTAGTTGGCCCCTTTCAACACCCGGCGAAACTGACGAACCACCTGTTCATCCATTGTTTCTAGGTCAGATGCAGTCGGTTCTCTGAGGAGATGAGTATCTCGATCTGGGTTGAAAACCGCGTAGTTATTTAAAATTTGAGTGGCGTAGTCCTTAAAGCGAAAATGATAGTAAGATGCCAAAATTTGGGCAAAGTCTCGAAAAGTTTGACAATCCTCGGGACTGAGTTGACCATCGTTGACACAAAAATCAATGAGATCGTTGAGTCGATAGGGAATAAAGGCTTCTCGATCCTCGTACACCGCCATGAAGAGTTTTCAATCCATTCTTGATAGTTTCAATTTTATCACCGTAGCCGGGACTCGGGCAACTCTGGACTTGAATTGGCTGGCGATGGCTTGGGTAATACCCATACAATAAGTCATCTCAAACTCATCTGCAATTCATCAGAGAGAAAGTCCCGACGATGGGTTATGATGTTTCGACTAACCCGATTTGGGGGATGATCAACTTGAATTAGTCACCTAAACAAATTCCTAAGCCACGAGCCGTTTTGACAAGAGTTCCTTGAGGGTCAACCACTCGATAGGTTTTGATGGCTTCGGCGATGGGAACGGTGAGAACTTCGCGATTTTGCCAGGTTACCATGACATCATACTCGTTGCGGGCGATCGCCTCAACAGCGGCAACCCCAAAGGCCGAGGCCAACAAACGGTCATGGGGAGAAGAAATTCCCCCCCGCTGGATATGGCCTAAGACAGTAACCCGAGTTTCTGCACCGGTGGCTTCACCAATTTTATCAGAGAGATATTGACCAATTCCCCCCAGGCGACATTCTCCGAATTGCTGCATTTTGGTCATGTGGTCTCCAGCTTCCGTACAGACGGCTTCCGAGACAATCACTAAGGTGTAGTTTTGACCCCGTTTTTGTCGGTCTTGAATGCCTTGACAGATGTTTTCGAGTTTATAGTTAATTTCAGGAATTAAAATCACATCGGCCCCACCGGCAATTCCGGCGTTTAAGGCAATATGACCGGCGTCTCGTCCCATGACTTCTAAAATCATGACCCGATTGTGACTGGCGGCGGTAAAGTGAAGTCGATCTAAGGCTTCGGTGGCAATCGTTACGGCGGTGTCAAACCCGATAGAGCGCTCGGTAATGCCCACATCGTTATCGATGGTTTTGGGGATACCGATAAAGTTGAATTTTCCTTGTTGAGCCAGACGATGCAGAATCGCTAAACTGCCATCGCCGCCGATGCCAATTAGGGCATCTAATTCCAGTTTATAATAGCCGTTGATAATCTCTTGGCTGCGATCGCAAACGGTTCCATCAGGGAGTTTAAAGGAAAAAGGATTCCCTTTATTCGTGGTTCCGAGAATGGTTCCCCCTCGGGTTAAAATAGGGTCAACATTGGCAATGGTTAACGGAATGGCATTGGGGGGGTCAGCCATTAAGCCATTGGTGGCTTGACAAATTCCCAAAACCTCCCAACCATACTGATGCGCACAGCGAACGACGCCGCGAATCGCTGCATTTAAGCCTGCACAGTCCCCACCACTGGTGAGAATGCCAATTCGTTTGTGTTCTCTCACGGCAGCTTGTCCTTCTTATGGTGTAAATGATGACGAGTTGAGTATGCAGCACTAGGGCGGCTTTGGGGTAGTTTTAGTAACGAAACTTCAGACTTGATTGACCTTAGTTTGCCGGCTATCTCAGAGGTGATAGACTCAAAATTGAGGTCAATCTATTGTCCAGTCAAGTTTTGCTGCGATTGTAACCGAAAACTGGCAATTTGCCAGGGTGCGATCGTTTCATTACCAACTTGCGTCTCATCCAAGAGATTGACGCGGGTTCGGGTCATCTCACGGAAGACTCCGCCGAGAGCAAGCTGTTGCGCTTCTCCATGACGGTCGTGGACGCGCAGAATCCATTGGTTCGGATAGCGATCGCTGGCTTTGAGGGCCATCAATTTGAGGGAGTCTGGCTCAACAGATAGCCATTGATGGGATGGACTGGGGGGGCGATCGCCACCCGAAGCGGTAATATCAGTATAGACCCGTAATGGCTGATTCAGTTCATCGGCCCGATGGTCAGTTTTGCCGGTTTTCCAGTCTCCTGGATGCACAGAAATAGCATAGATCATGTGATGGATACCCCGATCTGATTCAGGATTGGGCCATTGACAACCCCGCAATAAGGTCAGTCGCAATTGATTGGGTTTGGCATCATAGCCATGTTTACAATTTTGTAGCAGACTCACCCCAAAATCTCTGGTGGATAGGTCAGCCCATTGTAGGGCGGGAACTTCCCATTTTGCGGCTTCGGCTGGAGTTTGGGGTTGGGTCGGACGGGCGATCGTACCACAAGCCATGTCATAGTTCGCGATATCCGTATTAAAGGCAAAATTGAAGGCCGCTTTTAACAAAACTTGCCGTTCTTGCCAATCAATTTCAGTCTCAATCACCAGAACAGACGCATCTTTATCGAGGATATAGTCTTGACAAATTCTCGATTCTCCTAAACGACGCACCACTCGTAACCGTTGACGCAAGTTCCCTGATTCTAGGAAATCGAAGCATTCTAATTCTGGGGGATTGAGGGGATACTGTTCATAGTTGGGATCGATATTCCAAGCCT
This sequence comes from Phormidium willei BDU 130791, assembly GCA_001637315.1. Lineage (GTDB taxonomy): Bacteria > Cyanobacteriota > Cyanobacteriia > Cyanobacteriales > Geitlerinemataceae > Sodalinema > Sodalinema willei. Next base: position 2,387 of record LSZA01000101.1, on the reverse strand, counting down.
CCCAATATTGACCTTGATCTCGAAACGCTTGTAACTGATTACCCCCTTGAGAGTTGAACAGTTCCTGTTGATTTCGTTTATCAAAAATTTGCTGAATATCACCCGTTTCTGCGTCAATTGTAGCCCGCAAATTGGCGTTTTCCAGGACAGGGGCGCGAGTTGTGTGGTAGGATAGGTTATCCTGGGGAGCTTCTTGATCTATATAGAGCCAATATCTGGCACAACCCACGCCGGGAACCGCCTCCGCCAATATCTGTAACTCTCCCTGAAACCGCTGACTGGGTAAGGGTTCGCCGCAGAGGTTGCAAACACGCCACCGCCTGTCAGAGTTAGGAAGGGCAAGACTGACGACCTGCGATCGCGACCACGTCAGAGTGTTAACCACATAAACTGGAATCGCCTCAGGATAAGGAGGCGTCGAGGCTGGGAGGCCTTGCAACAAGGTCATGATGGCCCCATCGCGAATTGCCTTAGCCGTCGCCAAACCCGCCGCACTGACGCGATTCGCCTCTGCCAACACCTCAGGAATCGTCGAACCGGGGAGGATATCGTGAAACTGATTGAAGAGTAAGTCTTTCCAAACCTTCTCCAAACTCTCCCCAGGATAGGGAACCCCGGCGGTTATCGTTGCCAAGGAGGCGAAGACTTCGGCCTGGTAGAGACAGCGTTCCCCTTCGCGATTAGCCCGTTTGCGATCGCCCTCTGTCGTATAGCAGCCACGATGAAACTGCAAATAGAGTTCATCGCGCCAAACCGGACAAGTGGCATCAACTTGACCTTGGAGGCGATCGAGATAATCCGTTGCCGAAGAAAACGCCAATCTAGGAAACAGCGATGACCTTTGCCAACGCCTTGCCACCTCCAACATATCACGAGTCGGTCCCCCCCCATGATCCCCCACCCCCGGCAACCACAAACCATCACTCAATCCCGTTTTGTCTTGCCAACTTTTCAAATAACTCGCCATCGGTTGCGGCTCAATTCCTTGACCAATCGGGGCAGACATTAAACTCAAAATCCGAGTTCCATCTGGGCTTTCCCACCAAAACAGATCATAAGGAAACTCCGTTGTATCATTCCAGCGCAACTTTTGGGTCACAAAATAGTCAATTCCTCCCTGTTTGAGCAACTGAGGAAGTTGCCAACAAAAGCCAAAACTATCCGGAAGCCAAGCCACCCGCACTAGCTGACCAAACTTCTCCAGAACATACTGTTGCCCGTAAAGAATTTGGCGAACAATCGATTCCCCAGAAATAAGATTCAACTCCGGTTCGACCCACAATCCCGCCGCAACCTCCCAGACGCCTCGCTCAACCTGAGTTTTAATAGTGGCAAACAAGTCAGGTCGATGGCATTCAATCCAGTCATATAACGCCGCCGAAGAATGAGAAAAAACTAATTCCGGGAATTGCGCTTGCAAGTTTAAAACAGATTCAAAGGTTCGTTGCGCTGCCGTCCAGGTTTCAGAAACATCCCACAGCCAAGCCATATCTAAATGAGCATGACCCATCAAATACAAAGTTCCCTGAGGTGAGCAAAACAAATCATTTAACTGCTCATGTAGCTGCTGTAGTTCTTCCCGGAATTCTTCTTGTTTTTGCGGTAAAATTTCAAAATCTGGAATCACTAAAGTATTATTTTTTTGGGCAAAAAACCCAGAATGAAACTGACGGCAAATTGCTAATTCGTCTGCCACAAAACCCGGATCAAGATGCTCATGTTCATAGATTAGATCTGACGTAACCAACGCCCCATCATCATGACCAGGACTCACCAAATAGAGAGCTACGTGAAAGGTTTGCCCCGGTTGAACAGACTCATCCAACAGAATGCGACCAAAACAGTCAAACAAATCTCCAGTATGGAGAAGAATTCCATTTAGATAAACTTGAGCAAAATCAGCCCACCATCGTAATGATAAATAGAGGCAAAATTGACTCACATCAAAGCCATTAATAGACTTAGGAATGACGAGAGTTTGACTTAACCAAAGTTCCTGTTTCCCGCGTCTCCAGGGAATATGTCCCCGCTCATTCAGTGTAACCGGTTGCCAATTGAGCCAAGTCTGAGGATTAAAAGGCTCGGATATGGAACCATGAGCCTGTCGCCATTGATTGAGAACATCAAGGCGACAGAGAGATTGGAGTTGGTCTTGAAGTGGTTGGAGAGCGTCAGTCACGAGGGTTCCTTGAGAGTCTACAACATGTCTCCATATTCCCCCAAAACGGCCAAAATAGCCTCTAACGCCCGACGATTTGCTAAACTTGGGTCTAATTGGAAACGGATTTCGGCAGCACGGCATCGAGCTTCGATTCTAGCTCGGCGAGCCGCTCGTTCTCTTTCCTCACCTCTTCGTTGCTCTTCCTCAGTTCTTCGTTGCTCTGTTT